>CAIWRU010000052.1 GCA_903915155.1 uncultured Mucilaginibacter sp.
GGCTTTGGAGTTGGCGCGGTTACTTTGGCTGCTTGTCAAAAAGTGCCGGTTCACAAATCAATTCCTTACCTTATAAAACCCGAAGAGATTACTCCGGGTATAGCAAACTATTACTCATCAAGTTATGATGGCCATGCTATATTGGTTAAAACCCGTGAAGGTCGCCCTATTAAAATTGAAGGTAACCCTAACGATCTGCTTTCGCATGGTGGCTTAAGTGGCCAGGCACAAGCTTCGGTTTTAGACCTGTACGATGTTAACCGCCTGAAAAACGCAATGCAGGACCAGGCTGATGCCGATTGGGACCAGGTTGATGCATTTGTAAAAAGCGAACTTGCTGCCATTAAAGCAGGTGGTAAAAAAATACGTATCGTATCATCAACCATAAACAGCCCTTCAACATTAGCTGTTATTGCTGATTTTGTTACTGCATTCCCTAATACTACACATATTGTTTACGATGCCGTATCATATACCGGTATCATCCAGGCAAACCAGGCCAGCTTCGGCAAAGCCGTGGTGCCGCATTATCGTTTTGATAATGCCGATGTAATTGTAAGCTTCGGTGCCGACTTCTTAGGTACATGGATATCGCCAACCGAATTCATGGGCCAGTATGTTAAGGGCCGTAACAACAAATCGTTACAAGGCAAAAAAATGTCGCGCCACATTCAGTTCGAAGCTGGAATGAGCAACACCGGTTCAAACGCCGATGTGCGCATCCCAATCAAAGTTTCTGAAGAAGGTGTTGCACTGGTTAACTTGTACAATGCTATTGCCGGTACTACTGTTGCAGGTTCAAAAAAACTAAGCAATGCTGCTGCCGATAACGCTATAACACTTGCCGCTAAAGAATTGCTTGCCGCTAAAGGTAAAGCACTGGTTGTTTCGGGTTCAAATGATGTGGCAACACAAACTTTTGTTAACTCTATCAACTCACTGTTAGGTGCCTACGGTTCTACTATCGATCTTGATAACGTTTCGAAACAATACGCCGGTAATGATGCCGTGTTTGTTGAGTTTGTTGAAGAAATGAACAGGGGCGAGGTTGATGCTGTATTCTTCCTGAATGCTAACCCGGTTTATGAATACCACAATGGCAATGCTATTAAAGCAGCGCTTAAAAAGGTACGTTTAAAAGTATCATTCGCTAATCATGGCGGCAGCGGTACTTCGGGAGTTATGGGTGATGAAACTTCATCGTTATGTAACATCATCGCGCCAAACCACTATTATTTGGAATCATGGGGCGATGCTAACCCGATTGAAGGTTATTACACCATTGTACAGCCAACCATTAACCCGGTTTACAACAGCCGCCAGGCCGAACAAAGCCTGTTGATATGGAGTGACAACGCTGTTAAAGATTACTACTTATACGTAAAAAATACCTGGGATAAATCACTATTAGCTTTAGGTGGCTTATCGGGCCAAAAGGGCTGGGAAACTTTACTACAAACAGGTTTTG
The DNA here is from genome assembly GCA_903915155.1 of uncultured Mucilaginibacter sp. GTDB lineage: Bacteria > Bacteroidota > Bacteroidia > Sphingobacteriales > Sphingobacteriaceae > Mucilaginibacter. The sequence goes on from CAIWRU010000052.1 coordinate 1,469, forward strand.
TTAAAGTTGCCGATAAAACACCAGGCACTTATACTGCTGCAGGCAATGTTGCCGCAGCTGCACAAAGTATATTATCACGCAGCGCCGAGCTTGTTGGCGATGGGAAATATAAAGTTGAATTACAGCTTTTCCAATCTATTGCCCTGCGCGATGGTAAACGTGCCAACAACCCATGGTTGCAGGAATTGCCCGATCCGGTATCGAAAGTTACCTGGGATAACTTTGCGGCCATGTCGCCAACTTATGCTAAATACTTAGAACTGGAGCAAGGTGATATTATCAGCATAAAAGTTGATAACTATTCTGTTGATCTTCCGGTATTATTGCAGCCGGGCCAGGCAGCTGGTACTATCTCGGTAGCTGTTGGCTATGGCCGTACACAAGCAGGCCCTGTAGGCGATAACGTTGGAAAGAACGCTTATCCGTTCCTTACCTTCCGCGCCGGTTCGTTCCAGGGCAATGCCGTGGCAACCATCAGCAAAACAGGTAACGCTGCCGAATTTGCACAAACACAAACTCACCATTCATACGAAGGCCGTAATAGCATCATCCGCGAAACTACCTTTACTGAATATAAAAAGAATCCATACGCAGGCAGTGGCCACGGCGAAGACCATAAAACATACAGTTTATGGGATGAGTACGAACGCCCAACCTATAACTGGATGATGGCTATCGATCTTAATGCCTGTACCGGTTGCGGTGCCTGCGTTGTAGCTTGTAGCGCCGAAAACAACGTTCCGGTTGTTGGCCGCGATGAAGTTCGCCGCCGCCGCGAAATGCACTGGATACGTATCGACCGTTATTACAGCTTTAATGATAATGGCAGCCTTGTAACCAAGGAAAAAGAAATAAACCAGTTAAATGATGCAACGCTTGATAATGTATCGGTTGTTTACCAGCCAATGCTTTGCCAGCACTGTGATCATGCGCCTTGCGAAACTGTTTGCCCGGTACTTGCTACTGTTCACTCGTCCGAAGGCTTAAACCACATGGCTTACAACCGTTGTATAGGTACACGTTACTGCGCTAACAACTGCCCTTACAAAGTACGCCGCTTTAACTGGTTCAACTACTGGAACGATGCACGTTTTGATAACTACCTGCAGGGCGAACACACCCAGCTTGTGCTTAACCCTGATGTTACCACACGTTTCCGTGGTGTTATGGAAAAATGCTCAATGTGTATACAGCGTATACAAGCAGGCAAGCTAAAAGCTAAAATAGAAAAACGTTCTGTTAAAGATGGCGATATCAAAGTTGCCTGCCAGCAAACCTGCCCAACAAACGCTATCATCTTCGGTAACGCTAATGATCCTAACTCTGAATTGTCAAAAGCATTAAAGAGCGAAAGAACCTACTACGTGTTAGAAGAATTGAACGTGCAGCCGGGTATAGGTTACCAGGTAAAAGTTAGAAATAGAACTGAATTAGAGGCTTAATTTATAAATAGAGATTTTAAAATATGTCATCTCATAACGAATCAATAATCAGGGAACCGTTAATTACGGGAAAAAATATCACCTACGCCCAAATAACGGATGATATATTACGCCCCGTTGAAAAGTTGCCCGGGAAAGCCTGGTGGATCGGCTTTAGTGTCGCCTCAATGGGTGCAACCCTTTGGTTGTTCGCGGTAAGTTATACATTTTGGTATGGTATAGGTTCGTGGGGTTTAAATAAAACAGTAGGCTGGGCCTGGGACATCACCGGTTTCGTGTGGTGGGTAGGTATCGGTCACGCCGGAACGCTTATCTCGGCTATCCTTTTACTGTTCCGCCAAAAATGGCGTAACTCCATCAACCGCTCTGCCGAGGCCATGACCATCTTCGCGGTAATTTGCGCCGCCAGTTACATCGTTGCGCACATGGGCCGCCCATGGATGGCAGTTTACTCGTTACCATTACCAAACCAGTACGGTTCATTATGGGTTAACTTTAACTCACCGTTGATCTGGGACGTATTCGCGATATCAACATACTTCTCGGTATCGTTAGTGTTCTGGTACACAGGTTTATTGCCCGATATCGCTACTATCCGCGACCGTGCCACTGGCATTCGCCGCAAAGTATACTCTGTTTTATCATTCGGCTGGACCGGTTCGGTTAAAACATGGCAGCGTTTCGAAACGGTATCATTGATCCTGGCAGGTATATCAACACCGCTGGTGCTTTCGGTTCACTCCATCGTATCAATGGACTTTGCCACATCACTGGAACCTGGCTGGCATACTACCATATTCCCGCCATATTTCGTTGCGGGTGCTATCTTCTCGGGTTTCGCCATGGTGCAAACACTGTTGCTGATAGCGCGTAAAGTATTGGGTCTTGAGAATTACATCACCATGTTCCATATTGAAGCCATGAATAAGATCATCATCTTAACAGGTTCAATAGTAATGGTGGCTTATAGTACAGAATTTTTTATCGCCTACTACTCGCAGGTTGAATATGAGCAGTACGCTTTCATCAACAGGTACTTCGGTCCGTATTGGTGGGCAAGCTGGTCAATGTTTTGCTGTAACTGCGTTATCCCGCAGGTATTATGGATTAAAAAGGTGCGCCGCAATATTGCAGCTACCTGGTTCCTGTCAATCATTATCAACATCGGTATGTGGTTCGAACGTTTCGTAATTATCGTAACCTCGTTACACCGCGACTTCCTGCCATCAAGCTGGGCCATGTTCTACCCAACCTGGATTGATATAAGCATATTTGTTGGTTCGATAGGTGTATTCTTTACCTGCTTCCTGTTGTTTATGCGCGTATTGCCATCAATAGCAATAGCCGAGGTTAAATTGATATTGAAAGGTTCAAGTGAGCAGTCTAAAAAGAAAATATTGGCAGATGGCCATGTTGATAAAGAGCAGGCAGAGTTTTATGTAGATGCCCTGACCAAGTTTGATAGCGTTGAAATGGCTGAATACCAAAAAGCATAAAAGTAAATGAGCAGCACTAAATTTATACTGGGATGTTTTGAAGATCCCGATGAGATGATGGACGGCATAACGTTACTGCAACAGAACAGTGTGCCTATTTATGATGTATACACCCCAATGCCTATCCACGGTATCGAAGCAAAGCTAGGTATTAAGGATTCGCGCCTGGGTTATGCAGCCTTTATGTTCGGCTGTTTAGGTGGTACGGTAATATTCAGTTTGGTTTATTATTTCATGGTACACGATTGGCCCATGAATATAGGCAGCAAGCCAGCCTTCGCCATACCTGATTTTATCCCGGTAACATTCGAATGGACCGTTTTATACACCGCATTCGGCACAGTTGCAACCTTCTTTTTCGCCACGCACCTTTTCCCCGGCCGCACGCCAAGGGTTATGGACTACAGGGCTACTAACGACAGGTTTGTAATAGCCATTGATGCCAAAGGTAACACGCCACATGCGGATATCACTAATTTACTAAAAGAAGCAGGAGCTGTAGAAGTTAAGCATAACGACAGAAAATATGTTAGCTATGAAATTTAAATTATTAGGTGTAACGGTTATCGCTATTGCTGCCACGGCTATAATTACATCGTGCAGCGATAAAAGGAGCACCGGTTGGGAATACGCTCCTAATATGTACGAGCATTTAGCGTATGACCCCGATCAGCCAAACCCGAATTTTAAGGACGGTAAAACCGCACAGTTGCCGCCGGTACACACTATACCTATCGGTTGGGTTACGTTTGATTATCCAAACACCCACGATGGCTACGAAGCTTCAGGTACCGAAGTAACCAGCCCGCTGCCACAAACCCAGGCTAACTTTGCCGATGGACAGGCATTGTTCCTGCACTTCTGCTCGCCATGCCACGGTGTTGAAGGCCAGGGCGATGGTGAAGTTACTAAACATGGTTTCCCGCCGCCGCCATCATATTCAAAAGGGCAGTCATCACGCGGTGGTGATATGAAAGATTTAACCGACGGTAAAATATATCATACCATAACTTACGGTTTAAACGCCATGGGTTCCTACGCTTCGCAGCTGGCTCCTGAAGAGCGCTGGAAAGTAGTTATGTATATTCACCATTTACAAACTTTATAAGCTATATTTTTAATGGAAACTCATAATAGTTTTAACGATCGATTTGTATTTGAAGGCCGGGCCAAAACCTGGAGCTTGTTTGCTATAGTGATAGGTATTATTACTGTGGTAGCCGGCTTGTTCTTAAATACAGACCGCGAATTCTCGAACCTGTTGTTGATGGGCTACTACTTTACAAACGTTTGTATAGCAGGTGCTGTTTTTTGCGCCATACAATATGCTGCACAGGCGGGTTGGTCGGCATCAATGATACGCATACCGCAGGCATTCGCTAAAGTACTGCCTATTGCCGCGCTTTTTCTAATAGCAATTATAGCTGCCGGTATATTCACTACCCACAATGTTGTTGAAAATGGCCAAACCATAGCAAAATCATATTTGTATTCAGCCTGGACAACCCACGGTTTAACTGATCCTAAGGCCCTTAACTATGACCCGGTAATAGCGGGTAAATCAGGGTTCTTAAACTTGCCTTTCTTCTTTATCCGTTTAATATTGTTTTTAGGTTTATACAGCCTTTTAGCACGTTTGCTGATAAATTATTCTGAGAATGAGGATGAGATAGGCGGGATGATCAACTACAAGAAAAGCTTCAACCTGGCTTGTGTGTTCTTGCTGGTATTTGGTTTAAGCGATCCTGTATACGGGTTCGATACCATCATGTCTTTAGAGGCCCGCTGGTACTCAACCATGTTTGGCTGGTATAACTTTGCTGCCTTATGGGTTAGCGGTTTATCAGTTATTACGCTTACTATTATTTTGCTGCGCGAAAAAGGATATTTCTCATGGTTAACAGAAAACCACTTGCACAACATGGGTTTGTTCATGTTTGCATTCTCAGTATTCTGGACTTACGTATGGTTCGCACAATTCCTGTTAACCTACTACGCTAACTTACCTGAAGAAGCGATATATTTTTACCGCAGGTGGGAGCCCGAGTTTAAACCATGGTTCTGGTTAAATATCGTCATCAATTTTGCTGCACCGTTCCTGGCATTAATGTCACGCGACGCAAAACGTAAGACAACAGTATTAAAATGGGTATGTGTTATCCTGATACTGGGGCACTGGCTTGATTACTACATGATGATAATGCCTGATACTGTTGGCACAGCCGGCCGGGGATTCTGGTACGAAGAAGTAGGAACATTTATAGGATTTGCAGGTTTATTTACTTTCTGCATGCTTACTGCACTAAGCAAAGTTAAATCGCTTGTACCTAAAAATCATCCGTTTTTGGAAGAGAGCTTACATCATCACGTATAATAATTGTTAAATTTGCAACAAATACAAGGAATACCAAACGAACAATAAAATGGGATTCAAAACATTTATAAAGTCTAAAAAAATACTTTCGCTTTTAGCAGTGCTCACGCTTACAGGTACGCACCTGGTAATGGCGCAAGATGCCGCTGCACCTGCTACCGCCGCTGCTACTGGCGACGCCGCTGACGCTGCAAAATCAGCCATGTGGACAGGCGTTGAATATTACCTGTTACTATTTTTACTGGCATGTGTAGTTATAGGCATAGTAGGTAAAATATTAAAGGTTTATGATTTAACCCGCCAGATACAGGGCAAATCAGAACTGAACTGGAATGGTTTAATGGCATCTATTTGCATCGTGTTCCTGGTAGTGGGCTTATATGGCGCTTATTGGGAATTCACTGTTCAGGGTACTGAAACATTACCCGAAGCAGCATCAGTGCATGGTGTAAAAATAGACGAGATGTTTAATGTTACCACAGGCATAACCATGGTAGTGTTTTTCATCACCCAAATATTACTGTTTACCTTCCTGTTCCGTTACAGGCATTCAAGCAAACGCAGGGCACATTATTTGCCACACAACAATACCATTGAAAAAGTATGGACAATTGCTCCGGCTGTTGTTTTAACCGTATTAGTGGTGTTCGGTTTCTTTACCTGGCAGGAAATTACCAATAGCGCCGATGCAAAAGGCCAGCCGTCTTCCATAAACATTGGCGTTACCGGTCACCAGTTTAAATGGGAACTACGTTACCCGGGTAAAGACAATAAACTGGGCGCGGTTGATTACCGCTTGGTAACTGCCGATAATAAACTGGGTATTGACTATAAAGACAAAAACAGTACCGATGACTTACAGGCCGACACCATGTACATGCCCGTAAATAAATCAGTAAGGTTGAACATTTTGGCGCAGGATGTTATCCATAGCGTTTACATGCCGCACTTCCGCGTACAGTTAAACGCAGTACCGGGCCTGCCTACCTTCTTTAAGTTTACGCCTACCATTACTACTGCCGATATGCGTAACAGGCTTAACCAGCCCGATTTTGAATACTTGCTGTATTGCAACAAAATATGCGGTGGTATACACTACAACATGAAATTGATTGTACGTGTGGTTAATGTTGAAGAATACCAGCAATGGTTATCACATCAAAAGCCTTATTTAACCGACGCGTTAAAGAAAGATTTGAAGATGGCCAGTGCAAATCAGCAAAAAAGTATAACACCAAACAGATTAGCGTTAAATAATTAATATAAGATTAGCGATTATGTCAACAGTAGCAGTTCACGATCACGGAGTAGTACACCACGAAGAGGGTCACGGACATCACCATAAGGAAACTTTTATTAGTAAGTATATATTTAGCATGGATCATAAAATGATCGCCAAGCAATTCCTGATCACAGGTATTACTATGGCTTTCATCGCCATGACCTTGTCTATATTGTTCAGGATACAGTTAGCATACCCTGATAAGTCGTTTCCTTTAATGGAAACCTTACTGGGCCGTTTTGCTCCGGGTGGCCGTTTGGATCCTAACTTTTACCTGTCGCTGGTTACCATACATGGTACCATCATGGTATTCTTTGTGTTAACTGCCGGCTTAAGCGGTACCTTCAGTAACCTGCTTATACCTTTACAGGTAGGCGCGCGTGATATGGCTTCGCCATTCATGAACATGCTTTCATACTGGTTCTTCTTCCTGGCATGCGTTATCATGCTAAGCTCATTCTTTATACAAAAAGGCCCTGCAAGCGGTGGCTGGACGGTTTACCCGCCATTATCGGCCCTGCCAAAAGCAATGCCCGGTTCTGAAGGCGGTATGACCTTGTGGCTTATCAGTATGATATGCTTTGTGGCATCATCATTAATGGGTGGTATAAACTATGTTAGTACCGTGTTAAACATGCGTACCAAAGGTATGGACCTTTGGAAAATGCCATTAACTGTTTGGGCTTTCTTTTTAACTGCCGTATTGGGCGTGTTATCATTCCCGGTATTGGTTGCAGGTGTTGTGTTGTTGATATTCGACCGCAGCATGGGTACCAGTTTCTATTTGTCTGACATTGTATTGAACGGTAAAGTAATGCCGTTCGAAGGTGGTAGCCCTATATTATTCGAACACTTGTTCTGGTTCTTAGGTCACCCCGAAGTATACATCGTAATTATGCCTGCAATGGGTATCTCATCCGAGATCATGTCGGTAAACTCGCGTAAGCCTATCTTCGGTTATCATGCGATGGTTTACTCACTCATCGGTATCACTGTATTATCATTCATCGTTTGGGGGCACCACATGTTCGTTACGGGTATGAACCCGTTCCTGGGAGGTGTGTTCATGATCACAACATTAATCATCGCGGTACCGTCGGCAGTAAAAACATTCAACTGGCTCGCTACACTGTGGCGCGGCAACATCCGGTTCAAACCTGCCATGCTGTTTGCAATTGGTATGGTTTCGTTCTTCATCTCAGGTGGTTTAACCGGTATCTTCTTAGGTAATGCCGCGTTGGACATCAATTTGCACGATACCTATTTTGTTGTGGCCCACTTCCACCTTGTAATGGGTTCGGCGGCAATATTTGGTATGCTTGCCGGTGTTTACCACTGGTTCCCTAAAATGTTCGGACGTTTAATGGACGAGAAATTAGGTTACCTGCACTTCTGGTTAACTTTCATCGGTGCTTACCTAGTATTCTTCCCAATGCACTTTATGGGCCTTGATGGCGTACCGCGCCGTTACTATGCTTTCACCGAATTCGAATCGATGAAACGCTGGCTTTCAGTAAACGTATTTATTACCTGGGCAGCTATCATGTCGGGTATGGCGCAGGTTGCGTTCTTATACAACTTTGTTACCTCTATTTTCTGGGGTAAGAAAACAACGCAAAATCCATGGCAGGCAAATACCCTGGAATGGACAGCACCGGTAGAACACTTCCACGGCAACTGGCATGGCGAAATACCAACTGTTTACCGTTGGCCATATGATTACAGCAAACCTGGCGCAGAAGAGGATTTCATTTTACAAACAACTCCTCTGTCTGAAACCATGAGCTCAAATCTTCCGAGCGATTTTGAAGATAACCCAGTAGGTTTGGAAGCACATTCCAAATGGGTTACTGCAAACAGGCCGAACGAAGAAGTAAAATAAATTTATTGAGGAATTAGTGAATTAGTGATTGAGTTAATCAACTTAACCATTCACTAATTCGCTCAATCACTCAATCACTCAATAAATGGGTACATTCTTTTCAAAAGGCAAATTCCGCAAGAGCAATCTTCTTACTATAATCTCGCTTTTTGTATTAATATTGGCAGGTGGTGTTGTGCGAAGCTCAGGATCGGGCATGGGATGCCCCGACTGGCCAAAATGCTTCGGTGGCTATATTCCGCCTACTGATTTGGCCCAGTTACCTAAAGATTATCAAAAGGAATACGTAGCAGAACGCGTTGCAAAAAACCAAAAATTCGCTCAAACGCTTGATGTTTTTGGCTTCTCTGATCTTGCCGACCGCATCCGAAAGGACAAATCAATACTGGTACCCGAAGATTTTAACGTAACCAAAGCATGGACGGAATACATTAACCGCCTGATAGGTATGTTTACGGGATTCTTCCTGTTCTTCACTTTCATTTTTTCATTTGCCTACGCACGCTACAATCTCATGATACCTATCCTGAGTTTTGTGAATTTATTACTGGTTTATTTCCAGGCGTGGCTCGGCTCAATAGTGGTATCAAGCAACCTTGTGGCGTGGATAGTAACCGTTCACATGATGGTGGCGCTGGCCATACTGGCTATTTGCATCGGTACTTATTATTTAGCCAAAGTATACGACAAAAACAGGCTGGCGATAAACCCGCTGGTATATATAGTTACCCTTTTGGTATTGGCGCTTAGTGTTATCCAGATAGTATTTGGTACCGAGGTTAGGGAAAAGATTGATTCAGTATCCACCCACCTGGCAGGCGGCTATCGTGAGGACTGGGTAGCAGGCGCGGGCAATATTTTTATCGAGCACCGCAGCATGGCCATATTTGTTTTGATAGGCAATGTGGTTTTATATGCGTTGATACGCCGCAATTTTGGTCGCCATTCGGTACAGCAGCAACTAATGAGCTTTACGTTCCTCATCATTATGCTACAGATAGTTACCGGCATATTATTATCTTATCTTTCATTACCGCCGTACGCGCAAACAGCGCATATTGTATTGGCAAGCCTCATGTTTGGCGCGCAGTTTTATTTGCTGCTCAACCTGCATAAATCGGTTAGTTTACGGGGGGCGTCAAAATGAAATTAAGCGATTTTTCAAAGCTGATAAAAACAAGGCTTACCGTTTTGGTGGTGTTTTCGGCGTCCATATCATTCCTGATTGGGAGCATGGCCAAAACGCATGGCGTTATCAACTGGGAAAATTGGGTTAAGCTAATCGTCGGCGGCTTTTTGGTAACCGCGGCAGCCAATTGCTTCAACGAAATTATTGAAAAGGACTACGACCGCCTGATGAAGCGCACCATGGACCGTCCCATTCCGGCCGGCCGCATGATGACAGGCCAGGCGCTGGTGCTCGGTCTTTTTATGGCGATATTAGGCACTTACTTATTGGGCAGTCTTAACTTAACAACGGGCCTGCTTTCGGTATTTTCAATAATATTATATGCTTTTGCATATACCCCATTAAAAAGGGTATCGCCCATAGCGGTATTTGTAGGCGCTATACCAGGCGCACTGCCGCCGCTTATTGGTTATGTAGCCGGTTACGGTACTATCGACCAGATAGCGTTAATATTATTCGGGATACAGTTTGTATGGCAGTTCACCCATTTTTGGGCCATTGCCTGGGTTTTGGACGATGATTACAAGCTCGCCGGTTTCAGGTTGCTGCCAACAGGCCAACGCGATAGGGCAAGCGCTATTATAGTGTTTGTTATTACCATATTTTTAATACCGGTAAGCTGGCTGCCAACTTATTACGGTTATGGCGGTTATTACGTTGGGATAGTGTCATTAGTGTGCAGTTTATTATTTTTGTACCAGTCATTCGTATTGATGCGAACATTAGCAATAAAGGACGCGAAAAAGTTGATGTACGGCTCGTTCATATACCTGCCGGTGGTACAATTAATGTTTTTATTTGATTTTATAGGAAAAGTGAAATGATGGCCCAGTTACAGGAAGATAAATTAAACCTCGCGCCCAAAAAATTCAACATGTGGATATTCATATTCACCTCGTTTATGTTTTTTGCAGCGCTTACAAGCGGTTTTATAGTGTATACAGGCGGCAAAGCGCACGCCATAAATATAATTTTGCCCCAGGCGTTTTTGTACAATACTATTGTTATAGCACTAAGCAGTATTACGTTCTTTATAGCTTCCCGCGCGGCTAAAAGCCTGGAGATTGGCAAACAGCGCCTGTTTTTATGGATAACTCTGTTTTTAGGCACCCTGTTTTTTGTAGGGCAAATATATGCCTGGGGTATCCTGATAAAAATGGGGGTGTATTTTATCAATCCTAATGCATCACAATCCTTTATATATGTGTTTACGGCGATGCACCTTATACACATTTTAGCAGGCCTGCTATTGCTTTCAAACACGCTTTATAAAAGCTACAGGAGCATACCGCAGGCAAAAAATTTATTCAACATGCAATTTTCCGGTATTTTTTGGCATTTTGTCGATATTATATGGATATATCTGTATGTTTTTTTACTTTTGAACCAATATTAACAACCCTTACAAAGTACAGATGAGTACAACAGCAGTATCACCAATTGATGAAGTAAAATCAACTCCCTGGTCGGGGGGGCGCTCGCCATTTAACGTAGAGTACGGAAAAATGATGATGTGGTTTTTTCTACTATCAGATGCGTTCACTTTTTCATCCTTATTAATTTCTTACGGTGCTTTGCGTTTCAGCGCGGCAGCATGGCCTGATGCTTCCTTGGTTTTCCAATCTGTTCCTGGCTTAATTGAGCATGGTGCACCACTGGTATTTGTGGGTATTATGACTTTTATCCTGATTTTAAGTTCTGTAACTATGGTGTTAGCTGTTGAGGCCGGCCACCGTAATGCAAAAAAGGAAGTTATATGGTGGATGATAGCAACTGTTATAGGTGGTTTTATGTTCCTGGGGTGCCAGGCATTGGAATGGAACCACCTGCATAGCGAGGGCTTTTGGTGGAGTAGTATACCTAATGCCGAAACACTGAAAGAGTTTTTCCGTAATGGCGTATCTTATCATGACCAGGCGCTTTCAGCACACCAGTTTGCTAATTTGTTCTTTACCATTACAGGCTTCCACGGGTTTCACGTTTTTACGGGTGTGCTTATCAATATCATTATTACCGTTAACGTTTTATTAGGTACCTACGAAAAACGTGGCAGCTATTTAATGATAGAAAAAGTAGGCCTTTACTGGCACTTTGTAGACCTTGTATGGGTGTTCGTATTTACCTTCTTTTATTTAGTTTGATCTTTTAACAACATTTATATATGTCAACAGAAACCACAGAAGTTCATGCCGAACACGGCGAGCACGATGGGATGAGCAAAAAAAGAATAATTAAAGTAGCTCTTATTTTATCTGCTATAACCTGCGTTGAATTTATTATAGCACTTTTTTTAGTGCCAAAGGGTATCATTCCCGGTAATGTAGCAAACCCTATATATATCGTTTTAACACTGTTTAAAGCATTTTATATTGTGGCTTACTTCATGCACTTAAAGTTCGAAAGGATGTCATTGATATTCGCCATTATAGTGCCTATTCTGTTCATCATCGGTTTGATCCTGGTACTTACTAATGAGAGCCACCACTGGATTGACCTGAGGCTGTAATGAACAAAACAAACCTTCTAAAAAAAATAATAATCCTGGTATTGATATTAGCTTTACCGGGATTTTTATATTATTTACTTACCGCAAAAGGCAAAAACCGCTACGAACCGCTATCATATTTCGGCCCAAAAAAACTGGCGAAAACAAGCCACGTAGTTAAGGGCAAAACAATACCCGATACCATATATCACTCCATACCCGATTTTATTTTGCACGATCAGTATGGCAAACAGGTATCATCCGCCACTTTTAATAATAAGCTATTTATAGTTAACTTTTTTTATACGCATTGCCCCACCAACTGCAACCAGGTGAGCCATAACATAAGCAAACTTGCAGTAGGCTACGCCGGTAATAAAATGGTGTACTTTATAAGCATAACTGTCGACCCGCAGCGTGATACCACCGGCGCGTTAAAAGTTTATGCCGATAAGTTCAACAGCGTATACAAACTGGCCGATGCCAAAGGCGATACAACGGCGCAGGTGCGCAATGTTAAAACCCGCTTCAATATCAGCGACCACTGGCTATTCCTAACCGGCGATACCAGCACCATATACCCCCTTGCCCGCAACGGTTTTTTGGTAAACGCGCTTAAAGAAAGCAACGGCGAGTTTATCTACAGCGATAATGTCATCATGATCGACAGCCACAAACACATCCGCGGCTATTATTCGGGGACGTCGCCCGATGATATGACCAGATTAGATAATGAAATAAGGGTGCAAATTTCAGAAGAATTACGTAACAGCAGCAAAGCGCTGTATTAGCAATAATATAACATCATGACTGATAAATTTATATTCCGATTCGTAGCAGCCATATCCATATTTGTGTTTGTGGTGGTGATCATCTTAAACCGCAAAATAATACCTGCACCCGCGGTTATGCCGGCTTTTACACCATACCTGCCAAAGCTTAATGCAATTTTAAATGGTACCTGTAGCGTGCTGCTGTTGATCTCGTTGTGGTTCATCAAGCAGCGCAACATTACCATGCACAAGCGCATCAATATACTGGCATTTATACTTTCGTCGCTTTTCCTGGTATCGTATATCCTGTTCCACTGGTTATTGCCCCGCGAAACGGTATTTGGTGATACCAACGGCGATGGTTTACTTTCTCCTGCCGAAGCAACCGCCGCAGGCAGCATGCGTACCATCTACCTCACTATCCTGATATCGCACATTATACTGGCAGCGGGCGTACTGCCCCTTATATTACTAAGCTTTTACCGTGGCCTGCAAATGCAGGTGGAGAAACACAAAAAACTGGTACGGTGGACATTCCCCATCTGGTTATATGTAACCGTTACGGGTGTAATAGTTTATTTAATGGTATCGCCTTATTATCATTTCTAACTAAATATTAACTAAATTTGCCCTATGAATAAAGGCCTGAAAATATTACTGTTTGTTGCAGCCTTTGGGTTATTGCTACTAAGCCACCAGCCTGCAAAAGCGCAATGTGCGCAATGCGCGGCGAATGTGGCAACTAATAAAGCCAGTGGCAGTAAAACAGCCGATGGATTGAACCACGGCATTATGTATTTGCTGGGAGCGCCATACCTTGCTGTTGGCGTACTGGGCTACGTTTGGTACAAAAAATACCGCCGTAAAAATGTCGACCTGAATATGCGCGATGAACGCCTGCATTTAAATTAATGTCCTTTTTAAAGGGATCATAATACCTTAACTATGCCGCAAACATTAAAATCATGGGCTATGCTGCATGCCAAATGCCCCCGTTGCCGTCGCGGCGATATGTTTAAAGGCGGTGCCTACAGTTTTGGTAAAATAAACATCAACTGTCCGCATTGTAACATGCACTTTGAAATTGAGCCGGGCTATTTTTACGCGGCCATGTATGTTAGTTATGCCTTAAATATTGCCGAGGCTGTTGCCTTTGCGGTGGCTACCCGTGTGTTAACACAAAACACTACATCGCCATGGTTATACTTAGGTGTTATTTTGGGCGGATGTTTTATCCTTTCACCATTAAATTTCAGGTATTCACGGGTGATATTATTATATTGGCTGTCGCCCAAAGTGCATTACCATCCAGAGTTAGACACCGATGATAAACCCGCAAACTATTGAATTTTTAAAACAGCTTGTCCTCAATAATAACCGCGAATGGTTCCAAGCCAACAAAGCGGCCTATGATGCTGCCCGCGAAAACCTGATCGCGTTTACTACCGAACTGCTAAAACAACTGCACACCATCGATCCCGGTATTGATGAAGCGCTCGACCCTAAGAAATCGGTGATGCGTATTTACCGCGATATTCGTTTTAGTCTTGATAAAACACCATATAAAAACTACTTCGGCATCAGCATTCCCACAATGGGGCTGCGAAATGGCGGGGTTGAATATTACCTGCACCTAACACCCGGTGCATCGTTTATTGCAGGCGGCTATTGGATGCCCGAAGCCGAGCATTTGAAAGCCATCAGGCAGGAGATAGATTACAACGGACACGATCTGAAGAGTATTATCGACGATCCGGAATTTGTAAAGCTTTTTGGCGGCTTCCGTCAGCAGGAAAAACTGAAGACAGTGCCGAAGGGATACGAAGCAGATAATGAAAATATTGAGTTGTTAAAACTAAAAAGTTTTATAGTTTCACACCCATTAAAAGATAAGGATTTGTTTAAGGCCGATAGTGCGCAGTACATCGCACAAATTTGTGCTAAAATATACCCTTTAACAGTATTTTTAAAAAATGCCCTTGCTTAACTAAACCCCCCATATCATGATAGCTTCATCGCAATTAAAAAACAAACTGCGTAGCACTCATGAGTGCCGATAAAAATAAATTATTAACGAATAATTATAATCTGATGAAAATAAAATACTACTTATTTGCCGCACTGTTCATGCTTGTTCTGCATTCGTGCGTGGTAATGTCGCCAAAAAAATATAAAGCTTTGGTTGCTGATCGCGATTCACTGCAAAACCGTACCACAAGCCTGGAAGCGGAAGTTTCGGCACTACAGGCCGACACCGCCAGGCTGCACCGCGAAATTGCCGATGCCAAACGTAACTATGCTACCCTGAATGATAGTTACAATACGCTGAACGGTAACTATAATGCAACCTCATCAAAAGTTAGCCAGCTATCATCCGACCTGCAAAAACGTGAGGCCCGTTTAAAGGAAGTGGAAGATATCCTTCACAAACAGGACGCTGCCTCACAAGCGTTGAAGGATAAGTTGCAACAGGCCTTGCTGGGCTTCCAGCAAAACGGTTTAACGGTTGAAGTAAGGAATGGTAAGGTGTATGTTTCATTAACCGACAAGTTGCTGTTCCCATCGGGCAGTATTGTTATTGATGAAAAAGGCAAGCAGGCATTGCAACAATTAGCCGTGGTGCTGAATAAGGAACCCGATATTAATATTGCCGTTGAAGGCCATACCGATGATAAAAAGGTAATTAACCTGGGCCAGATAAAAGATAACTGGGACTTGAGCGTAATGCGCGCCACATCAGTAACCCGTTATTTAACCGAAACCGAAAAAGTTGATCCGCAGCGCCTCACCGCTACCGGCAAAAGTCAATATCAACCCGTGGATCCCGCAAATTCCGACGAAGCCCGCGCCAAAAACCGTCGCATAGAAATAGTGCTTACTCCTAAATTGGATGAGCTGTATAATTTGATAACAACAAAGTAGTTAAAAGTTGAAGGTGTAAAGTTTAAAGTAAAACATACTACTTTGTTATGCTGTTAATGAAGTTCAGGCACTTTACTTTAAACTTTACACTTTTAACTTTACCATGAAGCGATACGCCATCATATCCGACATCCACGGAAACGCCGGTGCCCTTAGCGCTGTACTTGCCGATATAAATTTGCGCGGTATTATTAATGTTATTAACCTGGGCGATTTCTTCTTTGGAGCCTTACAGCCCGAAAAAGTTGCGGAATTATTGCGCCAGAACCCAATGGTCTGCATTACAGGCAATACAGATAGGGAGATATTGGAAAATACAGACAAAGAAGGAATGCCGCACGTAAAAGCAGATCTATCGGCCCAGAGCATTAACTGGCTCAAATCCCTGCCAAAAACCGCCTCAATTGATAACCTCATTTTCGCCTGCCATGGCACACCCGAAAGCGATAACGAATACCTGCTGGAGAAAGTAACCCAACATGGTGTTTTTGTTTATAATGATGAGGATCTGATCGAAAAAACCAAAAACATCAAAGAGCGCATCATCCTCTGCGGGCACTCGCACGTGAACAGGGTTATATATTTATCAAACGGTAAAATGATAATTAACCCAGGCAGTGTGGGTTTACCTGCTTATCTTGGTAATGCCGAATACCGCTTCGCCATGGAATCAATGACACCGCATGCCAAGTACGCCATAATTACCGCCGATGGTGATGCCATTAATGTAGAGCAGGTTAACTGTACCTATGATTGGAACGAAGCAGCCCAAATAGCCCGCGAAAACGGCAATGAAAACGTAGCTAAATTTCTATTGCACGGAAGGATGCCGAAGGATTTGAGAGTGAGTTAAAAGTGGAAAGTAAAAAGTATAAAGTTGAAGGTGTATTTGTTTTCAACTTTTAACCTTCAACTTTCAACTACCCTTCAGCTATCGTTTCCATTAACGTGCTGTACAGCACAAACCTGTTCTCATAAAGTGCGTTATGCGAGGTATGGAAACCATGCAGGTACTGGTTGTAAAACTTTGCAAATTTCTCTTCGCTATCGGTATTGTATTGTATGCAAGTGGTAACGCCCTCGTTGGGCGAATCGATCACGGTTAGTATTTTGTATGAATTGAAATACCCCGTAGCCATTATGCCCGGTATATGCGTTTCTTTCATATAATTAAGCCATTCGTCATAAATAGCTTCTTCAACAATCAAAGTTTCGTTGTATACGATCATGGTGCAAAAGTACGAAGCCCCTTCTAAACGGCGAAGCCCCATGAGCTCAATTAAAAAATAATTATTGCGAATAATCTCCCCCGGTAGGGGAGACTTTTATTTTGATTTTTTAAGTCCTCTCTACCGGGGAGGATTTAGGTGGGGCTAATATCCCCCCTAATCACCCTAAACCTCTTTCTTGCTTCATTAATCCACAGGCTGCCTGGGTAATCGGTGATAATTTTCTGGTAAAAAAGCTTTGCGTGGGCTTTGTTGTTCAGATGGTTTTCATAAATATCGCCCAGCATAAAAACCGCGTCATCGGCCCAAAGATTGGTTGGGCTATCCCCGTATATTTTCTTCAAAAGCACAACCGCGTCCTCATATTTTTTTTGTTGGATAAGGATACGCGCCTTCGCCATTAAAATATCATTAGCCAATGCATTGCCGGGATATTTTACGTCAATACTATCCAGTGTTTGCACTGCTTTATCGGGCTGCTCGGCAAAAATCAGCAGGTCGGCACGGGCATATATCTTCAGGGCTTTCCCGGCGCTGTCGGCGCTTAAGTTATCAGTGATTAATAACGACAGGTTAAGCGCATCATTCGCTATCAGCTGCGATGTTGCCGCCTTCAACACATCCAACTGCAATTTGGCAAACTCAAAATCGCCGGTATAATAACTCAACTTAGCATTGCGGAATTTGGCATCCTGCCCCACATCGGTATTCGGGAAATCCTTTTCAACCTGGCTATATAATAAAGTCGCATCCCATTGTCGGCCGGTTATCAAATAAATATCGCCAAGGTCAAGTTTGCATGCCGCCAGCAATTCGGGTTGCAAGCCGGGGATATTCACCACATCTTCCAGCAATTTTTGTGCTTCGGCAAATTTGTGCAGTTTAAAAGCCTGCAGCCTTGCGAGCCGCTGCATAGCAAAGGCGGTGCTGCTGCCGCGGCCAAACTCGGCCAGCAGGTCGGTGTAGTCTTTTTCAAGGTCAAGCAGATCTGCATCCACATATTTGCCCGAGGTTACTTTCAGGCTTTTGGTATTTATCAACTCAATTTTAGCGGGAATGTAAAACTCGTTGTCTTTTCCCTTGGTCGCCAGGTATTCATAGCCTCGTATCGCCGCGTCATAAGCCTGGTTGGCAACCAGCGTATGGCACAGATCGTAAATATTAGCTCCATTGTCATTGGCAGTACGGCGACTAAGCGCTATCGACTGGTTTAACGCCTGGTCAAAGTCCTTTTGCTGCAAATATTGCCATATCAGCAGGTTAATGTAAATAGTTTGCTCCGGCTCTTTTTGTATCCGTTTTAATAGGGCTATCTTCAGCACATTATAATCGGTATCGCTCTCAAACATGCCCGACATCGTATTCTCTGCCGATGAAATATAAGTAGGGGTGGCCGGCAAGATATTCAGGTACTCATTCACTAAAGCTGCCTTATCGCCCTTGTAACGGTAAAGCGGCACCAGCATAAATGCAAATTGATGTGGGTCGTTCAACGTCTTTCGGCCCTGCTCCAATATTTTTATGGCATAGTCAATATTCGAGCTTTGGTAAAACTGCATGGCCAGGTTGGTAATGGCACTTTGGTCGGCAGGCAGTTTTTTAAGTAGGTCGTCATATAAATTATTGGCTTTATCATTATTCCCGCTTTGTGTGTACACCTGCCCCAGGGTAATAACATACTGGTCGTCTTCCGGATGTTTGCGCATCATTTTTTTGCTGATACTCTCGGCCTCATCAAATTTTTTAAGTGTAAGCAGGCATTTTATGTAGAAGGAAAAATAGCCCTCATTATCGCTTTTATATAGCTTCTGATAAATGTCGAGCGCTTTTTGCGGTTCGCCGCCATTGATGTATTGCTGGGCCAGTTGCAGATCGTAACCCTGTGCATAAGCGGTTGAATAACAACCCATAAATGCCAAAAAAATAATTGCGCAAAACCATTTCATTTGCCCAAAAATACTTAATTTAATCAATTGATTTTTAAGTAATCCCCTGCTATTATAACTATTGATTTATGGGTAAAATTGTAGTGACATATTCAATTGCTAAACTAAAATGTATAATTTGACACGTTTTAGTTTTCGTATGATGTTAGAACGGTTCAAATTATACACCCTTATTTTATTGGCAATGGCTTTACTGCCCCGTTGCGATACAAAGGTTGCGCAAATACCCATTACCGATTTTTTTAAAACACCGCAAAAAAGCTTCTTTAAAATATCGCCTGACGGCAAATATGTAGCCTACCTAAAGCCTTATAAAGAAAGGCAAAACCTGTTTATTGAATCGCTGGACGATGGAAAGGAACACATGGCCACATCATTTGGCGATTATCCGATCCGCGATTATTACTGGACATTTAACGACCAGATAGTTTTTTTACAGGACCAGATAGCTTCCGACCAGTATAAAATGTTTACCCTTGATGTTGCCACGTTACAGGTGAAACCCATTCTAACTACTCCCAGTAAGGTGCGTATGCGCATCCTAAATCGAAACCGGGCAGCCCCCGATATTATAAATATTGCCATGAACCAGCGCGATGCGGCCAATTTTGATATCTACAGGCTGAACATTAAAACCGGCGAATTGGTACCTTACCTGGTTAACCCCGGTAATATAACCGAATGGTATCCCGATCCTGATGGCAGTATCAGGCTGGTAAAAACATCCGACGGGGTTGATGAGGCCATACTTTACAGGCCCAATGATGCCACGCCATTTAAAAAAATAATTGTAAATAACTTTAAAACCCGGGTTGCGCCAATTGCTTTTACCGGGGTGAAGAATTATTTCTATGCGCTCTCGAACGTTAATCGCGATAAAACTGCCCTTGTTGAAATAAATGCAGAAACAGGTAACGAGGAAAAGGTGATTTATGCCAATGATAAGGCCGATTTGCTGGGGGCCGAATATTCAAAAAGCAAACGTTGTATTGAGTTTGCATGGTGGGAAGAGGCTTATCCTAAAAAGCAGTTTTTGGATAGCGGTATGCAATACATATACAATAATCTCTCGACCAAACTTAAAGGGAATGAAATAAGGATAGTTGATAAGGATAGCGTTGAGAATAAGTTTATTGTTAATAGCTATACCGATCGTAATCCCGGCGAATTTTATCTGTTTGAACGCAGCACCGGTAAACTAACCAAGCTGGGGGACGTAAATCCGAGCATTAATCCCAATAACCTTTGCGCCATGCAGCCTATATCATACAAAGCAAGCGATGGCACATTAATTAACGGTTACCTTACCCTGCCTCAGGGCAGTAACAAAACAAACTTGCCGGTTGTAGTTATGCCACACGACTGGGGCTACGGACCCATGAGCAGAAACTCGTGGGGCTATAACCCCGAGGTGCAATTTTTGGCCAACAGGGGGTACGCGGTTTTCCAGGTTAATTACAGGGGCTCAACAGGATATGGCAAGGCTTTCCACAGTGCAGGCTTTAAGCAGATTGGGGGTAAGATACAGCAGGATATTACCGATGGTGTTAACTGGCTCATCAACAATGGAACTGCCGACCCTAAAAAGATTGCCATATTTGGCGGTGGTATAGGGGGCTTTTCGGCTTTATACGGCGCATCTTTTCATCCTGGCTTGTATAACTGTGTTATTGTGCAATATGGCGTTATAAACTTTTTTACTTATATAAAAGATGCACCGCCATATTTTAAGCCCTCGTTGCAAATGATGTATGAAATGGTAGGCAACCCCGAAACCGATGCTGACCAATTGAGGGCCGTATCGCCGGTATTCCATACCGATAAAATTAATGTACCGGTACTGATATTCCAGGGTGCAAAAGATGCACGCGCAAACATTAGCGAGCTTAACCAGTTTGTTATTGAACTGCACAAGCGCAATGTGCCGGTATATTATTTTTTAAAGGATAATGAAAGGGCCATATTCAGAAGTGAACGCAACAGGATGCAAATGTATACCGAGATAGAGAAATTTTTGAATAATAACATGCGGGTTAAACAATGATTTTAACTTGTAATGAAGCAACCTGAAAATGTTTACGGAAAGAATTTTTCGCTGATCATTACCTTCCTGGTAATGATATCCGTAACATTAATTGTGGCGTTGGTAGTTTCATACAACCTTACATCAACCTATGTGGAGAGTGAGTTCGCCTCAAAAAAAATTGATGTGCTTGAGGAAACCATTAAACCCTATAACGACTTCTTTCTTAACAAAATACCCGAGATCACGTCGTACCAGGGCTACCTCACCAATGCGTCGGCATCGTATTACGCGTCTTCGGTTTTTGATAATTATCCATTTGTTCGCCGCATTGTTTTTTATGACATTGCTATCGGTAGTAAAACAAGTGAAAGTAAAGAGGAGAATAAGCTTTCCATCGCCATTCAATCGGTTTATCAGTATCACCGGCATCATGGGGGTGTTTCAGGGTCGTTTAATACCATCCAAATGGATGATGAAGACTTTACGGAAATGGCCAACAAGTTGAATGACTATATCGCTACTTCCGATACCTCGCGCGGGTCGACGCCCGATGAAATATTCCGTACATTTTATGATGTTAAGCCCGAGAAAATAAGCTACCTGAACATTTTAAGGCACGAGGATGTTAAAATTTACCGCGACCTGCAAAATAATGTACAGCCCGGCGTTTCGTACAAACAAAATATGATGACTTTTTTGCTCGATCCGTACGCACTTAAAGTAAGGAACACACATAAAGAACTTTATCAAAGCGTTACTATAAAACCGGTGGTTTATTACCCGCTTGACAATGATGCCACCAATAAACGCACAACTGAGGTGGCTTTGCCGGGTGCATTTTCTGATTATAAGCTATTTTTCCGAACTAATGCTGGATACCTTACGGCCGAAATCAACCGCCGTTTTATGCCTATAGCCGGCATAGTATTGCTCATCTATATATTTTTGGTAGTGATAGGCTACCTTATATACCGTAACCTAAAGATAAACCTTCGCCTGTTTAAGTTGCAGTATGATTTCATCAACAACTTTACCCACGAATTTAAAACACCTGTAAGTGTTATAAAAATTGCGGGCTCAAACCTGCGTGGCGATGGCATGCTTTCCGAGCGGCAGCTAAAGCATTATGGTAAAATATTGGATGAAGAAGCTGATAAGCTGAACGAACTGATGAACAAACTGCTGTCGTTTACCCAGCTTGAAAATAAATCCATCAATATAAAAAAGGAGGAAATAGACCTTAACGATATGGTTAAAGGCTGTATTGACAGTTTTAGCATGAAATATCCCGACTTTAAACTTCAATATAAAATAACCGATGTTAAAACAATTTATGCCGATCCGGTTTTATTAGGCAGTGTTTTCACCAACCTTATTGAAAACGCCTACAAGTATTCGCATCCTCAAAAAAAGGAGCTTTTTATAAGAATAACCGGCGACAAACGTAACAATATTGTGTTCTCGTTAATCGACAAGGGCATAGGCATACCAAAAAGTGAATTAAATAATATATTTAATAAATTTTACAGGATAGAGAACCAATATAATCAAAACGGAAGCGTTGGGCTTGGCCTGGCGTTTTGCAAAGAGTTAGTAAATTTTATGGACGGGGAGATAACCGTAAACAGCCAGGTTGATGTAGGATCGGAGTTTGTGGTTACGCTTCCATATGATAATTAAAAATGAATAAAGAAATAAAAATTGCGCTGGCCGAAGATGACGAAAACCTGCGCTTTTTGGTGGCAGAGCGCCTGCAATCAGAAGGTTACAAAGTACTTGAAGCCAGTAATGGAGACTTAGCCGAAACCATTATATTAGAGGAGCAGCCGGATATTGTATTGCTTGACTGGATGATGCCCGGCAAGCAGGGTTCGGAAGTTTGCGACAGTGTACGCTCAAAAGGGTTTGATAAACTTATTATTATGATGACCGCCAAAGGCCAGGATATTGATAAGATAGAAGCCTATAATTTTGGCGTATCGGATTACATTACCAAGCCATTTAATATGGATGTGCTGGTGGCGATGATTGATAACAAGATCAAATTTTCATTGAACAGTGAAAAATCCGAGTCGTACAAATTTGCCAATATGGAACATTTGCCAAACACCCACCTGTTGATAAAAGACGGGCGTAAAATTGAGCTGACCATATTAGAGAACAGGATATTGCTCTACTTCCTGAAAAACCAGAACAAGGTGATAAACCGCGAAGAATTGATGATGGAAGTTTGGGGCTACAACGCTGATGTAAACACCCGAACGCTGGACATGCACATTGTACGCCTGCGTAAAAAAATAGAAAGCAACCCAGACTCGCCGCAGTATTTACAGACTGTAAGAGGTATTGGGCATAAGTTTGTGTACGCGGGATAAGCAGCCCCACCCAAACCCTCCCCGGAAGGGAGGGCTTAAAAAAAAGCTTTTTTAAAGTCTCCCCTACCGGGGGAGATTTAGAGGGGGCTGCTGTTCTACGACAAATATTTCCCAACAATAGGCATCCTTCTTCCCATGCCAAATGCTTTGGGCGATACCCTTAATATTGGCGGGGTCTGGTACCTCTTATGCTCGGCAAGGTTTATGAGCTTGATGGTGCGCCTTACTGTTGCTTCATCATAACCCATGCGAATGATCTCGGCTGATGAGCAGCGGTGCTCCACATATTCGCATATGATCTTATCCAAAATATCATACTCGGGCAGCGAGTCGCTGTCCTTCTGATCAGGCCTCAATTCGGCCGATGGTGGTTTGATGATCGAATTTTCAGGTATGATCTCCCGCTCACGGTTAATGTATCGCGCCAGCTCAAAAACCTGTGTTTTATATACATCGCCAATAACCGAAATACCGCCGCACATATCACCATATAAGGTACCGTAACCTACAGCTGCCTCGCTTTTGTTCGAGGTGTTGAGCAGTATGTACCCAAACTTATTACACATGGCCATTAACAATATGGCCCTGCTGCGCGATTGTATATTTTCTTCGGCAATATTAAAGGGTAAACCCTGGAACTGCGGCTCCAGCGCGGTTTCAAATGCTTCGGTAATGGTTTTAATAGGTATGGTTTCGCTTTTACAGCCCAGGTTGGCTACCAAATCCTCGGCGTCTTTCAGTGAGTGGTCGGTAGAGAAACGCGAGGGCAACAATACCGCCATTACGTTCTCAGCACCCAAAGCCTCAGCTGCCAATGCGCACACCACCGCCGAATCTATCCCGCCTGACAGCCCCAAAATAGCCCGGCTGAAACCCGATTTATAAAAATAATCCCTGATGCCTAAAATAACGGCCTGGTATATCTGCTCAATATCGCCTGCTCTTTCAGCCATTACGGTTGAGGGTTGCTGTAGGGTAATTGAAGCATCATCGCCCAAAATATAATAGGTAAGAGCCTCCTCAAAATAAGGTAGCTCATCAACCAATTTACCGGTATTGTCAAATACCAGCGATCCACCATCAAATATCAGCTCGGTTTGCGCGCCTACATGGTTCACATAAAAAAGGGGTAAGTTGTACCGTTTTGCATTGTCCTCCAAAATAGCTATGCGCTCCTCATCGTGTTTATATGAAAAAGGCGAGGCAGCTATATTTATCATTACATCCGGCTTTTGCTCAATCAAAATATCCATTGGCCGGGTAATGTAAAGTGGGTTTTCAATGGTGTTCCACAAATCCTCGCAAATGGTAAGCGCTATGCGCTGGCCTTTAAAATCAATGCAGTTAAACTCCATCGAAGGCTCAAAATAGCGGTACTCGTCAAAAATATCGTAATTGGGTAACAGGGCCTTATTTACTTTGGCTTTTATAGCACCGTTCTCGATAAAATAAGCTGAGTTGCTCAAGTCCTTACCTTCGGCATTATGATTAAAGGTTGGTATCCCAATTATGCAGGCCATGTCGGTGCAGGCAGCCGCTATTTTTTTAGCAGCGTTGTCACACAAACCTATAAATTCATCAAACTCCAAAAAATCCCGTGAAGGGTACCCGCAAACACACAGTTCGGCAAAAACTACCAGGTCGGCGCCGTTATTACGTGCCTTGTTGATATGATGAATAATTTTGGCGGTGTTCGATTCAAAATTACCAACATGATAGTTAAGTTGCGCTAATGCTATTTTCATTGAATATTTATTTTTTTATGGTAATGAAGCTATTATGGGCATTGTTCATTTTTTCGGTAGCCCATAATGGTTTCATAGTATGTACAAGTGAAGAAAAAATATAATTTTGTTTAAAGTATAAAAATGATAGCTACCCCAAACAAAACCAAACAAATTTACCTAATTTTTTTCATGGCGTTGCTACTTGCTTCCTGTAGCAGAAGTAAAAAAGTTGATGTAAGCAATATACACCTTGATGTTAAGATAGAACGTTTTGATAAAGATTTTGACGCATTGCGCTCAAAACCATTCAACACGCAGGTGCCTTTTCTTGAAGATAAATACACTGTTTTTTATAAGGATTTTGTAGAGCAGATAATCCAGGCGGGTAACTTAAAAGATACTGCCTATTACCAAACCATACGCGAACTGCTAAAAGCGCAGCCCTATAACGACCTGAAGCATGACGTAGACTCCATCTACCCGGCCGAAATGGATAAACAGAACGCCGAGCTTACCGATGCCTTCAGGCGCATTAAATATTACTTTCCGAAACAGGAATTGCCAAAAGTATATGCCTATTTCTCAGGGTTTGAGGCGCAGACTTCAATTGGTAGCGGGTATTTTGGCGTAGGTCTCGATCTTTTCCTGGGGGCAAATTCGCGGTTTTACCCCGCGCTAACCAAGGCGTTCCCGCATTATTTATCCCGCTTTTTTACGCCTGAGAATATAACGCCGCGTGTTGTTGAAGGCATTGCCCGGAACGACATGTTTATTGAAAATGATAACGACGCATCATTACTAACAAAAATGATATACAACGGCAAGATAATGTACTTTATGGACCAGGTTTTGCCAGATATGCCCGATTCGCTCAAAATTCAATATACTTCGAAGCAAATGGATTGGTGCAAGGCCAATGAATCAAACATATGGGCCTATTTTTTAGATGAGAATTTATTGTACGAAAGCGATTTTACAAAAACCGGAAAATACATTAACGTGGCTCCATTTACTCCGGGGCTGGGCGAGAACAACGAATCGGCACCACGATTAGGTATATGGGCAGGCTGGCAGATAGTAAAAAAATACATGGAGAAGCATCCTGAACTATCGTTAGCGCAGCTAATGGCTATTAACGATCCGCAAAAAATACTCAATGAATCGAAATACCGGCCGGATAATGGAGCGGGTAAATAGAGATTAGAGATTAGTTAATTAGAGATTAGTTGGAGAAAGTTATAAGATTGATTTTTTTACTAATCTCTAAATTCTCCAGTCTCTAACTAACTAATCAGCCTTCTTAAATCTCCCAAACAAGTCAATAACTGCTTTTTCGCGGAATGCGAAAACCTGCTTTAATTTTTTTGCTACCAGTAACTCATTGGCTACGCGGCCTATGATGCCATAGGGGATGGCATAGTTAACAATATCGGTCATCAATACGCCGCCTTTAACCTCTTTAAAATGATGCTGATGATGCCACAGGGCGTAAGGCCCGGTACGTTGTTCATCAACAAAGTAATCGTTTTCCTTTACGTGGGTTATTTCCGTCATCCAGTTCATTTTTATGCCTAAAAGCGGGCTAACTTTATAGGTGATGATCATGCCCGGATACATCTTGGAATTTTCGTCATAATCGCTGGTTACCACAAACTGCATGTCGGGTGGTGTTATTTTCGCCAGGTTACTGGGCGATGAGAAAAAATGCCATGCCTCGGCTAAAGGAATAGGCAGATATTGTTCAAACTTCAACTGATACGTTTTCACTGTGATATTAACTGTTAATAGTGTGGAAATGTTTTTTAATCAATACAACCTCTGGCTATATTCCTAAGCGCATTTGTACAAGTAACTTACTGAAGCCAACCTTTTCATAAGCTTTTATAGCCGGCAGGTTTTCATCGTACACTTCAAGTCGAAGCTCGGTTAAATTTTTTGATAATGCCCACTGTTTAAGGTATTCAATTATTTGTTGGTTAACACCTTTGCCCCGGTATTTAGGGTCGACATACATAAAGCCCAGATAAGCATGTTGGGCGTATTTTAAATAGTCCTTTGAATCATCAATACGCGCATAACCGCTCCCTATGATTTCCGAATCTAATTCAGCCACGGCTACCTCTACATTGTCGGCGGTTATCATTTTGGCTATATCATAATAATTGATGTGCCCTTCGCGTAGGGTAACATCAAAAGGGCGCTCGGTTGTTATTATGCCCTGCTCAAAAGTCAGTAATTTGTCAAGGTCGTCCGGAGTGGCTGGCCGTATGATCATTTTTTCCATACAGTGATAAAAGGTTATTTCAATTTATCGGCAAGTAAAGCCAGCAGCTCGGTAAAATCCTTTTCTACATAGCCAATCGACTGATAAATAATGCGGCCGTCTTCGCCAATTACCACCATGCGCGGTATATATTGTTTGGCATACAAGCCATAGGCATTGCGTTTCAGGTCGGGTGTCATTAAAAAGGTATAGTGATTTTGCTCCTTAAATGGTAGCGTTTTATCCCAGTTTTCTTCACGGTCGAGGGCAATTAAAGCGAATTTTGGGTTATCCTTATATTTTTCCCATATTTCCTTTTGTACACGGGGGAGTTCCGCACGGCATGGCGGGCACCATGTGGCCCAAAAATCAAGCACCACTATTTTGCCTTTGTAATCAGCCAGGTTTGCTGTTTTGGTTTTATCAAGGCTAAAGGTGAAAGTAGGGGCTACATCACCAACTTTGGTAAGGGTGGAAGCGGTATCTACTTGCGCCCGGCTAATAAAAGGGGCGCAAAGCACTAAGAGTAATAATAGCTTTTTCATCTGATACGATATTTTTTGCAAGATAAAAAACATCGCGTCAGCAAAAAGCAATTACTGCACTATTTTATTGGCGCAGTATGAGCTGGCAAATGCCTCTGGTTTAGCCTTAAACACAAAGCCCATACTTAAAATGTAGCCCATAGCCTCGTGTAAAGCCTGGTTCGATTTAAACATTGGGTTGGTGTTAATATCGGCATGAACTTCCAGGTCAACATCGTACAAATCAAGCAGGTCGCAAAGTTTGTAGGCAATGTCGATGGATTTTTGCACCTCGCAAAGCATACGCTCCTTAATGCTCATTTTTTGCGAAGTCCGCTCCTGGTGAATGAACATAAAACCGCCGCGTGCCTCGCGCAAAAAAACAATTACGGTGGCAAAATCGGTCACGGCGCCTTTCACCTGCGAATCAGTTCCGATGCAAACTTTAAGCTTGTTGCCTAACAGGCTTTCCCTTTCAATGGCCTTTTCAACTTCCTCGATAATGGGCGATTGGATGATCTCGCCGCTAAATTTTCTCCAGGTCATAAAAATTGATTTAGAATAATTTGTTACAACCTGATTTTCAGGTTTATAAAAATAAGCGATAACCTTTCATATAAACGTTAACAAGGCATGATTTATTTGTTAACATTTGCCTTATTGTTAACAGCTTAATGTGTAATTTGCTTTTTTATTTTAACCACCCTCAATTTTTGAAATGAAATCAACAAAATGGATATTAATGGCCATCCCGGCTTTAATATTATCGGCCTGCAACAGCAAATCCACAAACTCATCAGCCGATACAACAAAACGTACGGTATTTTTCGACAAGAGCGGCATGGATACAACAGTCAATCCGGCCGATAACCTTTTTTTATACGCCAATGGCACCTGGCTAAAGAAAACTAAAATACCACCATCAGAAACCGGCGCGGGCGGCATGTACCAAATGGCGGTAGATAACCGTAACGAGTTGCATGGCATTTTGGAAGAGGTATCGAAACAGGACAATGCTAAAGACAGCAAAGAACAAAAAGTGGGCGACCTGTACCTGAGCGGTTTAGACACCACAACGATGGACAAATTAGGTTACGAGCCTGTAAAGCCATTGCTGGCAAAAATAAACGCGGTAACAGATTACAAACAACTGGTTGATGTAGCAGCTGCCAGCTTTAATGATGGCGATGGCTTTTTATTCGGTTTTTACGTAGCGCCCGATGATAAGAACAGCAAAAAGAATGTTGCCCAGTTTGGCCAAACCGGCATAGGGCTGCCCGACAGGGATTATTACTTCAATAACGACTCGGCCACGGTAAAAATACGCGCGGAGTACGTTAAATACATCGCCAAAATATTTACACTTACTGGAGTAGACGCCGCTACCGCGAATAAAAAAGCCGCCGGTATCCTGAAGTTGGAAACCGCTATCGCACAATCGCATTCAACCCCAGTTGACCTGCGCGACCCTATAAAAAACTATAATAAACTTACCGTAGCCCAGTTTCAGCAGACAATGCCCGACATCGATCTTAAAAGTGTATTTAAATTAATGAATATCAATACCGATACGGTATTGGTAGGGCAGCCGAAATACTATACAGCGCTTGATAATTTATTAAAAACGGAGCCGATACAAACCTGGAAAGATGAGCTTGATTTTACCGCATTGGATAATGCGGCTTCATCATTAAGTAAAGATTTCAGGGATGCGAATTTTGAGTTTCGCGATAAGATACTAAGCGGACAGCAGCAGCAAAAAGAACGCTGGAAAAATATGGTTGATGTAATTGATGGCGGCCTGGGCGAGTTGCTTGGACAACTATATGTTGCCAAATATTTTCCGCCTGATGCCAAAACGCGGATGCTGTCGCTGGTGAATAACCTTAAATCGGTTTATAAAGAACGCATTGAAAGACTGGATTGGATGAGTGCCGCAACCAAGGCAAAAGCTTTAGAAAAACTGGCTAAGTTTACCGTCAAGATCGGCTATCCCGATAAATGGAAAAATTATGATGATGTGGTTATAACGAAGGGTAACTACTACCAAAACCTGCAATCCATAGCTAAGCATGAATATAATGTAAAGCTGAAAAAACTGAATAAAGAAGTTGACCGCACCGAATGGTTCATGACTCCATCAACCGTTGATGCCTATAACGATGCGGCAAATAACGAAATAGTTTTCCCGGCGGGTATTTTGCAGTTCCCGTTTTTTGATAAAGATGCCGATGATGCTATTAACTATGGCGCTATCGGTGTGGTTATAGGCCACGAAATGACCCATGGGTTTGACGACCAGGGCCGCCAGTACGACAAAGACGGCAACCTGAAAGATTGGTGGACACCCGAAGATGCCGCCAAATTTAAACAACGCGTAGCAGTGCTGATACACCAGTATAGCCAGTATACGGTATTAAATGGTCTGCATGTTAACGGCGCGCTTACCCAGGGTGAAAACCTTGCAGATAACGGTGGTATGGCCATTGCCTATGAAGCATTTAAAAAGACCCCTGAAGGAAAAAGCGATACGAAAATAGATGACTTTACGCCCGATCAGCGTTTCTTTTTAGCACTGGCGCAGGTATGGCGTACCAAAAAGAGCGATGAAGCCATGCGCATGTCTATCAATACCAATCCGCATTCGCCGCCCGAATATCGTACCAACGGGTCAATGAGCAATATGCCCGGTTTTTATAAAGCATTTAACGTTCAACCCAACAATAAAATGTATCGGCCTGATAGCGCAAGGGTTAAAGTTTGGTAAAGATTAGACATCAGAGACTAGTGATTAGAGATTAGGATTTACTGTTCAGATTGCAATTAACTTACGAAGTTTTTAAAACTTCGTAAGTTTGTTATTTATTCGCAAGCTCCTTAAATAGTTTTGTAACACATGGATTAATACCAACTCTAAAGGCATTATATTTTTAACTTATTTAATATTTTAACAACCTCATTTTTAATTCAAGTATGAAATACACCAAATGGATGTTATTGGCTGCGCCGGCACTGGCATTAACGGCCTTTGCTTACGGGCCGAAGTATGCGCCTGTCGACGAGCCGAGAACCTCGTTTTTTGATAAGGCGGGAATGGATACTACTGTTAGTCCCGGTGAAAACTTTTTCCTGTACGCCAACGGTAACTGGATAAAAAACACCGAAATGCCCGCATCAGAAACCCGTTGGGGATCGTTCAATATCCTGGCTGATAACAATGTTAAACGCCTGCATACCATTTTGGAAGATGTATCGTCAAAAACCAACCCTATAGGCACCAGCGCGCAAAAGGTGGGCGACCTGTACAAAAGCGGTATGGATACCGTTACTATTGAAAAGTTAGGCTATAGCCCCATTAAACCGGAGCTTGCCAAAATTGCCGCTGTTACCAATTACAAACAACTAGTGCAACTGGCTGCGGATGGTTTTAAAACCGGCGATGGTTTACTTTTTGGGTTTTATATAGCACCTGATGCCCGCGAAAGTAACAAGAATGCGGCGCAATTAGCCCAGGCCGAAATAGGCTTACCTAACCGCGATTATTATTTTAAAACAGACTCGGCTTCGGTAGCTATCCGTGCGGAATATGTTAAATATATCGCCAAGCTATTTACTTTAACAGGTGTTGATGCTGCGACAGCCGATAAAAAGGCCGCTGCAATTTTAAAACTGGAAACTGATATAGCACAATCGCACCTTTCGCCGGTTGAGCTGCGCGACCCGGTAAAAAACTATAATAAGTATTCGGTTGCCGAGTTCCAGAAACAGGTTCCTGATATTGATGTAACCGATGTTTTCACGCGTATTGGCATTAAAACGGATACTATAATCGTAGGTCAGCCATCTTACTACAAAACTCTTGATGGATTACTGAAAACCACTCCTGTCGCAGTTTGGAAAGATAAAGTGGCATTTGATGAAATAAGCGGTGCTGCACCCATGTTGAGTAAGCCTTTCCGCGATGAGAGTTTTTACTTTAACAGCACCGTGCTTAACGGGCAGAAACAGCAAAAAGAACGCTGGAAGCTAATGTCGCAAAATATTGACGGCAGCCTGGGTGAGCTATTGGGCCAGCTTTATGCTGAGAAATACTTTACCCCGCAAGCCAAAAAACGTATGCTCGATTTGGTGAACAACCTGCAAGCCGTTTACCGCGAAAGGATTCAAAAGTTGGATTGGATGAGCGATGCCACCAAGCAAAAAGCATTGGCCAAACTTGATGCCTTTACCAAAAAGATAGGCTATCCTGATAAATGGAAAACTTATGATGATGTAACCATTAACAAGGCCACCTATTATGCCAACGAGGTATCGATAGCAAAACATGATTTCAGAAGAATGATCAACAAACTGGGCAAACCGGTTGACCGCACTGAATGGGGCATGACGCCGCCGACAGTTAATGCTTATTACAATCCATCATACAACGAGATCGTTTTCCCGGCAGGTATATTACAGTTCCCGTTTTTTGACGAGAATGCCGATGATGCCGTTAACTATGGTGGCATAGGCATGGTAATAGGCCACGAAATGACTCATGGTTTTGACGACCAGGGGCGCCAGTTTGATAAAAACGGTAATCTTTCTGATTGGTGGACACCAGAGGACGCTTCCAAATTTAAAGCGAAAGTGCAGGTAATGATCGATCAGTATGATGCCTTTAAAGTATTAGGTGGCAGCATGCACGTGAATGGTCACTTAACACAGGGCGAAAACCTGGCAGATAACGGCGGGATTGCGATTGCTTACGAAGCATTTAAAAGAACAGCCGAAGGCCAAAGCAATGTTAAGATCGATGGCTTTACTCCTGATCAGCGTTTCTTTTTAAGCGTTGCCCAAATATGGCGCAGTAAAATACGCGATGAAGCTTTACGTTTCAGGATAAATAACGACCCGCATTCTCCATCAGAATTCAGGGTTAACGGCCCGGTATCAAACACCCCGGCCTTTTATAAAGCCTTTGATATTAAACCCGGCGACAAAATGTATCGCCCGGATAGTTTAAGGGTAAAGGTTTGGTAGTTAGAAGATAGTTACCCACCAATAAGGTAACAAAACTGATAATTTTCTTTTTGTACAGGCGTTCAGTTGTATATTGAACGCCTGTATTATTTACATTAAAACTATGAAGCCCCTATTATCAATTACTGCTCT
The DNA here is from genome assembly GCA_903915155.1 of uncultured Mucilaginibacter sp. Classification (GTDB taxonomy): domain Bacteria; phylum Bacteroidota; class Bacteroidia; order Sphingobacteriales; family Sphingobacteriaceae; genus Mucilaginibacter. The sequence goes on from CAIWRU010000052.1 coordinate 34,558, forward strand.
TGCTGCAATAGCATGCCTTTCGTTTAAAAATCATTCCGAACCAACCTCCATACCACAGTACAAGCATATAATAATAGTTATGGAAGAGAACCACGACTATAACGCGCTTATCGGCTCGCCCAATGCGCCATACATTACCTCGCTTTCGGAAAATGGAGTTTTATTTACCGATTCGCATGGGATAACCCATCCTAGCCAGGCAAATTACCTGGCCTTGTTTTCGGGTAGTACGCAAGGTGTGAAAGGCGACGAATGCCTGGAAAGTGTAACCCCATATCATACACCTAACCTTGGTGCCGCATTAATAAACAATGGGTTTACTTTTCAAGGGTTTGCCCAAACCATGCCCTCAACGGGTTATTTGGATTGCAGAAGCAGAACAAGCCATATAACAGGTTTAACGTTATACGCGCGTAAGCATGTGCCCTGTGTAAACTGGCAGGGAACCGGGGTCAATAATATACCGCCAGCTGTTAGCTTGCCAATGACAGAATTCCCAACAGACTATAAAAAATTGCCTACAGTTGCCTTTGTGGTCCCCGATATGGATTACGATATGCACAATATCAGCTTTCCCGGCGATGCCGCAGCCATACGCAGGGGTGATAGGTGGTTGAAGGACAACCTGGAAAAATATGCCGAATGGGCCAAAACCCATGATAGTTTGCTCATCGTGACCTTTGATGAGGACGATAGCCGCAATGCTGAGAACCATATCCCTACAATTTTTTATGGTGCACACCTAAAACTGGGTAAATACAACGAGCATATCACGCATTACAACGTGCTCCATACATTGGAGGCTATGTATAAGCTGCCTGTGAGCGACGACAAAAATGCGGCTGCGATAACTGATGTTTGGAAGGCAGTATTAAAGTTATAGAGGCTGTATCAAAAGTGTATTTTGCAAATAAACGGTCAAAATATTATTTGGCGCTGTGCCCTCTATGTTCCTTTCTTTGTATTCTCCTGTGGTAAAACTAACCACCGTTGAAGCATTATAGGGTTAACATAGGTTAACACAATTTCAAGGGAACTAATATTTAAAATACTGATTAACAATATTTTAACAAAAAATAATGTTAACCCAAAATACCTGCTAAAAAAATACGGAGCGACATAGGAGAACACTATCGGACAAATTTTATTCTGTATAGTCACAACACAAAATGCGCAGACGATTGAGGATGTTTGGAAGTAAGGAAGCCCCCTCTAAATCTCCCCCGGTAGAGGAGACTTTAAGCATTTATTCTCGTGGCAAAAATTATCATTTTTATAAGTAACTTTATTATGGTCATAAATAATTAGATATGCTAAATGGAGGTTTTTGGAATACTGTCGTAACTGTTATTATAGCAGTAATCGGTTGGATAGTCGCACATTATTTCAGTAGTAAAAGAGATAAAAAATTAAAAAGACGCGAAGTAATAACGGCACATCTGATTAATGCTTACAGAATTCTGGCAAACGATATCACCCATCGTCCAAAAACTCCCGAATCCGAGTTGAAATTAGAAACAATTATCGCCGAACTTCAATTGTTTGGTTCTGAAAAGCAGATCCAACTTACCAAAAAGCTTGCTGATGATATAACTAAGGGCGGCACATTTTATGTCGATGATCTGCTTAATGATTTAAGGAGTGATTTAAGAAAGGAATTAGAGTTAAGCCCAATCGATGGTAATGTAAAATGGTTGAGATTCGGAAAAGAATAAAAAAAGATTTACGAAGTTTTTAAAACTTCGTAAATCAATA
>CAIWRU010000053.1 GCA_903915155.1 uncultured Mucilaginibacter sp.
GCCGTCTTTCCTGAATACTTCGTGAAACCATAATTTAGGATCGTCACCATTTGGCATTGGGGCGTCCCAGGCATATTTGGTATTGGTCTTACCCTCAACAAGGCCCCAGTTTATTGCCCCTACATTTTCTTTTTTCAGCATTGGCATAGTATTCTCAAAGGTGCTGTTGCGGGGGCGGGCCATATATTCGGTACAGATAACCGGGCGACCGTAAGCTTTTAATAACTGTACCACGCGCTGGTGCCATTCTGGTATTTCATAGTCATGGTAAGTGATAACATCTGAATTTTTGATTTGGAAAGCGTTAAGCTTCTCATAATCCCACGACCACAGGCCGGCGCTTATAGGCTGTTCAGGAGCAGCTAACCTTGCCCAGGCAAATATTTTGGCTAACAAAGGTAACGAGGCTTCGCGCTTATTGCTGTTTCCCGGTTCGTTATACAGGTCCCATAGTAATATTCTTTTATCGTGGCCAAACCTATGCAGCACATCGGCCACATAACTATGCAAAGCTTCAAAATCAGCCGGAGTTGTTATGGGCCTGCCGGGATCCTGCATCCAGCCCGAATTATGGATGCCCACTTTCGGCGCAGGCTGTTTCCCAATTTTGGGGTTGGCATTCCAACAATCATCAAAAAATACAAAAATGGTTTGTATGTGGTGTTTATCGGCAATGGCTAAGTATTTATCTATGCGCTTTTTAAAACCCGCCGGATCCTGTTTCCAGGCCAGGCTATGTAAAAAAACACGCATGGTATTAAAGCCAATACCTTCTGCCCAGCCCAATTCACGGTCGATCGTTTTAGGGTCGAAAGTATCCGCCTGCCACATTTCTAATTGATTAACGGCCGAGCTTACTATATAGTCCGAACCATTTATCCATTTGTGCTGTGCATACCAGGCATTGGCTTTTTCAGCCGTCCACTGTTTTGATTGTGCATTTGCATATCCACACAAACACAGCAGCGGCATTATTAATATGATGTATTTTATTTTCATTGTATTGATATTTTGTAGTGCAATATATTAATTAGTTCCGGATGGTACTGGCGTAGAAATACCTGTTTTTACTGGTATGCCAAAATCGGGTGTCCCATCTTTTCGCCACGAGAATTGTTGTATCCTTGGCGAACGGTCTTTACCGCAGCCTTCACCTGGTTTATCATTGGCATGGTACAATATCCAGTCCTGTTTGCCATCGGGCGATTTAAAAAAAGCATTATGGCCGGGCGCAAACACGCTATTTTCGGAAGATGCTTTAAAAACCGGCTCAGGCGATTTTTTCCATGATGCCGGATCGAGCAGGTTACTGTTAGCAGATGCCGTTAACATACCCAGTGCATAATAATCAGTCCAGCAGCCACTGGCAGAATACACAAGGAACAGTTTATTCCCATGTTTAAGCATCTCGGGGCCTTCGTTTACGTTCACATGCGGCGGATTGGCGGCATCGTGCAGGTCGCCATATTTTTCCCATCTACACGGGTTTTAAGGTAAATGGAACAAATATTTTTCAAAAAGGTTATGGGCAACAACTCATCCCGACGATAAATACCAAGCCAGTATTTATCGTTCTGATATTTATTAAACCCCTCATAATAAGGCAGCGAAAAATCGGGGAATTTTAAAGGTTCGGCTTACAACAGCGGCGAGAACAGCCTGCAAAGCTTCTCGGGCAACTGGCGGAACAAGGTGCGCCTGGCCCAGTCCTTCGCATTAATTTTTACCGAGTGCTCCAGGTCATTTACAAATGCTTTTTTTAATTGCTGCGCCAAATCGGCATCATAGATCATGGCGTTGACCTCGAAGTTGAGTTCGAAGCTACGATGGTCCATATTCGCAGTACCGATAATGGTCAGCTGCCCATCAGCGACAACGGTTTTGGCATGTACAAATCCTTTTTTGTATAGATACACCTCAACTCCTGCTTGCAGGATCTCATTATAGTAGGATCTTGCTGCCGCATTTACCAACGCAGAATCGGATTTCATGGGAACCAGCAGCTTTACTTGTACACCACTCATGGCAGCCGCGCAAATAGCATCGAGGATGGTTTCCCCCGGAATAAAATAGGGCGAAGTGATCAGCAACTCCTCTTTAGCCAAGCTAATGGTTTGCAGTAAGGCATACATGATCACCGGTGTATCGGAATCAGGGCCGCTTGCCGCTATCTGCACAATGGCTTTTGACCTGGTTTTTTTGGAACAAAAATAGGCAGGAACAATTGGTAATTTTTTACCGCTGCAAAAGTTCCGGTCGCAAATAAACAAATATTGCAGGTAATAAACGCCCGGCCCCTTTATCATTACATGCGTATCGCGCCAGTACGGATTCGAGGGGTTGATGTAACGGTCACTTACATTGATGCCGCCGACAAAGCCGGTACAGCCATCAATAACGATGATCTTCCGGTGATTACGGTAATTGGTACGATTAGACAGCGCGATGAACCATATCTTGTAAAATGGAAACGCTTCAACTCCACCTGCAATAAGTTCGTGAACCAAACCTTTCCGGATACCGCGACTGCCAAAGTCGTCATAAATAAAACGCACCTTTACCCCTGCCGCAGCTTTCCTGACCAGTATAGCTTTGATCTGGTTCCCAATGTCGTCATTTTCAAAAATATAGTATTCCATGTGGATGTGGTGCTGGGCGGCTTCGAGGGCAGCGATCACTTCGGGAAATTTTTTTTCACCGTTTAGCAACAGGCTGACTTCGTTATTACCGGTAAGCGGACTATTATCGTGCAGCAGCAGACGGGCAAGCGTCTGGTGACTTTTGACCTCCTTTTCGCCGCTGTCCCATGTTTTTTCGGATTCGTGGACGATCTTCTCACGTATTTCGGCCAGTAGTTTATTGTCGGTAATGATCTTTTTACTGTAAAGCTTATTTTTGCGGTAATTGGCACCCACAGCGAAAAAGATAGCGATACCGATGCCAGGGAGTAACAAAGTTACCAGAAGGTATGCAAAGGCCTTACTGGTTGAATTAATATCGTATAATATCCTCAAGCAAACAAAAATGATCAGCGCCGAATAAACAACCGTAATCAATATGTACCAGTTCATCGGCCCGCAATCCTTTCCAGGTAACTGTGTATTGACCGGCTATTCCAGCCAGAGAGCCTGCCCTTTTGTATGATCATATTTTCATTCCCTTGAATTCCTACAGGATAGCTTAATACGAAAGGGGCATCTTTTGTTTGCCAGCCCTGAACTTGCCCAAACCTGATAATATTAAAATAGATGCGGCCACTGTCGCGCGAAATGGTATAATAGCCATCTGAAAACTTAGCCAGGTAGGGTTCCGGCTGATGAAGCCACCGGCGGTTTTGAAAATAAAATTCATAGACTACGGGGCTTTGATCAAAAACCGACTGATAGCCGGTAAAGTAACCGCTGTCGGTTTTTTTGACGCAGTACCACAGCATAGTATTAAAAGGTGCGGGTGTGGTTAAAGTAGCTTTGGGATCAAGACGGGATTTGCAGAACAAAGCAAGGCCAACATATAGCATAGCAACCGTTATACCTCCTGTTGCCCAACTTATGCGGGACATATTACCGTTTCTGCGTATCAACAGCATGAACGTAGCAATCAGCAGCGGCAAGGTGAACAGCGGGTCGACCACAAAAAGCAAATGAAAAGAAAAGCGATGGTGGCTGAATGGCTCCAGTAAACCTGTCCCGTAACTGGTGCAGGTATCGAGCAGGTCATGCAGCGCCAATTCAAGACCAAAGAATAAGGCGAAAGCGCCGAAACCGATACGCGTATACCATTTACTGAAAAGATAGGCCAGTATAAGGCCCGCCAGCAGGGCGAAACAAAACGAATGGGTAATTCCGCGATGCAGCCACAGCGCCTGATCGCCGGGTACAAACAAACCGGCTAGCGTATCGATATCCGGCACGTTAGCAGCGAGCGCACCATAAACCATGGCCTTTTTACCAAATCGCTTGCCGAGTAAAAGTTCGCCGACGCAGGCACCAAGTGAAAGGTGGGTTAAAGGATCCATACAGTTGCTACAACAAACACGGTAATGTTACAGTTTTTTATTTATTAGCTACCATGCTAAAAGGCTATAAACAAGTAGGCCCAGTTTCGCCTAAAAAAGTCTTAATGGAGATTATGCGAAGGAAGACTATACGGCGTTCAACAGTCGCTAAACTTATGAGTTTAGTTGCTCCAGCATTATAACGCATTTTACACCATCACTCAGCCAAATCCCATAATAGCTATGCTTGTTCTTATCCAGGCCAGAAAAGTACGCTCGTTGGCGAAAAGATCAGAAGGATTAGCGTTTGGTTTATTGTTGTCATCCATACTTTCAAATATCAAATACAATAACCGATAAACCTTATTTGTTTTACGCTTTCCGTCACCTGCAAAGGGCTTTTTATTTACCCAAAGATTTTTTCGTACTGATTTTGAAAGGACAGTAAAGCGAACAAAAGCTTATGAAGCTGGTTAAAATAAATATAGCTGCAAATAACAACAGAATTATGGCAAGAGTACCGGAAGCACTTAACCAATTATATTTTTCCTTTTAAACTTAACTAAATATTTTCTGTATGAAAATATTTAAAACCTCCACAAGTATAAGAATAATGATCACCAACTCTAACCGGTAGCTATTTCTGTATTGCAACAAGTCTCTGAAAAGCTCCAGGTTATCTTTCACAATATTCAGCCCTTCCTGAATATCTCTGAACCTCTCCTGTAAGTCAAATGTTCGCTTAAGGTCATTATATATTTTATTCAAGTTCTCATCGTCCCAGGTTTCGGGAGGCGAATCAAAAATATACAGGTTTTCGGCAATGCGGTTTTTTAGCACCAGCGTTTTTCCGATGTATTTTTTAAGGTTTACGCCGGATATATTTAGGCGGCCCTTTGCTTCTAATATCTGGGTGTGATAATTAGTTTCTTCAATCAGCTTTGTAGTTTGCTCTTCATAATAATCAAGTGCAACCGACTGAGATACAGTCATCATAATCAATCGTAAAACCTCAATATCTGACCCTGCAATCTCAATATAATTAAACCCTATTTTATTTTTGCCGGCCTTAGTTTGTATTTTGAATTCTTCAGTCAGGCTCTGATCGAATGCATTTTTGCAGTTGTAAATCGTCAGCTGAAAGTGGACCGATAGGGTGCTAAGCTTGTGGAGTGTTTCCAAAGATTAATTAACTTTAAGACAATGGAAACCAAGAAGAAACAAACAGCAGAAAACTATATCAAAGAGATTCGCA
>CAIWRU010000054.1 GCA_903915155.1 uncultured Mucilaginibacter sp.
GACTGTTAATCAGAGGGTCTCTGGTTCAAGTCCAGAAGGGAGAGCAGCCAGCAGAAAGGGTTTCAGAGGATTAAACCTTTGGAACCCTTTCTCATTTGTAAGATTTTACTTACTTTTTTACTTGAAGTTGTTTTAACTCAAAAGAAATTTTAAAGATAAATTTGCTTCTGAAAAACATATTGCCAATGGATAACGATGATTATATTGAGTATTATGAGGAACTAATGAAACAATTAGATTCTACTGTCAGCAAATTTTTAGATGATGGTACGCTATATATTTCTCAAATGCTTATGACAATGAGTAAAGAAGAAAAGAGATTGACATTAGATAAACTGAAAATGAAAGATTCTCAAATTAAGAGTTTATTTCTATTTGCATATCAAAATGAACATTACGAGGTTTGCCAAGTAATTAAAGAAAAATTGGCAGCAGATAGCGCCCACTAAATATGTCCACACTTACGCCATTAAGGCTTTAAGTTGCTCCCTCATTTTCACCGACTTTACAATGGTTGATGCACTACATTCTACAATTTTCACTATCTCCTGGTGGGGGTAACCGTCATCAATGTATTTAAGAATTTTCTTAACCTTTTCTTTCTTTAAATACTTTTCTGGTGTTTCAGCAGTACCAATAACACGCCCCCTGTATAGTTTAGCGGTTTTTCTTAATGCAATGCCCTCCAGCTGCCGCTCACGTATGACCGACTTCTCATAGCTCGAAAGGGATGCCAGTAAATTTAATAGCAATTCGGAAAATGGATCAGGTTTACCATTTTCCCCTATGTTGCGAATCATTGGGTTACGGCTGACAATGGTTATACCCTTATCGGTAAGCTCTCTATAAACACTAAGAATATCAAGCGTATTACGCCCAAGGCGGTCTATTGAGTGTACTTCCAGGTGTTTAAGTTTCCCCGTATCAATTAACTTTTTTATCTGTGAGCCATACGGTCTATCATATAACCCAATTGCCCCAGAACATTTATCAGTCAATACATAGTCAAAACCCTGTAGGTTTTGTAGTTGGCGTTCTGGATTTTGAGAACCGTCTGAACTTGATACCCTGGAATAAAACACTTTCATTTTGCTACCGTTTAAGGGTGGTTGTATAATGACCCAAAAGTAGTAGTGTTTTAGCTTATAACCAAAGATTTCAACCATTATTTTTCGCTACCCAATAGGCTATACTTTAAAACAGTAGTAAAGTTAAATTGACATAGTAGCTATATTTCTAAAATAAAAAAGTCCAAAAATATTTTTTTCACTTCGAAATGCTATTTAAAATGTTAATGTGTTTTAAGCCCCTATTATTGGTTTAGACGATTGAACCTCTATGTGCCCTCCCGCCCCCGCCTATACCGTAGCGGGATACACGGGACGGCCCTCTCCTTTACGAGCTTTACGTTACAATTTCTCATAGCTCGGTATTTATAATAAACACAGGTATGAAAAACCACAAGAGTAGTCCCAATGCACAGCATACCAGATACTTGGTTACCGAGGATCAACTTCAACTGATTTTTGAGAATAAGATTTATGCGCTGCTGCAAGAACAATCGAGTAACCAGACTAAAGAATCAGTCAACACCAGCATAGTCCCAGGCAGTGAAATTGCAAGCAGGGTTGCTAAAAATGAACTAATGCACATGATAGATGATAACACCTATGCTGGTACCGTAGCTCAGGTTATTAAATCGGCACCGCTTCCAGATCGCAAACAGATTTTGCAACTCACCCAGGAACAGTTTAGGACGCTGGTACTGAAAGTAACACTAAAGAAAAATAGTGTATTGCATGGTAATCATGTTTATCAGGATGAACCTTATAAAGATTGATATTTGATCGTAATATAAAAAAAACGAAAAATACTACCTGAAATTCACGAAAGTATCAAAATCTTTTACGGGTTTTTATTGTGAAACACCATGCTGTCAATCATTTCAGACGATAATAAGCCGCAGCGAACCTCGGCAGATTTAGTGTTAAAATGGCATATTTTTGTTGAATAATGGGCTATTCTACTATGAATTTGTATTGTTTATTTTCCGATCTCGAACTTAGATTTAAAAAATAAACGCCATTTGGAATACTTCCGAGTTGGATTTCCTTATTCAACTTAGCGTTTTTACACTCAATGTTTGAATGATAAACCATTTGACCTAATATATTTGTAACCTCAATGCTTACCAATTCATCTGTATTTAGGTGCAGATCACCACTGATGATAAAATTACCGTTGTTGGGGTTGGGGATTATTTGAATATTCAATAATCCAGATAAATTTTGAACTCCTGTGGTAGAACATAACCCAGGCGCAAGAATTGTAATTGTTTGTCTTTCTATTGCCATTCCACAAGTGTTTGCAACGGTATATAAAACGGTATCTGTCCCAGAAGAAACACCTGTAACTACGCCCCCTGTTGAAACAGTACATGCGCCATTTGTTACACTCCAGATGCCACCTAAAGATGTATCAACAAGAGTAATAGTTTCCATAGCACAAACTGTATCGCCACCACTAATAACACCAGCATTAGGTAATGGATTAATGGTTAGTGCTTTACTTACGTCTTCCGTACCGCAAGAGTTGGTAATTGAATAAGTTACCGTGTCGGTGCCTGGTATATTACCAGTTACAACACCAGTTACCGATATAGTAGCGTTACTGTTTGAGATAGTCCAATCCCCACCACTGGTAGTGTCTGACAGCACTATACTGTCACCAGTACAAACTGATGATGTTCCCGATATAGCATTTATTGAGCATGATGAATTGTAAAGCCTTGTTACTTCACAAGATGTTAGAGCTCTATTATAAATCACTATATCATCTATTTTGCCCTTAAATGCATCAGTTCCGTAAGTAGAGTATGTTCCCAACCGAATACCGATTGTTATACTGTCGGCACTATAAATTATACTCCCTGTTTGAGGTACTGTTGCCACCAGAATGCCATTTTGGTAACAACGCATATTTGCTCCGTCCCATGTCCCTACAACGTACATCCATTGATTACAGTAAGAATGAGTTACGTCCGCAGTCCACGCATATCCAGCCGTTGTCCTCGTAGTCAAACCAGGATCTCCTTGTTGCCCAGCACTAACATTACCCGTAATTAATTGATAGCTTGCAAAACTTGACGGCACATTGACAGGCTTATCAACTATGCCGCTAAAGCTGTTTACAATGGTTGTATCTATCCATACCCACGCTCCAATAGAAAGAGAATCTGATGGACGTAATGTTGGGTTATCGTGAATAGAAATAAAACTACTTGTTCCATCAAAGCTATATGCACTGTTGGGGTTACCATATCTATCCGTTGTTAATGTCGCACCATAATTTATACCATTATTAGTGTTGCCAGAACTGTCAACTAAGCTGCCAGTAAACGGATACCAACCAACTAATCCATCAGTTGGTATATAGCACCGTATAGGCGTTGTAACGGTTATTGGCGTTGAAACAACTGTAGTTCCGCAACTGTTTGTAACAGTATATTTAATCGTATCACTCCCTAATGATACTGGCGTGACTAAACCCACTGTATTTACCGTAGCTACGACCGTGTTTACCGATGACCAACTACCGCCAGGATCACCATTAAATAATGTAATTGGGGTGCCTAAATAAGCGACCGAAGAGCCTGTAGTAGGTGCAGCAAAAGCGCCACCTGAAATGAACCGAATACGGGAGTTAAAACAGTCTGCAACATACAAACCGCAACTTCCACTTAGAGCTAAACCAGTAGGAGTGTTTAGCTCGGCATATATAGCGGCACTACCATCACCGCTATACCCAGCCGCACCGTTTCCCGCAATCGTATATATAATGCCTGACGATGTTATTTCACGAATGCGCTGGTTATCGGATAAAAATAGATTGCCGTTTTTATCTAATGCTAAATTCAAATTGCCGTTGATTTGGGCAGATAATGAACTCCCACCATCACCGCCATATCCAGCCACACCCGTACCCGCAATGGTAGAAATTATGCCAGTCGGTGTAATTTTACGAATTCTGTAATTACCGCCATCACTGATAAATAAATTACCCGCAGTATCTATTTTTATATCAACAGGTGTATTTAATTCTGCTGATGTTGCGATTGTACCGTCACCACTGAAACCTGCCACCCCGTTACCTGCAATTGTACTTATGATTCCTGACGGTGTAATTTTTCGGATTCTATTATTAAGCGCATCTGCGAAGTATAAATTGCCAGTATTATCAACAACCAGCCCGTCTGGGTTATCTATTTGTGCGGCTGTTGCTAAGCCGCCATCACCACTATATCCAGGTGTGCCAGTTCCCGCATAAGTGCTTATTATACCGAAAGAATTTACTTTGCGAATGCGATGCTCAAAGCGATCAGAAATATATAAGTTGCCGCTGTCATCGATAGCAACAAAGCCAGGACGTTGCAATTTAGCGACTGTAGCGGAACCACCATCACCACTATATCCTGGCGTACCTGTACCCGCATAAGTGCTTATGATCCCAGCAGGTGTTATCTTTCTTACACATGCACTTGTATAATCCGCAATGTATAAATTGCCGCTTGTGTCCACGGCTATACCTTGTGGAGTATTTAACTTTGCTAAAGTTGCAGCACCACCATCGCCACTGTAGCCAGCAATGCCAGTACCTGCATTAGTTACGATGTTTTGGGCTTGCGTTTTTATTGAAGCTATTGAACAAATGAATAAACCTAAATAGATAATTCTTCTCATTATATAATTTTTGAGGTTAACGATAATTGGTAAGACAACTATTAGTTACTTCTCACAGTAAAAAGTAAACACCTTGCACCAAATCTTTTTTCTCCCTACTTTACCGCATATTTTATTTCGTGCAAGTAGTCAGTAAACTTATAACCATCGTTATCCCAATATTGCTATTGTTATCCTGCTCCCAACCAAAGCAAGATGCCAATCAAAATAGCATTGCCGTCCAGCAAATCTCGAATGAGATAAACACTGCCTTAGACAGCATAAAAAAAGATGAGAGTTTGAATGATCTTATTTCAGAAGGGTATACCGAGCTGGGTTTTAAGATTATGGATGATTCGTTAAAGGTGGATAGCTCAATAGAGAAAAAAATACGTTACAGCCAGCTTTGTATAAACAATGGCGATTTTGAACAGGGTTTAAGGTATATACATAATGCTTATTCAGTAAAATACAATTTTGAGATATTAGACATTAAAGCTGCTGCCGCTCTAAATAAAACCGACATGGCTGCAAGGGCATTGCTTGATGCTATGGCGAAGGACTTAGCGGTGTGTTACACACCAGAAAGGCAAATAGAATACTTGATACAGAAAGGTTACTATCTTCATAATTCCAAACACTATGATAGTGCAATTGCCATCTTAAATGCCGCTATTGATACCTGCAAACGCTACCAAATTGATAGTATTTATTTA
>CAIWRU010000055.1 GCA_903915155.1 uncultured Mucilaginibacter sp.
AGCAGGTATTCAATATTAATTTTTCATTATTTGATTCATTTTTAAAAATGTTTGCTGTTTTTTGGCTGATCTACGAGTTTGGAATTTAGGAGAATAAGAACATGATTCACAGATATGTTACGTTTATAAAAGCTGTTAATCTGACTACTGATTATATTATCCTGAATATAAGCATGGTGCTTTCGTACTTCATAGTTGACAGATCGAACTTTTTTTGGATTAATAACCGTAGTTACCTGCCAATAGTTCTTGTTTTTAATCTTATATGGCTGTTGGCAGCCAATATTACCGGCCTTTATGAACAAGTATTAAACAAGGATGCTATTAAAACTTACCGTGGCGTTATAAAAACCTATGCCATTTTTGTAAGCTTTATATGTTTTACCATAATAATACTTATTGGTACCAAACCCTATTTTGTAACCCGCGAATATTTATTTTATTCGTTGGCTTTGTTTGGTTTTTTACTAGGTTTATGGAAGCTGATATTTTTAGGTATACGGAAAAGCCAGCGAAGTTTATTATATGATACGCGTAGTGTGGTGATAGTTGGAGGCGGGCGCATAGGGTACGATCTGTACCATTTTTTTCAGCACAATAAAGAACTTGGGTACAGGCTGGTAGGTTTTTTTGACGATCAGCTGGAGAAGGTTAAGGAAAAAGAGTTGTACCTGGGCGCCACAGCCGATTGTATAGATTATGTAATAGCCAACAAGGTTGACGAGATATTTTGTACGCTCCCAAATTCGAAAGCAGACGAAATAGAAAAGCTAATGCTGGATGCGGATAAAAACCTGATACGTTTTAAATTTATACCAGAGTACTACGAGCACGCCAAGAAACCAACCTTTATACAAAGCTTTGGGCACATCCCGGTAATATCGGTAAGGCCCGAACCGTTGGAAAACATGTTGAACAGGTTTATAAAACGGGCATTCGATACCACGTTTTCCATATTCATTATATTATTTGTTTTCAGCTGGTTATTCCCAATATTGGCTATTATAATAAAATTACAATCAAAGGGGGCCATATTTTTTGTACAGGTAAGATCGGGCCGTGATAATAAACCTTTTAAATGCTACAAGTTCAGGAGCATGCGGGTTAATAACGACTCGGATAAAAAACAAGCCACGCGCGATGACGACCGCATAACAAAAATAGGTGCATTTATGCGCCGGACAAGCCTTGACGAACTTCCACAGTTTTTTAATGTGATAATGGGCAATATGTCGGTAGTGGGCCCGCGGCCGCATATGATAAGCCATACCGAACAATATTCGCAGCTGATTGATACTTTTATGGTTAGGCACTTTCTAAAACCGGGCATCACCGGCTGGGCCCAGATACAGGGTTTACGCGGCGAAACCAAAAGTACCGAAGATATGCTTGCGCGTGTTGAAGCCGACGTGTGGTATTTGGAAAACTGGTCGTTCCTGCTGGATCTGAAGATCGTTTTCCTAACAGCGGTACGCACAGCCCAGGCTGATAAAAACGCATTTTAATGCCTGTTTTTTATGATCAGCTGAACCGTGAAGTTCATGTAACACCATTTCCAAAACGCATAATCTCAATAGTGCCTTCACAAACCGAGTTATTGTTTTACCTGGGCCTGGATGATGAAATAGCAGGTATCACAAAATTTTGCACCCATCCGCATAATAAGGCGCTATCCAAAACAAAAATAGGCGGTACCAAGCAGCTCAATATCGAATTGATAAAAGAATTGCAGCCCGACCTGATCATCGCTAATAAAGAAGAAAACGAACAAAGCCAGGTTGAAGAACTAATGGACGTTTGCCCGGTATGGATAAGCGATATTGCTGATCTGCCGGGCGCGCTTAACATGATAAAGGGTGTAGGAGAGGTGGTTGGTCGCACTGAACAGGCAAAGGCCTTGTCGCAAAGCATAGTTAATGAATTCAATAAGTTGGGCAATACAGCACTAAACTTGCGTGTAGCCTATTTAATTTGGCGCAAACCCTATATGGCGGCTGGTACAGGTACTTTTATTGATAGCATGCTGCAAGTGTGCGGGTTAACCAATGCGTTCAAACAGCAGCGTTATCCTGAGGTTAGCGCCGAAATGCTTATAGATGCCGATCCGGATGTGGTATTACTATCATCGGAACCTTACCCATTTGGCGAAAAGCATATTGCGGAAATTAAACGTATAGTGCCGCGTGCTAAAATAATATTGGTTGATGGCGAAATGTTTTCGTGGTACGGCAGCAGGCTGTTATTGGCTCCGGCGTATTTCACATCCGTTATCACATCAATAACTTAACCTTTTCACTACCAGTGAACTAATGAGCTGATAGATAAATGAACCAAAATAAATTTTATAGTTTGGCATTTTAATCTATCTTTGCACCTCACAAAATCCTAATGCGGAAGTGGCGTAATTGGTAGCCGCACCAGACTTAGGATCTGGCGCCGCGAGGCGTGGGGGTTCGAGTCCCTTCTTCCGCACACTGAATAAGAAAACTCTCTTTAAGTAATTAAAGAGGGTTTTCATTTTTGGTAGTTTTGTAAAAGTGTTTTTAGTACTATAATGATCACCTATTTAGCACGCTCAATATATTCTCCGGTACGGGTATCAACTTTTATTTTATCGCCCTGGTTTACAAAAAGTGGCACTTTAATTTCTATTCCATTTTCTGTGGTTGCAGTTTTCAGTGCGCCCGAAGAGGTATCGCCTTTAACTGCAGGCTCGGCATAGGTAATTTCAAGTTCAACAAAGTTAGGTATCTGCGCCATAATTGGTTCTTCACTTTCAAAGGAAACAATTACGTTCATCCCTTCTTTCAGAAATTTTACAGCTGGCCCGAATAGCGATTTTGGAATATTGTGCTGATCAAAGGTGGTGTTATCCATTATCACCATAAAGCTGCCATCTTCGTACAGGTATTGAAAATCATTCGTTTCTACGCGGCAAATTTCAACCTGCTCGTCGGTACCTAAACGCGCCTCAACAATTTTCCCGGTTTTAATACTACGAAACTTATCCAAATAGAAAGCCCCGCCTTTGCCTGGTGTACGATGCATTACTTCTGTTACGGTTACCAGGTCGCCGTTGAAACGTAATATATTGCCTACTTTAATTTCTGATGCTTTTGCCATGAAAATATAATTGAAAATTTTAAAGTCCCAAAGATAGATTAACTTATGACAAACCGTTGTTTAAAAAGTAATCTGTGTTATTAGTACGCAAGTTACATGCAAAAGCCGCTAAGTTATTAGGTCAGCGGCTTTTGTATGATTAATAAGATGTCCATTAGCAAGGACGGATTCGATCATTTAATTTTTGCAGCACTCTTAAATATTTTACCTTTCACCAAAATTTGATCCAAATACTGTATAGTTAAAAAGCTGAATACTACTGATATCAATATCCATTTGTATTGAAATAATAAACTCCCGTAGCTCGGCCCGGCGGCAGGTTTCACCATCAAAAGCAGGCCATAGATAGCAACCAGTGCTAACGCTACTACAGCAATGGCTATGAAATAATACCGCAGCTCGCTGGTGCGTTTGGCTTCAGCCTGTACTTTGCGGGTTACTTTTGCCGCAAAATCGTAGGGCAGGCCCTGTGCTGGTTCCTCGTCCAATACATCAAACAAAAACTGGTACGCTCTGGCATCATCGCTGATGAGTTCCTTATTTGTTTTGCCTGATGAGAGGCCATTTTCCTCCAGCCACTTTTGTATTTCCTCGTCATCCATCTTTTTCATATGATATCATTTTTAAGGTAAACCTCAATTTTTTGTTTCAATAATTTTCGCGCCCTAAACAGGTAATTTTTTATGGTCCCTTCGGGCATGCCAGTAATCTCGCCAATTTCCTCGCAGCTAAATTCGTTAAGGTGATATAATGTTATCACGGTGCGATAGCTTTCGGGTAATTGCAAAATCAGTTCTTCAACGTAATTTGCTACTTCTTTTTTGGTTAACAATTGTTCGGGCGTTTCGTTTGTGAAATGGAAGTTCTCCATATCATCAGTAAATTCGCTTGTGCGCCTGTTATTATATTTTTTCAAATAGTTTATAGCGGTAAAATAAGTAACCTGCGCTATCCAGGTTGATAGTTTGGATTGAAAATTAAACCTGAACAATCCTTTATGCACCTTTATAAATACCTCCTGGCAAATATCCTGTACATCATCATGATCGCGCACAAGGCGGTTTATTACATGAAAAACAAGGCGTTCATATTGTTTTACCAAAAGCTCAAACGCACGCGTATCGCCCTTTAAAATTTTGGTTACAACCTCTTTTTCATTAAACATATGCCATTAGTCAATCGTGGTGCGATAAAGGTTGCAAAAAATAAAAATAATTGCAACCCCATGCAAGTTGCATTTGACTACTATGTAATTTTTCACCAAATTTAAAAAACATTATGGATCAGCACGTAGCAGTATTTTTAGTAGCAGCAATATTTGTTATTACTATAGCATGGGTTATTATAGCATGGTATAATTACCGCTTAAAAAAGCGCATTATTGACTCAGGCCCTTTAAATGAGGAAGCCATGGGTTTTGTTAAAAACCTTGCAGGGTCGGGCACCGACTCGTTAAAATGGGGCTGCATAGTATTTGCAGGAGGCCTTGGTTTAGTTGTAATTAACTACATACCGTATGATTTCGGCTCATCGTTACCTTATGGCCTGGAAGCTATGTTTATTGCAGCAGGGTTTTTAGTTTATTACGCTTTGATGCGTAAACAGCAATCGAAATAATCAGCCACACCGGCTTAGCATTCCGTTAAGCCGGACACACAATCCAAATTTTTCAATCTTTTTTTTAAGGCGCTTTAACGCCCATGGGATGGTTTTGCCCTGAAATTTCAATCTAATATTATCATGAAACGAATATTTATACATCTATTTATACTATTTACAGCCGTATTTATGGCTGATAGACAGGCTGCTGCGCAAAGTGTGCAAGGCAAGTTTTACGGCGTTATTGCTGATTCAGCAACGCGGGAACCGCTGGGTTTTGCCACCCTGAATTTAAGATCGGCAAAAGACAGCCTGGTAAAGAACACCTTAAGCAAGGTTGAAGGGGGCTTTGCATTTGATCATTTGCAGGCGATGAAATATAACCTGGTTATTACTTCTACCGGGTTTAATGAGAAGACAATAGCCATCGATCTTACCAATAGTCCAAACATCAACCTGGGGACTATATATTTAAGTAAGAAGGTAAAGACATTGAAAGAGGTGGTGATAACCGCCAACAGGCCCATCGTTCAGCAAAAAGCCGACCGCATAATTTACGATATGCAGGCCGACCCGGAAAGCAAAGTGAACAACGTACTGGGCATGATACACAAAATACCGTACCTGTCGGTTGATGCAGATGATAACGTGCAAATGAAGGGCAATACCAGTTTTAAGGTACTGATAAACGGTAAACCATCGGGCATGTTGACCAATAATTTGAAAGAAGTGCTCCGTACCATGCCGGCGTCGAGTGTAGTGCGGATCGAGGTGATCACTATACCGCCATCAAAGTATGATGCCGAAGGTTTGGCAGGGATTATTAACATCATTACCAATAAAAAGGTTAACGACGGCTATAAGGGTAATCTGAACGTTAGCGACCGCTTTCCATCCGGCGGGCCAGACATAGGCGGCGGGTTTACGTTACAGCAAGGTAAATTAGGCATAAACAGTTATTTGGGCGCGAGTTCGAACAGTCAACCAAGAACTACCAATTCAACCAACCGTACTACCATCGATACAAATACACGAACAGACTTAAAACAAACCGGCTATGGCAAGCAAAGCGGGAAAAACGGTTATTTTGGTACCGAGATCAGTTATGAAATAGATACGCTTAACCTGTTATCAGGTGATTTTAACATCAATGGCTTCCGGTATAATAATTCGAGTTCCCAAACATCGGCGCTTAGCGGCAATGCGGGCTTGATACAGGGCTATGATCTTGGTAATAATTCATACGGCGACGGTGGCGGGTTTGACGCTGCGGTAAATTACCAATTAGGTTTTAAGAAAGATAAAAATACGTTACTTACCTTTTCATACCAATATTCGAACTATACCAACAATTCACACAATGATGTGGACATCAGTAACCCCTTTGATTATACAACGCCGGATTACAAACAATTTAACCAGGCGGTATCGAGGGAGCAAACCATACAGGTTGATTATACCCACCCCATAAAAAAAGTAAATATGGAGGCCGGTGTGAAGGCCATATTACGCGACAGCAAAAGTAATTCATTCTATAATTCATTGGATTCGGCTACAAATTTGTTTGAGCCAGAACCTTCGATGAATGATATATTCAACTATACACAGGATGTTTTTGGGGCATATAATTCGTACCAGTTCAGTATTAAAACATGGAGTTTTAACGTCGGTTTGCGTGCAGAAGAAACCCATGTAAAAGCTGATTTTATATCAACAGCATCAAGCAGTGTACAGAATTATTTTAACGTGGTACCATCCCTGGCTATAAATAAAACGTTTAAA
>CAIWRU010000056.1 GCA_903915155.1 uncultured Mucilaginibacter sp.
CCAAAATTCATGGGAAAACCCGAAGGATCCTGCTGGGTTTTTATGCGGCCATTCGCTGCTTCAAATTTTTCAATGTTATCCTGCATTGCAGCAAGCAAACGCTTGGCATGTTCGGGTGTTAATATGATCCTTGACTTAACTTTAGCTTTGGGCACGCCCGGCATAACCCGAATAAAATCGAGCACAAACTCCGAACTTGAATGTGTGATTATTGCTAAATTTGAGTAAATGCCTTCTGAAACTTCCTCAGAAAGTTCAATATTCAATTGATTTTCATGTTGTTCTTCCATGTCGCGAAATTAATAAACCAAACTATTCCTTAAATGTTTTTCAATTATTTATTATTTATGTTTTAATAATATTACATAAGCTTTTTAATATATAATTTCGATAGATTTAGTAGTCTTTTATTGTTATAACCGTAAAAATCGACTCCATTTTCTACTGCTGCATCGTAATCATTAACTGAATCACCTATAAAAGCCACCTCATATTTATTATAATTATATGCTTTTAATATTTGTTGAACAAGTCTGGGTTTAAGCACTGGCGAACCTACAATGGAGACAAAATATGGTGTTAAACTCAAATGGGCGCATATTTTCCGCAGCTCGATTTGGTCGGAGCCGGAGACTATGTGCATTATAAATTTTTTATAATTTTCTTTTATAAAAGCCACGGAATCGGGTATTAACAGCGAACTGTCCAATAGCCTGGCAAGCATGATCTCTGAAAACCGGGCGGCCAAACGCATTATTTCCTCGTCCGTTACCTTTTCGCCACGTATCTTTTCAAAAAAGTAACGGAATTTATCATAGCGGGGCAATCCGCCGTTTTGCTGGTGGTATGCTATCAGTTCTTTCACCTGTTCGGCGGGGTATTCCTTCAATATTTCTTCAAATCCATAGGTGCGCACCGGATTCGAGTCCATTATTACCCCATCAAAATCCCATAGCAGTACTTTATATTTATCCAGCATCGGCAGCTAATCTTTTTAAAACTTTACTTACATCGCCGGGCGTATCCACAGCAATTGATGTTGTGGAAAGCGGCAGCATCCGCACCTCGAAACCCAATTCAATAAACCGTAATATCTCAATGTCCTCCTGCTCTTCGAGCGGTGTTTTAGTGGTGGTTGATGCAAAGTCAAACAAAGCCTTATAGGGGAAGGCATAAATACATACCTGCCGCCATGCTTTTACAAATTCCTCCTCTTTGTTACCGGGTATCGCGCTGCGCGACATGTATAACAGCCTTCCATCGGGCCTGAAAACCACTTTCGGCACAAATACACTACGGTACTGCTCTTCATCGCTTATAGGGCAATAACCGTTCAATATCTCGCCGGGGTATTGTGCAAGAGCATCAATAATGGCTGTAATATCAGCCGGATCAAACACGGGTTCATCGCCCTGTACGTTGATATACCAGGTAGCTTTAATTTTTTGCGCTACCTCAGCAATCCTGTCGGTGCCGGTTAAGCAAGTGCCCGAGGTAAGCAGCACCTGCATACCAAAATCTCTGCAATGTTGCACTATACGGTCATCATCGGTGGCTACATACACCAACGCAGGGTCAACAGCTTTTATGCATTGCTGATAGGTACGCAGCAGCATTGATTTGCCCGCAAGGTTGAGCAGCGGCTTGCCGGGGAACCGTGATGACTCATACCGTGCCGGAATTACAACTATATAATCTATCATGCGCATTAGTGCTTAATTGCAAATCCTTATTCAACATATTCAATAGTATTGCAAATTTATACCAGGTTTTTAGGGGAGAATATAAAACATGCCTAAAATAGCAAAGCCTGCCAATAAATTGGCAGGCTTTGCTAAAATATATTCCGTTTAATTAATTATGCTTCCACTTCTTCAGTTTTTGAAGCCATTAAACGATCGAATTCCTCTTGTGAACCTACGCGGATATTTTCATAAGCGCGCAAACCGGTTCCTGATGGAATAAGGTGACCAACGATCACGTTTTCTTTCAGGCCAAGCATGTTGTCTTTTTTACCTGCTATAGCTGCTTCGTTCAGTACTTTGGTAGTTTCCTGGAACGATGCTGCCGAGATAAACGACTTGGTGCCTAATGATGCCCTGGTTATACCTTGCAGTATTGGGCTTGATGTTGCCGCGATAGCATCACGCACTTCAACTAACTTCATGTCCTTACGTTTAAGGATAGAGTTTTCGTCGCGCAGTTTGCGTACTGACAATATCTGGCCCGCTTTAACCGAGGTTGATTCTCCGGGATCAACAACAACTTTCTTATCGAATATGTCATCGTTCTCCAGCATGAAGTCCCAGCTATCAACAGCCTCTTTTTCAAGGAATGTGGTGTCGCCGGCATCTTCAATCGATACTTTCTGCATCATTTGGTGAACAATCACCTCAAAGTGCTTATCGTTAATTTTCACACCTTGCAAACGGTAAACTTCTTGTATACCGTTAACCAGGTATTCTTGTACCGCTGCAGGGCCTTTAATTGCAAGGATGTCAGCTGGTGATATCGAACCATCAGATAAAGGCATACCTGCCTTCACAAAGTCATTATCCTGTACAAGGATGTGTTTCGATAATTGAACCAGGTATTTTTTAAGCTGACCATCTTTCGATTCGATAGTTATTTCGCGGTTACCACGTTTAACGCCACCTAAAGTTACCACACCATCAATTTCGGTTACTACAGCCGGGTTAGATGGGTTACGTGCTTCAAACAGTTCAGTTACACGAGGTAAACCACCTGTAATATCGCGGGTTTTACCTGTTGAACGAGGTATTTTAGCAATAACCTGCCCTGTTTGTAGTTTCTCGCCTTCATCAACTGCGATGTGGGCGCCTACCGGGATGTTATAGCCTTTTATGATATTACCTTTACCATCGGAAATTTGAATAACCGGGTTTTTGGTTTTATCCCTTGTATCGATAACCACTTTTTCGCGGTGACCTGTTTGCTCGTCTGATTCTTCGCGGAAAGTAATACCTTCCAATACAGCCTCAAATTGGGTTGTACCTGCAAATTCAGAGATGATTACCGCGTTATACGGATCCCATGAACAGATACGGTCGCCTTTGGCAATTTTGCTGCCATCTTTCACATATAAATAAGCCCCGTAAGGAATATTGTTAGTCACAATTACCTTATTGGTTCCTTGTTCAACTATGCGGAATTCGCCCGAACGGCCCAGTACTACATCAACAACACCTTCTTCGGTTTTGTATTGTACGGTACGTACGTTCTCAAATTCAATAACACCTTCAAACCTGGCATTGATCTGCGATTCAGCCGCGATGTTTGACGCAGTACCACCCACGTGGAAGGTACGTAACGTTAACTGTGTACCCGGCTCACCGATTGACTGCGCTGCAATTACACCAACAGCCTCGCCCCTTTGCACGCGTTTACCGCTTGCAAGGTTACGGCCGTAGCACAATGCGCATACGCCACGTTTGCTTTCGCAAGTTAATACTGAACGTATCTCGATACCTTCCAATGGAGAGTTCTCGATGTTTTTAGCTATATCCTCGTCAATGTCCTGGCCGGCTAACACTAACAGCTGGTTAGTAATAGGGTCATAAACATCGCTAAGTGCGGTACGGCCTAATATACGTTCGTGCAATGGCTCAACAATATCCTCGTTATCTTTAAGGGCGGTTGTGTATATACCTCTTAAAGTACCGCAATCTTCTTCGCCAACAATCATATCCTGGGCAACATCATGCAACCTACGTGTTAAGTAACCGGCATCAGCAGTTTTTAACGCTGTATCCGCCAAACCTTTACGTGCACCGTGGGTTGAGATGAAGTATTCCAATACTGACAAACCTTCTTTAAAGTTCGAAAGGATAGGGTTTTCAATGATCTCACCACCTGAACCTGATTTCTGCGGTTTCGCCATCAGACCACGCATACCTGCAAGCTGGCGAATTTGTTCTTTCGAACCACGCGCGCCTGAATCAAGCATCATGTATACTGAGTTGAAGCCTTGGTTATCAGTTGACAGGATTTCCATCACATTCGCAGTTAAGCGGTTGTTGATACGTGTCCAGATATCGATGATCTGGTTGTAACGCTCATTGTTAGTGATGAAACCCATGTTATAGTTACCCATAACTTCTTCAACTTCTTTCGAAGCCTGTGCAATAAGTGTAACTTTTTGTTCAGGGATATTAATATCCTTCAGGTTAAATGATAAACCACCCTGGAACGCCATTTTGAAACCTAATTCCTTAATATCATCAAGGAACTGGGCGGCGCGTGCCATCCCGGTGTTTTTAACTACCTCGCCAATAATATCACGCAATGATTTTTTGGTAAGCAGTTCATTTATATAACCAACTTCTTCGGGCACATGCTGATTGAACAGCACACGGCCTACAGTAGTATCAATAATTTTGCTTACTATGCTGCCATCACGTTCCTTAACTTTCGCTTTTACCTTGATAAACGCATGCAGGGCTAATTTCTTCTCGTTGTAAGCGATGATCACTTCTTCGGCAGAATAGAAAGTTAAGCCTGATCCTATTACGGTGTGCCCTTCTTCAGACTTACGGCCTTTGGTTATGTAGTACAAACCAAGTACCATGTCCTGTGAAGGTACTGTAATAGGCGTACCGTTAGCAGGGTTAAGGATGTTGTGCGATGCAAGCATCAATATTTGGGCTTCCAAAATTGCCGCGTTACCTAGTGGTACGTGAACGGCCATCTGGTCACCGTCAAAATCCGCGTTGAACGCTGTACAGGTTAATGGGTGCAGCTGGATAGCTTTACCTTCAACCAGTTTTGGCTGGAACGACTGGATACCCAACCTGTGCAGCGTAGGCGCACGGTTTAGTAACACAGGGTGTCCTTTCAATACGTTTTCCAATATATCCCAAACTAATGGGTCTTTACGGTCAACAATCTTTTTAGCAGATTTTACTGTTTTAACCACACCACGCTCAATCATTTTGCGGATGATAAATGGTTTGAACAGCTCGGCAGCCATATCTTTTGGTAAACCGCACTCGTGTAATTTAAGGTTTGGACCTACAACAATTACCGAACGTGCTGAATAATCCACACGTTTACCTAATAAATTCTGGCGGAAACGGCCTTGTTTACCTTTCAGGATGTCTGAAAGCGATTTCAAAGCACGGTTACCTTCAGTTTTTACAGCGTTTACTTTACGTGAGTTATCGAATAACGAATCCACAGCTTCCTGCAGCATACGCTTTTCGTTACGTAATATAACTTCCGGCGCTTTTATCTCGATCAAACGTTTTAAACGGTTGTTACGGATAATTACACGGCGATATAAATCGTTCAAATCCGAAGTAGCGAAACGACCGCCTTCCAATGGAACTAACGGGCGCAATTCAGGCGGGATAACCGGAACGATCTTAACGATCATCCACTCAGGGTTATTCTCAATCCTTTCGCGTGAATCGCGGAAAGCTTCAACAACCTGTAAGCGTTTTAAAGCTTCGTTTTTACGTTGTTGTGAAGTTTCGTTAGCTGCCTGGTGACGTAAGCTGAAAGAAAGCTCGTCAAGGTCAAGGCGTTTTAAAAGCTCTTCTAAAGCTTCTGCGCCCATTTTAGCTACGAATTTCTGCGGATCCTTATCATCTAAATACTGGTTCTCTTTTGGAAGGGTATCCAAAACATCCAGGTATTCTTCTTCAGTAAGGAAATCCATTTTGTTGATACCGTCAGATTCTTTAACACCTGCCTGTATAACTACATATCTTTCATAATAAATGATAAGATCAAGCCTCTTGGTAGGTAAGCCTAACAGGTAACCAATTTTGTTTGGTAATGAACGGAAGTACCAGATGTGCGCTACAGGAACCACCAAGTTGATGTGGCCCATACGCTCACGGCGTACTTTCTTTTCAGTTACTTCAACACCGCAACGGTCGCAAACTATACCCTTGTAACGGATACGTTTGTATTTACCGCAATGGCACTCATAATCTTTTACCGGACCGAATATACGTTCGCAGAACAAACCATCACGTTCGGGCTTGTAGGTCCTGTAGTTAATGGTTTCCGGTTTTAAAACTTCGCCACTTGAACGCTCCAGGATAGACTCAGGCGAGGCCAAACTGATGGTAATGGTGGTAAAGTTACTTTTGATTTTATTATCCTTTTTGTAAGACATAGTCTCCTTTGTTTTAAAGAGTTGAAAAGTTGTAAGGTTTGAAAGTTGAAATGTTAAAGCAAAACTTTACAACATTCCAACTTTTCAACCTTACAACAACATTATTCTAACGTGA
>CAIWRU010000057.1 GCA_903915155.1 uncultured Mucilaginibacter sp.
GAGTATGACTATTACAAATATTGATGCGGAGGTGATAAAACAGATTTTAAGGTTTTGAAAATTATATCAAAATGCCTTAAACAGCTTGATGAAATAAACTGTCTACATTTAAAAGTGACTAAAGTGGATGATTTTGAAATTAGCCTTGCGACAAATATGCTAAAGAGCGTAATTGATAATAATCAGCAGGTGATAAACATAAACCCCGTTACATAGGTCATTTTTCTAAAAACCTACCACAGGGGGAGCAATCCCCCTTATTTTGAAAATTGCCCGGCGGCGGGCTACGCCCGCCCGGAAGAACACCCCCTGTTTTCTTATTGTTTGATGATCTTTGGTGAAAAAAGGGGGTGCTTTTAAGATACTGAAAGGTACTTAGACTACTTAAAGTAAGGCATTTAATAAGGATTTTTTAATGTTGAACTTAATGTTAAATTTGGATATAAACCCAAATCAATGTCAGGCCAACGGTATTTAACAAAATCCAAATTAAAACTTGCATTAGAATGCCCGACTAAACTTTTTTATAATTCGAAAAAAGAGTATCCTGATAAAAAGATTCAGGACACTTTTTTGGAAGCTTTGGCCAATGGTGGATTTCAGGTCGGTGAACTTGCGAAATGTTATTTTCCTGGTGGAATTAAAATCGACGAACTTGATTATGACAAAGCACTTCTAAAAACCAATGAGCTGTTACTTTTAGATAAGGTAACCATTTATGAAGCTGCTTTCTGTTTTGATTTGTTTTTTATCAGGGCAGACATTGTTGTCAAAGACGGGAACA
The DNA here is from genome assembly GCA_903915155.1 of uncultured Mucilaginibacter sp. Taxonomy (GTDB): domain Bacteria; phylum Bacteroidota; class Bacteroidia; order Sphingobacteriales; family Sphingobacteriaceae; genus Mucilaginibacter. Next base: position 785 of record CAIWRU010000057.1, read on the forward strand.
GCCTGAAATTATTTGAAGTTAAGGCAAAATCATACGATCCGACAAACTTAAAAGCATCAATTTCAAATGCCAATGGAATTTCGCCAAAATGGCAACCCTATGTTTATGATGTTACTTTCCAAAAGTATGTGATCACCCGTTCCAGGCCCGATTTAAAGGTTAAGGCGTTTTTGATTTTGGCAGATAAAAGTAAAAAGACATCGGTAGACGGTCTGAATCAACATTTTCATATTCAAAAGAATAAGGATAATAAAGTTTCAGTCAAGGTATCAGGGGATGTTTCACCCGCAGCTATTGGACAAGAAATCCTTTGTCGTGTCAATATAGATGAACTGGCAGATATGCTGCTAAAAGATGACCCGTTGTATAATGATGATACCAAATCGTTTAGAGAATGGATTGATTTTTTTGCTCAAAAATATAAATCTGATGAACGAATACAGGGCAAAATAAGAGCGTATTGTAAGACCTGCGAGTTTCGGGCTACGCCGGAGCAAGAAGCTTTAGGTTTAAAAAATGGGTATAAGGAATGCTGGAAAAGCGTCAATGGCTTTACCGAGGAGGACTTTTTAAAACCATCTATTCTTAATCTTTGGGACTTTAGGAAAAAAAATGAGTACCTGGATAATAAAGTATTTTTTCAATCTCAATTAAGTAGAATTGACTTGGAAGGTCAGAAACCCAAAGTTAATACTGAACCAGGCCTAAGCCGGGTTGACCGTCAGGAATTACAGGTACAGAAATCAAAAGACAAGGACTTATCTCACTTTTTCGACCATGAGGGGTTTAGACAGATTTCTTCAACCCTTACCTATCCGCTACATTTCATAGATTTTGAAACCTCTGCTGTGGCTATTCCATTTAACGCGAACCGGAGGCCTTATGAACAGATCGCTTTTCAGTTTTCACATCATGTGCTTCATCAGGACGGCACTGTTGAACATAAAGGGCAGTGGCTAAATACGGAGGAAGGCAACTTTCCCAATTTTGAATTTATCAGGAAACTTAAAGCGGATCTTGATGGAGATAGCGGTAATATTTTTCGTTATGCTGCTCATGAAAATTCTATCCTTAACGCTATTCACCGGCAGCTAAGAGAATCGTCCGAAACGGATGCAAAGGAATTATGTTCATGGATTGAAACCATTAGCAAATCCACAGGGGACAGTTCGGTAAAATGGGAAGGCACTCGCAACATGATAGATTTATTGGATTGTGTTAAGAAATTTTATTACTCTCCACTAACCAACGGGTCAAATTCCATTAAAGATATTTTACCGGCTATCCTAAACAATAGCTCATTCCTTCAGGAAAAGTATAGCCGCCCCATCTATAGGGAAAAAAATCAGAGTTTAAATTTCAGCGAAAAGGTATGGATCGGACTTACTCCCACGGGTAAGGTAATCAGCCCTTATAAACAACTGGAGCCTATATTTACCGAAATAGACGAATCATTATTAGACGATCTGCTGATGGATGAGGAGGCTGAATTGAGTGATGGTGGGGCGGCAATGATGGCTTATGCCCAAATGCAATTTACAGAAATGAAACCCGAGGAAAGGAAAGCCATTCATTCATCACTTTTGAAATATTGCGAACTGGATACATTGGCAATGGTGATGATTTGGGAAGATTGGCAACAACAACTTAGATTTTTTGAAGCGAATGGTAAGTTATAAAAGATGAGCCATTTAACAGGCGGATAGTTATTTTTTGTAATTTTAAATCTATGCAAACTAACCCTACTTTTGAAATTGTCTTATCGGACATCACCATGACTGTTAACAGCCATTTTGTAGCCAGTGATGAAGTTTTCAGAATTGAATTTTCAGATGGCAGGCCGCCGTTGGTAGTTCATGAAGCGTTAGGAGGCAATCGCCCATTTTGGACCTCTATACCACAAGGGCGTCAGAAAGAGGCTGAATTTTTTGGTGCGCGTATTGCAGAGAAATTAAAAAACAAATAGTTATGTGTTATTATAACGGTCAAAAAGTATCAAGAGCGGAGTTTATCAAGTTATTGCAATTAGAGAAAGCAGTAAAGAAATACGATTTTTTGAACCGTGCCGTACATAACGGATTTGCTTATGCTCCAATCGCTGTCCTAAAAAGGGACACCGATGAAACGAATTTTGATATTGTCCAAATGGAATGGGGTTTTTTACCTCCGTATTTAAAAAACCGGGAGGCAGTTTCTAAATTTAGAAATGGCTATAAGGACGAACAAGGAAAATGGCATATTGGTTATACCACGCTAAATGCCAAAGCGGAAAATCTGTTTAACAATGAAAAAGGAAACCCGTCTATTTATGCCGAGGCGGCAAGGAAACGTAGGTGTTTGGTACTATCAACAGGTTTCTATGAATGGCGGCATGTGTTCCCCCTGAATAAAAAAACAGGGCAACCCTTAAAAACTTCTATTAAATACCCTTATTACATATCTGTAAAAGATCAGGAATACTTTTACATGGCCGGTATTTGGCAGGAATGGACAGATAAAGATACTGGTGAAATCGTGCAGACTGTATCGGTAACAACTGCGGAGGCCAACCCACTAATGCAGCAGGTCCATAATTCTAAAAAACGTATGCCAACAATACTTAACGATGATTTGGCTTATGAATGGATGTTTGGCGACCTGAATGATGAAAGAATAACCGAGATCGCGCTATCGCAATATCCGGCGAAACAAATGGATGCCTGTACCATTGCAAAAGAGTTTTTGGCCACTTTGGAACCGGCAACGCCTTTTACCTATGAAGACCTACCTGCTATTGAATACGCTATTTAATAAAATTAAAATTTCATAAATAATAAGATTCGATCTTATCACAAATCAGGTGAATGGTTTCCTCATCCAGTTCACCTGGGTTTTTGCATACCCGCAAAAAATCCTCATCAGGCTCCAGGCTCAAAATTAGCTGCCCACTTTTGTAAATTTCAAATTTGCATTTATCCCTTTCGGGATGGATATAGTCTCGCACTTCAAAAATTTGTACGTTGACTTGTCCAATGGCTATCTGAAAATTCTCTGTTTCCATAACTCTAATTTACTGAATAACAATCTATCAATACAAGTGTGAAAATTTATTTGTCGGCAACACTATGAAATACTAAAAATATTAGCATAATTTTATAGCCCTTTAATTGTCGAACTCATGAACACGAACCGTCAAATCATACACATGGATCAGGATGCCTTTTTCGTGTCCGTAGAAGTACGTAAAAACCCGTCGTTAACGGGTAAACCCGTTATCATTGGCAGTCTGTCTGATCGTGGTGTTGTAGCCTCTTGTAGTTATGAAGCCCGCAAATTCGGTATTCATTCTGCCATGCCCGCACGTATGGCAAGGATGCTTTGCCCGCACGGTATTTGGATCAGGGGAAATATGGATGAATATACGACTGCCTCGCATGAGATCACGGAAATATTAAAACAGGAGGTGCCCCTCATTGAAAAAGCCAGCATCGATGAGCATTATATTGATATGACGGGAATGGATAAGCATTACGGCACGCTGAAATGTGCCAAAGAATTACGGCTAAAAGTTATCAAAGAAACAGGATTACCTATTTCTTTTGGCTTATCGGTAAACAAAACTGTTTCTAAAATGGCGACTAATGAATGTAAACCCAATGGGGAACTTTCTATAGAATATATGGGGGTACAACCCTTTTTGAATCCGCTATCAATCCGCAAAATTCCCGGACTTGGAGAAAAGACCTTTATAAAATTAAGTGATATGGGCATCAAACGGATACATGAGTTGGCACAAGTTCACCCGGAATATATGACCAGTATTTTAGGTAAGAATGGGATTTGGTTATTACAAAAAGCAAAGGGAATTGACGATTCTCCGGTTATTCCTTACCAGGAGCAAAAGACGATCAGCAGCCAAATGACTTTTAAACAGGATAGTATTGACTTGGTTGCCATTAACTATTTACTCACCTCAATGGTGATGGATTTAGCGTTTGAACTTCGTCAAAAGAAAAAACAAACTGCTTGTATAACTGTGACAGTGCGTTATTCCACACGCGAAGATGTGACCAAACAAGCCAGCATACCCTATACTGCTTTAGATGGCGCATTGATCAAAAAGACCAAAGAACTTTTTAAGCAAGCTTATCAAAAGCGAATATTGATCCGATTGGTTGGTGTTAGATTATCTAACCTGGTGAACGGATTTGAGCAAATTGATCTATATACGGAATCCGAGGAACAATACAGTCTTTGCCAGGCGATGGATAAGATACGCCGCCGTTTCGGCCCTCATTCCATTAAGCTGGCCTCCGGCATGGATTTAAACTTGTAATGTCATGTACATCAACGTCCATTCTCAATATAGCCTGCGCTATGGCACAATGTCTATCCCTAAATTAGTGGATGAGGCTATGGCGCGGGGTATCACGCAAATGGCATTAACTGATATTAATAATACCACCGGCATTATGGAATTTATGCGGGAGTGTGACGAAAAAGGATTAAAGCCTATTGGTGGATTGGAATTTAGGAGGGACAAAAGGCTTCTTTATATTGGCATTGCTCAAAATAAAGAAGGAATGAAAGAACTAAATGAGTTCCTCACAGAACATAACCTGGAACAAAAACCATTACCTGATGCCTGCCACGATTTCAAATACGCTTTTGTGGTTTACCCTTATGGATACCAGGGCGAATTAAAGAATAATGAATACTTAGGTATCCGGTTCGACCAGTTGAGCCAACTATTTAATAAAGACGTTGCAGCTATAAAAGACAAGTTGTTGGCTTTACAGCCGGTGTTTGTATCAGATCGGATCGAATATCGTTTACATGAATATTTGCGTGGCATTGACCTGAATGCTGTACTTACGATGGTAAAGCCGGAAGATAAATGTATGCCAACAGATATGTTTTTATCCCCCGGTCAGTTAGAGGCGAAATTTTCCCGTTACGCCTTTATTTTGGATAACACCCGCAACCTGATGAACCGTTGCATAATGGACTACCCCAAAGGCCGTATCAATCTCAATCGTAAAACATTTACCGGCAATAAAAAAAATGACAAAGAACTGCTTGAAAAGTTGGCACTAAGTGGCATGGAATACCGCTATGGTAAAATCAACAAAGAGGCCTTAAAAAAAGTAAAGCACGAGTTGAAAGTTATTTATGAACTCGACTTTTGCGCCTATTTTCTGATTACCTGGGATATTATCCGTTATTCTTCCTCTCAGGGCTATTATCATGTAGGACGCGGTTCTGGTGCCAATAGCATTGTTGCCTATTGTTTAAAAATAACAGACGTTGATCCCATTGAACTCAACTTATATTTTGAACGGTTTTTAAACGCACAGCGTACTTCTCCACCGGATTTTGATATTGACTATTCCTGGGACGAACGCGAAGATGTGCAGGACTATATTTTCAAAAGGTACGGTAGTCAGCATACAGCGCTTTTAGGTACAATGTCAACGTTCAAGGATCGAAGCATCATTCGGGAAATCGGCAAGGTAATGGGTTTACCCAAATCAGAAATTGATGGTTTTACAGACCAGACACGGGCCGCTATCAACCGGAATAATGATACATTTAAAAAAATCACCGCTATTTACGAGCGTATGGCCAATATGCCTAACCAGCGTTCCATTCATGCGGGTGGTGTGCTTATATCGGAAGACCCGATCACCTATTACACAGCCCTTGATTTGCCCCCTAAAGGCATGGCTACGGTGCAATGGGATATGTATGAGGCCGAAAAGATAGGTTTTGACAAGTATGATATTTTAAGCCAACGCGGTATTGGGCATATTAAGATGGCGGTTAAATTGGTTGAAGAAAACCAACAGCGCAAAATTGATATTCACAACGTCAAATCCTTTATGAAAGACCCGGTAGTGAACGCACAATTAAAAACCGGAAATACTATTGGCTGCTTTTATATCGAATCGCCAGCCATGCGGCAATTGATAAGGAAACTGGACTGCGATAATTATTTGATATTGGTTGCGGCCAGCTCCATTATCCGACCCGGTGTTGCAAGTTCAGGGATGATGGGTGCATATATTAAATACCATCATGCCCCTGACACTGTTAACTATCTCCATCCCGTAATGGAGGAACAACTGAAAGAAACCTATGGCGTAATGGTTTATCAGGAGGATGTGATAAAAATTTGCATTCATTTCGCCGGTATGGACGGTACTGATGCTGATATATTGCGTAGGGGTATGAGTGGCAAATACCGCTCAAAAAAAGAGTTTGACCGTTTGGTAGAACGTTTTTTTGAAGAAGCTAAAAAGTTAGGCAGAACTGATGAGGACGTAGCAGAGGTATGGCGGCAGGTATCTTCATTTGCGGGTTATAGTTTTTCTAAAGCACATTCTGCCAGTTTTGCGGTCGAAAGCTACCAAAGCCTATTTTTAAAGACCTATTATCCCAGGGAATTTATGGTCGCAGTGCTTAATAACTATGGAGGTTTTTACAACCGTGCCCTTTATGTGCATGAATTGCAGAAAGCGGGGGCCTACATACATTTACCGTGTGTGAACAACAGCGATAGCATCGTTAACATCAGCGGAGTAGATGTGTATTTGGGGTTTGTTGGCGTGCATGGATTAAATGATACTTTCATAACCCTAATACCCGAAGAACGGCGCGAAAATGGTATTTATCAAAGCCTGGAGGATTTGATAAAACGTACTGGCATTGGATTAGAGCAAGCTATCATATTGATCCGTGTTGGTGCTTTGCGTTTTACTGGAAAAAGTAAAAAGGAATTGCTATGGGGCGTACATTTATTAATGGGTAATAAAGTAAAGCCTGAAAATGAAATAGAACTATTTTGCATGGAAGCAAAGAATTATAGCCTGCCGGTATTGGTAAACACCAAGTTAGAAAACGCCTACCATGAATTAGAAATTTTAGGATTTTCTTTAAGCATGTCCATGTTTGACCTTTTGGAAACGGAATACAGAGGCGAGATATGTGGAGGTGATTTAATAAACCACGTTGGGCAGGTTGTTAAAATGGTTGGGTTATATGTTTGTGAAAAAACGGTTCATACAAAAACTAACAAAAAAATGTGGTTCGGGACTTTTTTAGATGTTGAAGGGAATTTCTTTGATACGGTCCATTTTCCAAATTCTACTCCTGCTTATCCATTCAGAGGAGCGGGGTGTTATTTGATGGCCGGTAAGGTTGTTCAGGAATTTGGTTTTGCAAGTTTAGAGGTTTTGAAGTTTGCGAAGTTGCCGATTTTAGGTAATCCAATTATGGGATAGAATATAATAACCTTACTTTATGATAATAACGACCAAGTGATTATCATAAACCACGTTAGATCAATGATTCTATTTAACCCTATTACCAGGGGGAGCAATCCCCCTTATTTCTAAAATTCCCCAGCGGCGGGCTATCGCCGCCCGAAGAACGCCCCCTGTTTTCTTTATGGTTTGATGTCTTTGGTGAAAACAGGGTGCGCTTTAATTTAAGTTGACGTTTGTATATGCTGACAATGGTATCTCCACAGCGAATTTCATCGAATCTGAATAGTATTTTTCAGTGCGTTCTTTTGGTTCTCCTTTAATAAGGTGTTTTCCATCTTTAAGTATAAAATGAAACTCTGCCCCATCATGAGTAAATATACCGGATGTTATAAACCTTTCTGCTTGATCTAAATCCAAGAAATCGGTTTTGCAAACAAAAAAACCATCAGGCGAATGATAGAAGACTGAATAAGGTAGCTTTTCCATAACTATATATTTGATAAGTGGCAATTAAAATTATATATTACAAAACTATTTACAGTTAAGGTAACACTTAACTTTGTGATAAGGTTTAGGTTAAAAATCCCTGGCAGCGAGTGCTCGGGATTTTTTATTTAGTACCTCTAAGGCATAAGGAAATGAATTTAATCATAATTTCAGATGGTTCCATAATAGTTGGAAACCACTATGCAACTATACAGGTTATATCGCCGCAATGAATTACCGGAAACGTTTTAATTTTTTAACTTTAACGATTCTGAAAATTAATGTACTAAATGAATACAAAAACTGAAACGAAACAGTTTCAATATGAAATACAATCCTATCAGGAGGAGTGCGTAACAAATGTTATCGGACTTTTTGAAAATCTCCATCAAAAAGGAAACTTTTGTGATGTGATGACTGCACACCATAAAAAAAACAGTTATAATTTTCCCGTTAAGGAAACTAATAATATTGATATAATGATGGAGACGGGAACTGGAAAAACATTCACGTTCATCAAAACCATTTTTGAATTAAGTAAGACTTTCGGCTACAAAAAATTTATTATCCTTATTCCAACAGTTCCAATTAGGGAAGGTACAAAAACAAATCTGGAGGACACAAAAAGCTATTTTAAAAGCTATTACGCCAACGAAAAAGAAAAGGAAATTGAAACCTTTGTTTATGAAGGGGGTAATGTTGCTGCAATTAAACAGTTTATTTCTACGGCTCATTTATCGGTTTTGGTAATGACACCGAGCTCTTTCAATAGCCGAGATAATATTCTGAACCGCCCTTTAGAGAAAGATATTAATGCCCCTGAATTATTTATAAATAACCAGGAGCCACCAAAATCATATCTGGAATGCTTAAAGCGTTTAAACCCGATTGTGATCATGGACGAACCTCACCGTTTTGAAGGCAACGCTTTTAAAACCTATTTTGAAGGTTTTGATAATTACTACTTGCGTTTTGGTGCCACATTTTCGAAAAAAAGGACAGTTTACCTTTGTCAAATGTTGCGTATGTGCTTGACAGCATTTCGTCTTTCAGGCAAAGCCTGGTAAAGAAAATTGTAGTTTACACGCAAGATGTAGTTGAAAATACTGATACACTAATTGCTATTGACAATAAAAAGGCGATTGTGAGCACTTTAATCAATGGCATAATAGCCCGACGAGAGTTAGGAGTTGGGGCAGTTTTCAATAACAAAAGCGTTAAAAAAATAAATAGCGACAACATTGTTTTGGCAGATGACACTATAGAAAAGGTAGATTACTCCTTATCTGACCAGTCATTACGGGCAATGATCAGCGAAACGATCAAAATACATTTTGAGAAAGAAAAAACACTGTTTGAACGAGGGATAAAAGCGCTGACTTTGTTTTTTATGGAAAGTGACATCAGCTTATTTCGTGGCGAAAATGCTAAAGTAAATAACATTTTTAAAGAAGAATATAAAAAACAATACACCGAAGTTATAAGCAAAATAGATGCATCTACCAAGTACTACCAATACTTGCAAAATGACTTTGATAATGACGATGACTTGCAAGTTCACAAAGGTTATTTCTCTGGTGATAAAGGCAACGGAGATGAGAAAATAAAAACAGGTGTTGATGAAATTTTGAGGGATAAAAAGAAATTACTTTCATTTGAAAGTCCCACGCGTTTCATTTTTTCTATTTGGGCCTTGCAGGAAGGTTGGGATAACCCTAACGTTTTTACCATTTGCAAACTATCTAACCAAGGGAGCGAAATATCTAAACTGCAACAAATTGGTCGCGGCCTTCGCATTTGTGTAGATCAAAACTTGCAGCGTAATACGCTGAAAAATCTGAACGACGACCAGGAGGAATTTTGGAAGATCAATAATTTGGATGTAGTTGTTTCAAGTAAAGAACAAGGCTTTGTTGAAGCAATTCAAAATGAGATTTTAAGTAACTCGTTCTTAGTTGCTGAAACATTTACAGAACAACAACTAATTAAAGCACTTAAAGAAAAATCGGGCTTTGATGATGACACAATAGTTATGTTGGTGGATGATATTTTGATAGGCAATAAAATGATTGTTCGTAAAGCAATTGTTGATGGTCAAAAAATTTATGAAAGATCACCTCAGTTTGCTGCTATTCTTAAACAACAAAACTTACCGGAGGATCAGGTAAAAGCCATTGAAAGTGTGTTTGCATCTGATGCAAGCACTTACATTCAAAAGGGCGAGAAGAAAAAAGATAAAAAGAAGGTTTTTATTAAAGCAACCCATTTGCAGGAGTTTCAAAACCTTTGGAATACCATTAACAAAAATGCTTTTTATGTTTTGGACACGTTAAGCGAGCAAAATGAAAAACAATTGATTGAAAACATCAAAGCCGACATTGAGGCTTTAAACATTGAGAAGATTTTGTTGCAAACTATTCGTGCCGAGTTGAGTGTAGATAAAATTGGAGAACAAGGCGCGATAATGAAAAAACAGGTAGATTCTGTATTCTACAAAAACAAAGTTGATTATTTGCAACTGGTTCGTACATTGGCCAACAATACCAAAACACCACTTACTTTTGTGGTAAATGTTTTTAATGCGTTGAGTGATGATTTTAAGCATAAATTGCTTCAGAATAATCCTGAGCAGGCCCAGCGGGAAATTTCAGAAATAATTAAAAAGAACTTAATTGGTGTGCTTAAAGCAAACATTAAGTATGATGGTATTAGCGGGAAAGCTTTGCCAAACGTTTTTAAAACTGAAAGCGGCAAGACGTATTTAGATACCGGAAGCGTTGGTAAGTTTCAAAAAGATATAGAAGGCGATTTTTCTTTGAAAGCCAAATGGGTTTTTGAAGAAGTGATTGAATACGACAGCGATTTTGAACTGGAAATTGTAGAACAAGATCTTGACTTTGATATCATTGAAATTTTTGGGAAGCTTCCACGGCTTAAAATTAAAACCCCTTTAGGCGAATACAATCCCGATTTTTGCTATGCTATTAAAAGTGCAGAAGGTAATAAGGTTTTTCTTATCGTGGAAGCAAAAGGGTACCAATCGTCAACAGCAATACCCGCAGATGAAAAAGGTAAAATTGATTTTGCGAAAAAATATTTTGAGGCTCTTGGCGAGCATTACAAAGACGAAAACATTAAAATATCATTCAAAGAGCGTATTAATAAAACGCAATTATCGGCATTGATAAGCAACGCATAACAAAATGGCAAAGCAAGAATTTATACAGGCGGGATTTACAGTACTTGAAACAGAAAGCAATGAAAACAAATTGCTGGCATATTTAAAGGAAAACTACCCTAACGTAATACGCGATAGCGAAATAAACATTGAAGAACTAAAAGCCGTTTTGGGCTTACCAATTGACGAAAAAGTAAACGGCTACGGGTTGAATTTTGTGGGCCGCAACTTTGCGAGAGGAAAATACACGCAGAAGACAGAAAAAGAATTGCGCCTTAACACTTCAATAAGCAAAAAGAGTGACACCACAGAAAACCTGGTACTAAAAGGTGATAATTTGGATAGCTTAAAAATCCTGAAAAATCACTATTCCGGCCAAATTAAGTGTATCTATATAGACCCACCTTATAATACAGACAAAGACGAGTTTGTTTACCCTGATAAATTTGATAAAGAAGAAGCGGAGATTTTGGGCTTGGTCAACTTAAGCGAAAGCGATTATGCACGGATGGAGAGACACTTGGTGCGGTCGTGGGCGCTTCTGTCGGCAACGTGCTCGGCACGGTACTCGGCGTCGTGGATGGAGAGACACTTGGTGCAGTCGTGGGTGCTTCC
>CAIWRU010000058.1 GCA_903915155.1 uncultured Mucilaginibacter sp.
ATCCAACTGGTACAGATTATGAACCTTATTACACACTGGGAATGTGTGAAGTTAAATTAAATAGGCCTGAAAATGCCTGTGAATATTTTGAAAAGGCAAAACAACTTTCAAATAGTTACGATGTGAAGTCGGCAATAAATAAATATGTACACAACGGGTAGTGTCTGTCAAAGAATTCCCCATCAGCACTTCAATGACTGGTTCTGTTATAGAATTACAGCCCGGTGCACTGCGCGAAATGCACTGGCACCCTAATGCCGACGAATGGCAATATTACCTTGCCGGCACGGCAGAAATGACCGTGTTTTTAGCCGAAGCAACAGCAGTTACAGAGCATTTTAATGCGGGCGATGTAGGTTACGTACCCATGGGCGCAGGCCACTATATTAAAAATACGGGTGATGAGGTTTGCCGGATCCTAATCGGGTTTAATAATGGGAACTATGAGGCCATCGATCTTAGCCAGTGGCTCGCAAGCAATCCAAAAGATGTTATCGCTACTAATTTAGGGATCAGGGAGTCAATAGTGAACAAATTGCCGCAAGGTAAGTTGTTTGCAATCCCTCCAAAGCACTAAAAGCATATCCCAACGACAAAATATGCCTGTTCAACGAATAGCAATTCAGATCATAGCAGCTGCCATCTACTTTTACATCAACAAACAAAGCAATTAAAATTATAAAAACACTTTAAATTAAATATCATGAAAACCACAATCACTGAAGAAATTGAAATTGTAAATTACGCAACAGACCCACACATCGACCGCCAGGTTAAAGAATTTTTAAAAGTATTAAATGCGGGCGGCGCCCCCCTTGAGACTTTATCCAAAGAAGCTGCAAGGCAGGTTTTAATCGGAGCCCAGGCATCTGTTAAAGTGGATCTTTCAGGCATTGAAGTTTCACAAAAAACAATCACTGCCGATGGCCATGAAATCAGCCTGAACATTGTTCGCCCTGAAGGTGTAGCCGAAGAACTGCCGGTATTTATTTTTATACACGGTGGTGGTTGGATATTAGGCGACTACCCTACACATGAACGCCTTGTTCGTGACCTCGTTGTTGCATCTGGCGTGGTAGCTGTATTTGTAAATTATACCCCGTCTCCGGAAGCGCAATATCCGATAGCTATTAACCAGATATATGCGGCAACTAAATGGGTGGCTGAAAATGGAAAAGAGATCAATGTTGACGGTAGCCGTCTGGCTGTTGTGGGTAACAGTGTAGGTGGTAATATGACCGCCGCTACTGCCCTGCAGGCTAAAGCCAAAAATGGCCCCAAAATCAGTCTGCAGATTATGATGTGGCCGGTAACCGATGCCAGGTTTGATTGGGAATCTTATACACTATTCGGTCAGGACCGCTTTTTAACTGCGCCCCTGATGAAATGGATGTTTGACCAATATACTACCGATGCGGGCGAACGCGCGCAAATATTGGTATCGCCATTAAACGCAACACTGGAAGAATTAAAAGACCTTCCACCCGCTTTGATCCAGGTTGCGGAAAACGATATATTGAGAGATCAGGGCGAAGCCTACGGTCGTAAATTGAATGAAGCCGGCGTAACCGTTACTACCGTACGTTATAATGGTATGATTCACGATTTTGGTTTGCTGAACGCACTGGCAACAGTTCCATCCGTGAAATCTTTAATTGTGCAGGCTTCTGCCGAGTTGAAAAAATATCTATTCATATAATCATAAAAAATAACATCATGAAACCTAACATTGGCATCAACGAAGCAGACAGGAAAGCTGTTTCAGATCAATTAAGTAAATTATTGGCAGACGAATTTGTACTGTACACCAAAACCCGTAACGCGCACTGGAATATTGAAGGCCCCGATTTCCACTCCATGCATATCTTTTTTGAAAGCCAGTACGGCGAACTGGACGAGCTAATGGATAGCGTTGCAGAACGCATCCGTAAAATAGGGCACTATGCACCGGCCACCTTAGCGCAATTTTTGCAACTGACTCACTTAACCGAAAAAAACGATAGTAAGAACGACAGCCAGGGCTTTTTGAAAGAGTTACTGCAAGATCACGAAAGTATCATCGAGTTTATTCGCGGAAACATTACCCCATTTGCCACAGAATTTAATGATGCCGGCACGAGTGATTTTATCACCGGGTTAATGGAAACACACGAGGGTATGGCCTGGATGCTTAGATCACATTTCAGATAAAAAATAGCTGTATCATAAGTCAATTTTGACCAAATAAAAAATCGGAACAAATTGATTATTAATTAGGGTCTTAAAATTAAGTTTGAGATTGACTTATGATACAGCCGTTTTTTCATTGCTCGTTATTAGGATTTACCCAACTTAGGTTTACCTTAATTTTATTTGTGGTTTGATCCTTTTTACTATCCACTACCTTGGCATAAACTTGCGTTGTTTTAATATGCTTATGCCCTAGCATTTTAGAAACAGTATAAAGGTCTGTTCCAAATTCAAGTTGTAAGGTTGCATAAGTATGCCTGAAACAATGGAATGTTATATTCTTTTTAATACCAGCCTTTGCCAGCCATCTTATTAAGAAAATTCTGATTGATGAGTATTTCAAGTTTTGGAAAACCGCCTCGCGTAGCTTCTTTTTGCCTCCCATTAAATTAACAGCATCGTCAGAAATTGGCATATATTCAGCAACCAACGTTTTTTGTTGGCGATATTGTAAGTAATACTTACCAGGCCGACCTCGTAGCTCAGACCATTTTAAGGCTTTAACATCTGAAAACCTAAGACCTGTTAAAGCAGAAAATATTGCTGCTCGTTTAATTACATCAGGTTCCATTGGCGTCGATATTAATGTTTGGAGTTCCGTCAATTCCAAACGTTCGCGATGTGTTTCGTTTGCTTTGATAGGCTTGACTAAAGAGTAGAGGTCTTCTGCAAATAATCCTTTGCTAAACGCTTCTTTTAAATCGGATCGAAATTTCGCAAAATAACTAACGGCAGTATTTCTCGAAATTGACTTTTCTCTTATACTGATTCCAGGACTACTCAAAAGATAAGATCTAAAACCTTCGCATATTGATTCATTCAAATCACAAGTTTTCAGGTTATTGCTGGTTATAAAATCTTCAAAATACCGAAAAGCCATCGCCATGTTATCAGAATCTGTTTTCTGGCGCTTTGCAGTATACTTTTTAAAGTAATTGATAAAATTACCTCCCCTATTAGATTCAGATAAAAATCCAAACCTGCTACTCTGTACGTCAAGATGTCGTTTGAGCCTAACCCACTCAGCTAACTTAATTGTTTCCTTATTATGCTTCCGCTCAAAATTACTATTGGGTTTATCATAAATGAACAGTTTTAGATATTCATATCGCTGAAGCTTATTTTTAGATGAGTTGAATAAGGGTGGTGAATAGTCTAAATAAAGTGACTGGCGGTTCTTTGATAGCGATTTCCTTCTTATAGTTACGTTTGCCATCAGAATTGATTAAGTAAAATCGAATCAATATTTTTCTTGGCAACATAAGTGAATCGGCCTACCTGAAACTTATCTATATTATTTCTTTTGATTAAATTATATATCGCTGCGTCTGAGATTTTAAACTTCTCGTGTAGTTCGCTCATATTATAACAGTCGTCCATTGCGGGCATTTTGGACACCTGCTTTTGAGGAAGAGGTGCCATAAGTAACTTCGATTGAAATAACTGCTCGATGTCCCTTTTTAGAATGATCGTTCGCCGAACAGAAAGATTATAGGCGACGAGTTTACGGTTGTTTATCAAATGATAAATAAAATTACGTGATACCCCAAGCAATAATGCAGCTTTTTGAGCATCTAAAAACTCTATATTTTTAAGGGGTTGCATTGCTGGAGCGGACAAAATAATAGGCCGTAGGTTTTCCGCTTCAATCTTTTCATTTCTCTTATTTACAGCGTTAAACCGTTTATTGCACAGCTTGCCGCAAAATCGAGTCACAGTGGTTTTGGCATTGAATATTTGTTTACAATGCACACATTTTCTTTGGATCGTGAAATTTGAACTCATATATTTAAAATTTCCACAATCTAATTATCCACACTAACACTCCCTCCAAGAAAATCATTGCAACAATATCGGTTGTAGTTTCTCCCTAAATTGTAGTGTTTTGTGGCATTTAGTATCATTTAGTGCTATTTAGTTACCGATAGTTTTAACGATTTATAAGTAACCTAAAAATGAGGAACAAAGATGATTCGGGAACCAAAAAAGAAACAAAATTACTTTCTAATAGTAACAAAAACCATAAATATACCGATTGGTTTTATTTACAAGTACCTGATATCTTGGTATTTAGGAAAATAAAATAGCGATTTCTACTTTTGTTCTTTGCTTACAACTAATTGATAATCAATAAGTTATATCAATTACTTGCCGATACAAAACTTACTAAATATATTCTCCAATAAATCATCTGTTGTAACCGTTCCAGTAATTTCACCTAAATAGTGCAAGGCTTGTTTGATGTCGGTTGCTAAAAAGTCGGATGTTATGCTGCCGTCGATGCCGTTGAGGACGCGAACGAGTGATTCTTCGGTTTTTTGGAGGGCCTCGAGGTGGCGGACGTTGGTTACCAGTGTTTCATTGCCGGTCAGTTTTTCTTTTATGGCGGCGTGGTATATCTTGTTTTTCAGGTCGTCGATATGAAATTTTTCTTTGGCGGATATCACAGCGTCCTGTTGGGTGTGCGGCAACGCGGCAATTTGCTCGGGTGATAACAGGTCAATCTTATTGGCTACGGTTAACACGGCCACGCCGGGCTTTTGCAGGCTGTCAAGGTCCTGTTCCAGTTGGGCCAAAGTGATCTGCTCGGCATCATACACATAAATCAATAAAGCCGACTGGCTTATTTTTTCCATGGTGCGCTGTACCCCTATCTGCTCAATGGCATCGGTGGCTTCGCGGATGCCGGCGGTGTCTATCAGCCTGAAATTAATGCCGTGGATATTCAGCACTTCCTCAATGGTATCGCGCGTGGTACCGGGCAGGTGACTTACAATAGCGCGCTCTTCGTTCAGCAAAGCGTTTAACAGGGTCGATTTGCCCGCGTTTGGCCGACCGGCTATTACCGTGTTCACGCCCATTTTGATGGCGTTACCTAACTCGAACGATTGTATCAACGAGCCGATGATGCGGGTAATATCGTGTGTTAGTTTTTTAAGCTGATCACGGTTGGCAAACTCCACATCTTCTTCGCTGAAATCAAGTTCCAGTTCAACCAAAGAGGCAAAGGTCACCAATTGCTCACGCAGCGCTTGCAATTGTGTACTGAACCCGCCACGCAGCTGCTGCAAGGCTACTTGCTGTGAAGCTTTGGAGTTGGATGCTATCAGATCGGCAACGGCTTCGGCTTGCGAGAGGTCCATTTGTCCGTTAAGGAAGGCACGCAGGGTAAATTCGCCGGGTTTAGCAGCTCTTGCTCCTTTCTTTATCAATAATTTAATTATCGACTCAATAATATATGCAGATCCATGACAGGAAATCTCGACCACGTTTTCGCGGGTGTAAGAGCGCGGAGCAATGAACAGGGAAACCAAAACTTCGTCCAATATCAGATCGCCGTCAACAATATTGCCAAAGTGGATGGTATGCGATTCCTGTTTTGTAAGGTCCTTGCCTTTGAATACGCTTTGGGCAATGGCAATGGCATCGGGCCCCGACAGGCGGATGATTCCGAGGGCTCCGCTTCCTGATGGTGTGGCAAGGGCTACTATTGTTTGGTCTGTTTGGCTCATAGTTCATGGTTCATAGTTGATAGCAAAAAAACAATCCATGAACTATGAACCATCATCCATGAACTAAATGCAAAAGTCGTGATTTACGGGCAATGTTGCTGCCATTTTTTCTGTAAGGATAAATAAGGGCGGCATCACCCAAAAAAGTTCTAAATTCGCCGGTATTATGGTAAGTTATTTTGAGGCCTCGCTGGATACTATTTCGGTTCATCACGTTGGTAATCCGTCGATAAATGAGTTTTATGCTTTGTCGGACAAGCCGCTGGAGCTGAAGGATGATGTGATCCCTAACCTGCTGATGAACTATTTTTTGAAACCTTTTGAAAAAACAAACGAGGTTTACCACCTGACGCACAGTAGCGGCGACCTGAATTTAAACGAGGTGCATCATTTTGCTACCCAGGTTTTTGAGAACAAGGACAAATTTCATGAAGCATCGGAGCAGATCGCTAAACACCTGTATAAAGTTTCCAATCACCCCAATATAAAGCCGGGCGAATTGTACGTGGTTTATTTTAAGCAGGTGCAGATAGAGGGCAACCCGCTGGACGCCATCGGTATTTTTAAATCGGAAAATAAGGAAACTTACCTGAAGGTTTATCCGCAGGATGGCGGTTTTAACGTGGATTACGAGGAAAACGCCATCAACATCAATAAACTGGATAAGGGTGTTTTGATATTTAACATTGAAAAAGAGAACGGCTATAAAGTGGTGGTAATAGACCATACCAACCGCGGGCAGGACGCAGCCATGTACTGGAAGGATGAGTTTTTACAACTAAAGATCCGCAACGACAGCTTTAACCAAACCAGCAATACGCTGGGTATTTACAAAAACTTTGTGACCCAAAAATTGGATGACGAGTTTGAGATGAGCAAGGCCGATAAGATTGACCTTCTGAATAAATCGATGAAATACTTTAAGGAGAAGGAAACCTTCGACCTGGATGAATTTGCCGATGAGGTTATAGGGAATGAAAAGGCTATTGAATCGTTTAAAACGTTTAAGAGCGAGTACGAGAAGGAGTTTGAAACGCCGATAGCGGATACGTTCGAGATATCGGGCAACGCGGTAAAAAAGCAGCAGCGGGTTTATAAGAGTGTGTTAAAGCTGGATAAGAACTTTCATATTTATATTCATGGCGATAAGGAATTGATTGAGAAAGGCTTTGACGATGGGAAGCATATGAATTTTTATAAGGTTTATTTTAAGGAAGAACAATGAACCGGGATTAAACAGATTAAACGGATTTACAGGATATTGTTTTGCATATTGAAAATCATGATTAACCCGCTCAATCCTGGTTCCAGGCCATTTGCATAAACTTTCTCACCTCTTCATTCACATCTTCCACATTATACATCCTGAAATGATGATTAAACTGGCGGGCGTCGCCGGGTACCTGGGCTATTTTTTGGAAGCATAGGTTATCGGGATATTCCTGTTTAAAGGGGAACACTACGTGTACAAAGTTCTTACCTAATTGAGTTGCCCAAGCGATGCGACGATGTGCATTGGCTATGCCTATCATGGTTTTGGCGGGATGGATAGTTATCGTGGCGAGTTTTTGGTATTCAGCTATGAAGTGGTTAAACAGTAATAGTGTTTGTTCGGACTTGCCGACTAAAAACTTGTTAAGCTCCTCATTATTTTCGGTAGACGGGTCATTTTCCATTTCACATTATTTAACAAATACAATGGTTTCTATACCCGTACTTTGCTGCCGGATCTTAACACATCACATATACTTAAAGCAACAAATGATAAGATACTGTTTCCTTACTTGTTTTTGCGTGTTTACATTAAGTACAAAAGCACAGCAAAATACCATAATTGAAGGAAATATAAAAAGCCCTTTCAATGAGCCGGTTTCTTTAATACTTTATAAGTATGTAAATATGGCTGAAAGTACTTCTAACCAAAGCCTGGTGGATAGTAATTTCAAGTTTAAGTTTACATTAACCGAGCCTGCTTATTTTACATTAATAACAAACAGGAATATATTTAAGCTATTTTTAATAGAGCCGGGCGACAGTATTCATTTCGACATGAATATTTTAAAAGTACAAGATGTAAAATTCTCTGGTGCAGGTTCCGATAAGGCAAATTACCAACACTGGGCACATATCAGGTACCAGGATTGGTATCATCCGCCCGTAAACAGTGTTTCAGATACCGGGCAAAGCTATTTTAAATACCTCGACTCCTGTCGCGGGCCACAATTATACAGCCTGTATAACTTTAAAGGCTTGCTTACACCAATTGCATATGAAATATTAAGGGCGGATATTTTTTATGGTTTTGAAAATTTAAAAAGTAGATACTTAACCGGCCTATTTAGCGACAGCACATCAATTGACCAGGCCAACTTATTATACACATTGTATTCGCCAATACGAAAGAAATTCATTTTTAATGATACGCTGGCATATTCAAGAAACCTGATGGCTTTTTTACTGCAGCAAAACGAGGTTGATAATGAATACCTGCATACACAGAATAATTGGATCGAAAAGTACAAGTTGGCAAAAAAACATACCAAAGGAAAAATACAGGAAGGATTGCTTGCTGTTTTGTTATTGAACCAGGATACACCTGTGATAAATAAAGATGCCTTACAATGCGCAGGCGATTATATGAACGGCCCCTATGACCCGATATATAAAGAACTCATACGAAGGAAATATGCGTTATATAAATAGCGTGTCGGCGTTAAAACTTTTCCTCTATCCCTAATCCAAACAAAGCAAAATCATATTTTACAGGATCAATAGGGTCAAATTCCCTTAATCGTTCGGTTAGTTCGAGGGCGGTTTGCCAGTCGGTTTGTTTGCGGGTGATGAGTTTGAGCTTGCGGGCCACGCGGTCGACGTGAAGATCGCAGGGCATAATGAGGTCGGCGGGTTTGAGTTGATTCCAGATGCCGAAATCTACGCCGCAGTCATCTTTCCGTACCATCCATCGCAGGAACATATTCAGCCGCTTGCAGGTTGATTTTTGCGATGGCGATGATACATGTTTTTTGGTGCGGTAGGGATAGTCGGGCAGAGAGAAGAAATACGAACGGAAGTGATTTAAAGCCTCTTCAGCCCCCCAGCCCCCTGAAGGGGGAGTTTTTTGATTTGCGAGATGGGGCGCAAATGCAGACTCCAGTGATTCGTTTCTTTCATAGTGATAACGGAAGAATGCGATGAAGTATAATGTATCAATATCATTAAAAGTACGGTGCTTGAAATGGAGCAACTTTTTTAGGTCGGGGTCCTGGTGATTGATGATGAAATCGTAGGGTGCGCCGTCCATTAGGGCGATCAGCTCTTTGCATTTGTTGATGATGGTTACACGTTGGCCCCAGGCTAAAGTGGCCGCCCAGAAACCCATTATTTCAATATCCTGCTTTTTGGTGAAGATATGCGGGATAGAAACGGGATCGTTGGCGATGAAATCGGGCTGATTATATTGCAAAACTTTAGCATCCAAAAGCCCCCTAACCCCCTGAAGGGGGAACTTTTGAAAATCAAATTCATTTCTTGCCATAATTATTAAACTCCCCCTTTAGGGGGTTGGGGGGCTAAGCTAATGCCTGTTTCAAATCTTCCAGCAGATCCTCAATATCTTCTACGCCTACGCTCAGGCGCAATAAGTTATCTACTACGCCTGCTTTTTCTCGTTCGGCTTTGGGAATGGAGCCGTGGGTCATGCTTACGGGGTGGTTGATGAGCGATTCCACACCGCCTAATGATTCAGCAAGGGTGAATACTTTGAATGATGATGCTACGCGGAATGTTTCCTGTAGGTCGGCATTTTTTAGTACGATTGAGATCATGCCACCGTAACCGCGCATTTGTTTGCGGGCAACATCGTGGTTTGGATGATCGGTAAAGCCGGGCCAGTATATCTTTTCAACTTTTGGATGCATCTTCAGGAATTCGGCTATTTGACGGCCATTTTCGCAATGCGCCTTCATGCGCAGGTGCAGGGTTTTTATGCCACGAAGTACCAAAAAACTATCCATAGGGCCGGGTGTGGCACCGCAGGCATTATAAATAAACCACAGTTTTTTGTAGGTTTCCTCGTCGTTCAACATCAAAGCACCCATCACCACATCGGAGTGTCCGCCGATGTATTTGGTTACGGAATGCATTACAATATCTGCACCCAGGTCGATCGGGTTTTGCAGGTATGGCGACGCGAATGTATTATCAACCACCAGCTTCAAATTATTGGCCTTGGTTATTTTGGCTACCGCCTCAATATCAATAATGCGCATAGTTGGGTTGGTAGGCGTTTCAATCCAAACCAGCTTGGTTTTGTCGTTTATGTATTGGGTGATGTTATCCGGGTTCGACAGATCAAGAAAATTAAACTTGATGCCATACGGAGCGAATATTTTGGTAAACATGCGGTATGAGCCACCATAAAGGTCGTTACCAGTTATTACTTCATCGCCGGGGGCTAAAAGCTTCATTACCGCGTCGGTCGCACCCATGCCGCTAGAAAAGGCCAAGCCGAACTTTGCATTTTCCAATGCTGCAAGGCAATCTTCCAATGCCTTGCGAGTTGGGTTGGTGCCGCGTGAATATTCATACCCCTGGTTGTCGCCCGGCGACTTTTGCCAGTAGGTTGATGTTTGATATATCGGCGTCATTACCGCGCCTGTTGACGGATCGGGCTCCTGCCCTGCGTGTATTGCTTTGGTTGCGAATTTCATACCCCCTCCGCCCCCTAAAGGGGGACCTTTTGATTAGAATGCCGGTTAAATACCGTGCAAATGTTAATAGATCTATTTATTATTCTCAATTGAAACCCTCAATGTTTTTCACCTCCCCCTTCAGGGGGCCGGGGGGCTAATAAGCCCTTGCGAACAGCACTCTCTGTGTTGACGGGTTACCCGTCAAAATACATCGGCCTTCTTCCAGTTTATTGTTCAAAGGTATGCAACGGATTGTTGCTTTAGTTTCATCTTTTATCTTTTGCTCGGTTTCGGCCGTGCCATCCCAATGGGCGGAGAGGAAACCGGGTTTTTCATCCAACAAACGCTTGAATTCTTCCCAGTCGTTTACCTCTGTAGTGTTTTCAGCCCTGAAATCCTGTGCTTTTTTGTAGATGTTTTCCTGGATAGTATCCAACAAGCCTTCTATCACATTGGCTAATCCCTCCTGGTTTACCGTTTCCTTGGTTTTAGTATCACGACGTGCCAATTCAACCGTACCATTCTGCATATCACGGCTGCCTATGGCTACGCGTAATGGTACACCTTTCAACTCATACTCCGCAAATTTTGCGCCGGGGCGATGGGTGTCGCGGTTATCAAACTTAACTGAAATACCTTTCGCCACCAACTCCTTTTTAAGCGTGGCTACATAGTTTGATATATTTTCCAGTTCTTCTTCGTGTTTGTATATCGGTACAACAACTACCTGTATAGGCGCCAGTTTTGGTGGCAGCACAAGGCCCGCATCATCAGAGTGAGCCATTATCAGCGCACCTATCAAACGGGTTGATACCCCCCATGAGGTTGCCCAAACGTAATCGAGTTTGTTATCCTTCCCGGTGAATTTCACATCGAATGCCTTGGCAAAATTCTGTCCTAAGAAGTGCGATGTGCCAGCCTGCAAGGCTTTGCCATCCTGCATCAGGGCTTCTATGCAGTAAGTATCCAACGCACCTGCAAATCGCTCATTCGGTGTTTTACGACCTTTTACAACGGGCAATGCCAGCCAATTTTCAACAAAATCAGCATACACTTCAAGCATTTGCTCGGTTTCAGCAACAGCTTCTGCTGATGTAGCATGAGCAGTATGCCCCTCCTGCCATAAAAATTCGCTGGTGCGCAGGAACAAGCGTGTGCGCATTTCCCAGCGCATTACGTTGGCCCATTGATTAACTAATATCGGCAGGTCTCGGTATGATTGTATCCAGCCGCGGTAAGTATTCCAGATGATAGTTTCAGATGTTGGGCGGATGATCAACTCCTCCTCCAACTTGGCATCCTCATCAACAATAATATTGCCGTTACCATCATTTTTCAGGCGATAGTGTGTTACAACGGCACATTCCTTGGCAAAACCCTCAACGTGACTGGCTTCCTTACTAAAGAATGATTTGGGTATAAGCAGTGGGAAATAGGCGTTGCTGTGGCCGGTATCCTTGAACATTTTATCAAGCACCGCCTGCATTTTCTCCCAAATGGAATAACCGTATGGCTTAATGATCATACAGCCGCGTACCGGCGAATATTCGGCCATGTCGGCTTTAATCACCAGGTCGTTGTACCATTGCGAGTAATCTTCTTCTTTGCTTATAACCCCTTTGCTCATTTGTATAAAAAATAGTGTAGTGTGAAAAAGTATGAGCGCCAAATTTATGAATTTAAACTTATTTAAGCGGATGTTTTACGAATACTTACCCCCGAAAAAAAGAGCGATTTTAACTTACTTTCGCGTGTTCATATTTTACTGTACATCAGCATTTTGGTATAACCTAAACACTACCTAAACGCACCTAAACACTGCCCAAACGACACCTAAACACCCCCTAAACAGAACCCAAACAAGCCCAAACGAACCGAAATTAACCCAAACGCACCTAAACACCCCCAAACACTTAAACACATAATAAACAGCACCTTAACATTTCCCGGCGTTCACAGGGAATGAACATCCCTGAACGCAATTTTCGGCAAAAAAATAGCGATGGGTTTAAAACCCATCGCTATCAATAACTTGATTATAATATTTTATTTTGACTCCCATTTAAATTTTTGGATGCCGATACCGGCAAATACAATAATGTAACCTATTGTGATCAACAAAGCCCACGTAGTATCCATCGTCCATTTTTCGGGTTGCATACTCGCTGAAAGCATGGTAGTCACTGTTCCATACGGAGTCCATTTGACTGCATTGGCTATCATAGTGCCCAGTCCTTTATCATGAGAGGTGGCTCCAATAACTGCAACCATACTTGTCATTACAAATACAAAATACACTAACCTGCTGGTTGAATTAACCGTTTCTGAATTTTTAATAAGCCCTACAATTACCTGCCCTAAACTAAGATATACGGCACCACTAATAAAAGCTGTAAAGTAGGTGAGAATATAACCGATTGGTGTTAATTTGATACCATCGCAGGTTTTGCCAACAATAAACACTATGGTTGTTATAAGAACCATCATTATCAACTGTACCAACAACCTGCTCATCATTATTGCCCATGATGGCACCGGCGCTACGCGTAATCGTTGGAATATCCCTTTTTCCCTGTCTCGGGCAATGGAATTGGAATAACCCATCAGGCCCATGGCTATCAAGCCTAATCCTATACCGTTTGAAAGCACAAAAGGACCACCTGTTAATCTGATAGCACTTTGCCACGAGATAGTTATGAGTACAGGCACAAGTAGCATTAACACTACTGAACGGCGATTACGCCATTGGGTTGTTATATCGGCCTTAAATAAGGCTAAAAGTGATGTTGATATTTTTGGTATGATAGTTTCCATTTCTTGTTTTTTTAGCTTAAAGGAAAAAGCTGAAAGACCAAAGCTTTTTGCTGTTAAGTATGTTGTTAGTTAATTATTTGTTTTTTGCTTTCCGCTTTAAGCTCTCTGCTTTTAGCTTCTCACTGCTTTACCTGTTAATGCTATAAATACATCTTCAAGGGTTACCCTGCCGCGGCGCGATACAGCAATTGCTTCGGGGTCGTTTTTATGTTTGTCAATTAATGCCTGTGGTGTGTCGATGGCTATAATTGTCCCATGGTCAATGATCGCGATGCGGTCGCAAACCGATTCTGCTTCTTCCATACTGTGCGTAGTGAGCAACACGCCGTGGCCTTTCTCGCGGATAGCCTCAATGCGCTCCCAAAGCTGCCTGCGCGATTGCGGATCGAGGCCCGTGGTAGGTTCGTCAAGCAATACCAAACGCGGGTTGTGTATGGTGGATATAAACAGCGACACCCGCTGCTGCTGCCCGCCCGATAGTTCGCTGAACTTTTTGTTCACAGCGTCCTCCAGTTTTATTTCCTGTAATATGGCGTCTAATCGCCCGTTGGCCAGCGGAACACCGTAAATGCCGGCAAACAATTGCAATATCTCGCCAACCCTCAATTCAGGCTGAAAACTGGTCGACTGCAATTGTACGCCCATACTTGCACGTGCATGCAACGGATTTTCTTTTGCATTGTAACCATCAACAATAATTGCCCCCGATGTATATTTTATCAAACCCTCAATGGCGCTCAACGTACTGGTTTTACCAGCACCGTTGGGCCCAAGCAAGCCGAATATCTCCCCCGCCCTTACATCAAACGACACATCCTTCACTGCCTGGAAGCTACCGTACTGTACATTTAGGTTACTTACTGTTAAAATACTATCCTTTTGTTGGGTATCCATTTGTATCAAATTTCCTGTTAGAGACGAAGATGCTGAAAACATTACACTGCATTTATTAATATTTTATATTGTTTATAAATCCTTTCAAATTCAAACATTACTGACATACTGTTGTCATTAGGCCATACTATCATTGTGTAATATCTTATTAAATTAATAAAACAATAATATTATGAAACTGACATCATTAAGAATAATAACCGGTGATATTAAACGCCTGGTTCAATTTTTAGAAAAAGTGACCAACCTGCCTGCTCAATGGTATACAGAGGACTTTGCCGAACTTGCTAGCGGCACCTTTACTTTAGCTATAGGAAGTACCCGGACACTGAGCTTGTTTGGCGGAGAAATTGCACAGCCGGCAAGTAACAAAAGCATAATAATAGAATTCCGTGTGGAGAACGTAGATGATGAATTTGAACGGATCAAAGACCTGGTAGGTGAAGTTGTGCAGGAACCCACCACTATGCCATGGGGAAACCGCTCGCTTTTGTTCCGCGACCCGGACGGTAATTTAATAAACTTCTTTACCCCGGTAACGCCTGAGGCTATTAAAAAATTCAGTTGATCCTCTTTTCGGCAGGATTTCAATTGCTGGCGCACGCGTGTCGCGATACAGGCAAAAAAAGTATATTTGCCACGGCATGACGATACATTTTAACGATTTTATTCATTTGGTTTTTATAGGGTTTGTTGCACTTTTCCCGGTAGTTAACCCTTTAGGCACTGCATTTATTCTGAGTCCCTATTTTTCCGACCTCTCGCGAAAACAGCGGATAAATGCTGTTGCCCGGGTTACTTTTTATTCCTTCATGATCTGCGTAGTCACCCTGTTCATCGGGCACTGGATACTGGAGCTGTTCGGGTTGTCCATTCCAATTATCCAACTGGCCGGTGGTATCATGATCTGCAAAATAGGCTGGGAGTTTCTTTCTTCGGATGAAAAAGAAGTTCCGGCCGCCAAAACGGCGGATAAAGTAGAACAATTGGAGAAAATCAAACAGGTAGAAAAAAAATTGTTCTACCCTATCACCTTCCCCATAACTGCCGGCGCCGGTACCATTGCCGTACTATTTACGCTAAGCGCACAAAGCGCCGATCAGGACCTGTCCGTTTACCTGGTCAACATGGGGGCCCTGTTTATATCCATTATCGGCATCTGCATACTCATTTTCCTGTTTTATCTAAATACCAACAGGCTCATCAGCTATATCGGTTCGCATAACGAAGTAATTATTAACCGTATCATGGCTTTCCTCATCTTTTGTGTAGGGCTACAAATTGCCGCAGGCGGGATTACGCATTTGGTAAAGGTGGCATTTAAATTATAGGCTATACAAGTGCGCTGGCGCACGCGTGTCGCGTGTGCCCCGTATGCTGATACCGTGTGTGCCCTTTGCCCTATTAAACCAAATCACTAAATTCGCACATCACAATAAACCAGCATGAGCAGAAAATACAAATTCCTAAATAAAGAAGGATTATACTTTGTAAGTTTTGCGGTAGTCAATTGGATAGATGTATTCACTCGCCCATTATATAGCGACATAGTTACTGAAAGCCTTGATTGGTGCAAAAACAACTTAGGCATGGAAATATATTGCTGGTGTATAATGCCCAGTCATGTACACTTGATTTATTGCGCCGCAGATAATAACCCGGAAATAATATTGGGGCGTTTTAAAGAATATACATCAAAACAAATAGTAAAGGCCATTAGCGAAAATATCCAGGAATCGAGAAAAGAATGGATGCTTTGGATGTTCAAAAGAGCTGCTTCAAAAAGCAGTAACATCACCGCTTATCAATTTTGGCAACACAATAACCAACCGATAGAATTATGGAGTGCGAAGGTAATTGAACAAAAAGCAGACTACATACATGATAATCCGGTTGAGGCTGGTTTCGTTTCAGAACCCTGGCACTGGAAATACTCAAGTGCTGTTGATTATTCAGGTGGAAAGGGCTTAATAAATGTCGAATACCTGTAATGTGGATGAAGCACACGCGACACGCGTGCGCCAGCAAAATGGCGGTGTTGAAGATGATAGAAGTGACATTTATGAAAATTTTGAGTACATCTATACAAAAGACAAATCTTTTGGCGAGGCAAAGTTAAACCGCAGTCTAATATGGTTTTGGAAGTTTAGATGGTGGCTTTCTAATTTAATAATGAAAAGATAATTATCAGGGCATGACCCATAATGCTGGCGCACGCGTGCCGCGTGTGTCCCCGGTGAAAGGTTTATAAATGCGGTATATTTGCGGATAAAGCACACGCGACACGCGTGCGCCAGCACTAAGAACAAACCACGTTTAGAGCACCGAGAATATACCTTAACACCCCCTTCACCAAAAATTAACAAACCCCACTCAACACTATTAAAATTTAACTATTTTGGCAGCCTCAAAACAGCAAGCATACCATGACCTATTGTTTAGGAATTAAAGTTAAAGAAGGATTATTAGCATTAGCCGATACGCGCATTACATCAGGTACCGATACTACTGTAAAAAAGAAAATATCCATAGAACAAAAAGACGGCTTTTCGCTTTTCATTATGACCAGCGGTTTACGGTCGACACGGGATAAGGCAATAGTGTATTTTTACGAATTGCTGGAAACAAAGGAGTTCAACAAGCTTTATAAAGCCGTAAATGCCTTTGGCGAACAGGTTAAGCGCGTGGCTGCCGAAGACAAGGCATCATTGGAGAAAGCAGGCTTTAATTTCGACCTGAACACCATTATAGGCGGGCAGTTGAAGGATGACGATGAGCACAAGCTGTTCCTGCTTTATCCCGAAGGCAACTGGGTTGAATTGGGCCAGGGTGCGCCTTACGTTATCATCGGTAATTCGGGCCACGGCAAGGCTATTTTAAACCGTACGCTTACCGAGGATTCAGACTTGAAACTGGCTTTAAAGGCGGGGTTCCTGTCGTTCGATTCAACAAGGGTAAGCTCAAACAATGTCGACTTCCCGATTGATATCGCGCTTTATAAAAAAGATAGCTTTCATTTGGTGGAACAGCGGTATGAGAAAAAAGACCTGGAGGCTATATCAACCTTATGGGCGGAAGAATTAAAAGCAGCACTGGAGAATATACCCGAAGATTGGATGGACGTGGCCTTTAACAAACTGGAAAAAGAAACAACTTAAAAAAACAGATATTACTATGAAGTTTGATGTGTTCACACAGATGGAATATATTGCAAGATCTGCGGGCACATTGATTTTAAACATTCATGCCCTGCGGTCGCCCAACCAAACTGTAATAAGCGAGATATTTAATATCGAACCTTATATTAAGGCTGAAGAAATGATAATCCCCGGCAGCGAAAACCGCCTGGTACGTTTCGAGATCCCCGAACCCGGCAACATTAAAATAAGCTACACCGCCACGGTTGACAACCGCTACACCATAACCGACCATACCGGCAAACAACATGTAGAGGTCGCACATTTGGATAGTTCCATACTCCCCTACCTTTACCCCAGCCGCTATTGCCAATCCGACAAATTATACCGGCTGGCCAACAACCTTTTCGGCCACATTGATACCCCTTTTGAGCAGGTGATGGCACTCAGCAACTGGATAAACAGAAATGTGCAGTACATGAGCGGTTTTTCAAACACACAAACATCGGCTTATGATACGGTAACCCAGCAAGTAGGCGTATGCCGCGATTTTGCACATTTGGGCATAGCGCTTTGCCGCGCGTTAACTATACCCGCCCGTTACTTTACCGGCTATGCTTACCACCTAAAACCGGCAGATTTCCACGCCTGCTTCGAGGCCTACTTAGGCGGCGAGTGGGTTTTGTTTGATGCTACCCGCCTCGTACCGCTCAACGGCCTGGTAAAAATTGCCAACGGCCGCGATGCCGCCGATGCCGCCCTTGCCAATATATTCGGCGATATTATATTTACCACCATGCAGGTAACCTGCGAACTTGCTGAAGAAAACTTTATACCTTTTTATTATGGCGATACTGCTTTGCAGGGATTATCATACCCACAATAAAACTAATAACCGCTTATTTGGTTGATAGTTAAGCTTATGAGAACGAAACCTATCAATAAAAAATTTGAGCCTGTACCATTTATAATCAGCCTGGCAATTACCCTTGCCATTGGTTTTGTGGCGTCGCTGTTTACCCGCCCCGAAATTGGAGGATGGTTCGCCGGCTTGCAAAAGCCATGGTTCAACCCACCGCCATGGCTATTCGCCCCGGTATGGACAACAATATACATTTTAATAGCCATAGCAGCCTACCTGGTTTGGAAACACCGGAGCAACAGCCTTAAATACAGCATTACACGCAATATTTACCTACTGCAACTGTTCCTCAATTTTTCATGGTCGATAGTATTTTTCGGCATGCACCAAATCTTGGGGGCTTTGGTGGTTATCCTGCTGTTATGGGCAAGCATCCTGTTTAATTTTGTTTGGTTCAACAAATACAGCAAAATTGCGAGTGCGCTGCTTATACCTTATTTTTTATGGGTCACCTTCGCCGCGTTTTTAAACCTGTACATTTATTTATTGAACAGCTAATAAATTATTACTTTTATTGTGCCCCCAGCCTAAAAAAAATATCTAACCAATGAAGAAGCTTATCCTGATTTTATGCTTAACAATAACCGGCTGTTTTGCTTTTGCAGATACCATCTCCATCAAAAATTTCGAGATAAAAGAAAACCCTTACGGGCAGAACCAGGTTTCAGTAGTGGCTACTGATACAGCCCACAACACCCTGCAAAATGTGAACGGCAATTTTGTTTTTACTATGAATGGCTTTGAAGACACCCTGAAATTTACCGACGGCGTAGCGTTCTACAAACACAAAATAGACCGCTCCACCTTCTTATACGCCCGCCATGTAAACGATAGCGGCACGCATTCATCACTATATTACGTGTATAAAAGCGAAAGCAAGTTAGTGCCCATACACATTAGCTGGATATGGTTGCTGGCCGTTCCCCTTGCGCTGATATTACTTGGTTATATGTTTAAGCGGTTTATAATTATAGCGATAATTATCTTTGTGATATTTGCTTTTTTTAATTACCACAACAACCTAAGTATACCCACATTTTTCCAAAGTATTGTTGATGGGTTGAAGAGTATATTTTAAGCCCCCTCTAAATCTCCCCCGGTTGGGGAGACTTTGGAATAAAATATTTTGAGCCCTCCGTCCCGGGGAGGGTTGGGTGGGGCCTAAAACGGCAGTCCTATCCCAAAGTTTAGCTGCATAAAATTATAGGTTGGTCCGTTGCCCCCTGTAAAACTATTTGCCAGCTGATAAGCACGTTTAAACGGCCCGGTATGGAATAATTCGTCAAAATGATTTATCAGCACCCATTGGTCGGCGCCCTGGAACTGCGGGTCTTTAAATTTAAAGGCCACATCAAACCTAAACACAAAAAAGCCAAGGTCGAACCTTAGTCCGGTACCAATATCAATGGCTGTAGATTGCCACAGGTTACCTAATTTAAACTCGCCGCCAGGGTTTTCAACTACGGTATGCAAGGTATCAACGGGGTCGTTCACCTGTTTGTTTAAACGCCAAACGTTACCCGCATCCATAAATACAGCGCCGCGCAGTATCGAACCAAAAAAGTTGTCGGCTATTTTATAGCGGTATTCGGTATTGGTAATTATTTTTATCTCGCCAAACTGATCCAGGTATTGCAGGCGGGCGCGTGTTCTGTCAGCCAATGAGTCTGACGGAGCCCCATAACTGGCCCTGTTAAACTGCCCGGGGCCCAATGTACGCGGCAACCACGCCCGCATATCATTCGATCCGCCCGCGTAAAAATACTTTTCAAATATCAGCTGGTTACTGTTGCCATAAGGCACGGCCAACCCGGGATTTATACGGAAAATGAATTGTTGTTCGCCGCTTAAATGTTTATAAATTCTAAGGTCTATCTCGCCCCTGCTATATTGGGAAAACACATAGCCAAAAAGCGAACGCTCACCTTGTGCATCCTGGGGCCTGTTCAATAGCTTACTTACAAGGCTAAGCGTGTTACCCCCAACATCAAGGCTTCCCCTGAAATACACAAAGTTGTTATAGGTGTTTAGCTTATTGGCATTTAAGATATAACTATACTGGCTGCCCGATGTAAAAATAGTACGGCCGATAAGCCTTATGTATGACAAATAGTTCTGCCTGAGCAGATCGCGATAAGCGCCTGTATCAATTATACCCTTCGAAAATTCGATATCTATTGGCGTTACAATGTGCTGTTTATCCGGTGTTTCATAAAAATCATAAGTGAGGGAGTTTATCCAGCTTTCGCGTTCAACAAGGCCCTTTTGAAAAAATAACGAATAGTTAGTACTAAAAGTAGTGTGCGGCACACCATATTTACCCGGTTTGGCAAAATCAAACGGCGAAATAATGCGCGGGTAGATGAGGTTTATACCCACATTAAAATCCTGGTTCTCAATTGCGCCGGGGGTTAGATTGTTGTTGTTATCATACAGGATACTTTCGTTAAGTTTTATCTGCAATATGGCGGCCTGCTTAAAAATATTACGATCGGTAAATGTATTGCCTATGTTATAGCCGTAGCGGCCTGAGTTAAACAGGAATTCTCCCTCCACACGGTCCGACATGCGCTTGAGTGGGATAATGTCAATTTTCGAATCAAGCCGGTTGCTGCTATCGGCCAGCTTGGTATAAGTTGGGTTCGGCACGTTGCGAAAAACATTCAATTCCGAAAGGCGGCTGGTAGTTAACTGCTGCTTATCAACGTTATATAATTCACCTTTCTTCTGAAAAACATAGTCGGTAACCGTATGAGGAGCGAATTTATGCGAAAAATCGACGAACCTAAACTGGGAATCAACCTGTATCGTATCGGCTTTACCGGTGGTACGGCCATTGCTGGCTGAAATGGTAATGAGTGTGTTGTTTATCTTATATATCGGGTGCGTCGACCGGCCGGCCGGATTATCGATCAGCATTCTCACATCTACAACGTTTTTACCAAATGACGAATCCGGCTCAAAGCTGATATACTGCCGATAAAAATCATAATAGCCGTTACGCTTCATCACGGTGTAAAAAGCATCACGGTCGGCGGCAAGGCTATCCGTATCAAAGCGTTTACCGGGCCACATGTTTGAAAAAGTGGGCGCCGATCTTTTATACAGTGCCTCCACTTTTTTATCGGGGATACTATCGGTAAAACCCCGTACCCTAAACATAGGCCCTTCAACCGTGGTAAAAACCAATTCCGCTTTTTTCTTTTTTATTTTAATGGTATCAGTTACTTTGGCCTTCAGGTAGCCTTTGTTCTGTATATATTTTTCTATCTGGCTGCGCGAAAATTCAACAAGGGCGCTGTCTAATATAGCCGGCGGTTCGCCAATGTCTTTTTTTCCGTTCTTGCTAAACAGGTAGTATATCTGCAGGTTGATGATGTTGTTGGGCTGTTGTTGTTTATCAACATAATTTACGGCTAAAAGGGCAAACTCCTTATCCATCCCCTTAATAGTTATTTTACGCACCAGCGCCTGGTTGTCATTAAGCCTCCGCGTAATACTGCAATTGGAGAACATAAAAACCAGGATAATACTTAATATTGTAAGGCTGTAACTTTTAGCGGGAATATATGCTTTCAAAATCTCAAATCAGTTTATTAAAGTCCTTACATCATAAAAAATTCCGTAGCGAACATGGCTTATTTTTGGCAGAAGGGTACAAATCAGTAAAAGAATTTATTGATTCAGCCTACCAAATCGAAGCTATTTACCACACACCAACAATCGACCCAAATTTGCTGAAATTATCCCGAAAAATGAACTTTAATCAAATTTCATTAAGCGATGTGGAGAAAATAAGCACGTTAAAAACCCCGCAGGATATAATTGCATTGGTTAAAATACCCGAATGGCCTGTTTTGAGCGCAAATATATTGCAAAACAAATTCTCGATAGTGCTTGATGGTATACAGGACCCTGGCAATATGGGCACAATCATCCGTACGGCCGACTGGTTTGGCATTAAACATATTATTTGTTCGGATGATACTGTTGATGTTTATAACCCAAAGGTTGTGCAGGCCACCATGGGGTCGATAGCGCATGTGAGCGTGTATTATACAGGGCTGGAAACTTTTCTTTCAAAAATAAAACTGCCTTTATTTGGCGCGTTGCTTGAAGGTGAAAACATCTATAAAACCAACTTCGGCAATGAAGGATTGGTGATAATGGGTAACGAAGGCAATGGTTTACGGCCCGAAATAATAAAAATGGTGCAGCACGCCGTAACTATTCCGAGGATGGGAAACGCTGAATCATTGAACGTTGGGATAGCCACGGCTATATTTTGTTCAGAAATAAACAGGAAAACCTATAAATAAAGTTGGCAGCCAACAAATAATTATCTATTTTTGCAGCCTTGAAAATTGGTCGGGTGGCCGAGTGGCTAGGCAGAGGTCTGCAAAACCTTTTACAGCGGTTCGAATCCGCTCCCGACCTCAAGGTATTAAAACATTAAAAAAATAACAAGATCATGGGTGTTACACGTTTAAAAAGAAAAGACAGGAAAAACAAAACAACTTCGAGGTTAGAAGTTCAATTCCTGAAAAATGCTACCAACCTGGAGCCGGGAAGCCGTTCGGCCGAGCCAAAAAATAGCCAGATAGCAAAAAACAACGCTGCTTTATTAAAAGCTGCTGCCGGTAAATAATTAAGTACAACACGCAAAGTATTGCGTTTTTATAATTATTCAAGATTTTTTTATAAATCCTGCTTGTTTGTATCGAGCGGGATTTTTTCGTTTTTTATAATCCCGCATCTTGTAACACTTCCTAAGATGCCTTATCTAATCTAAAAACTGATAAATGAAGATAACGGCCCTAAAATTATTTCCTATCCTATCACTACTATTAAGCGCGAATGCTTTTTCACAGCAGATAACCGTATAAAAAATGCCGAGCTGCAAAACTCGCATGTGGCGCAGATAGCACATTACTTAACAGATGTTCCCGGGCCGCGGCTAACCGGCTCGCAGGGGTTTATGAATGCGGCAAATTGGGCCGTTACCACCATGAAAGGATGGGGTATGGCGAATGCCGCACTTGAACCATGGGGAGATTTTGGCAAGCAATGGGAATTGAATGATTTTAATATATTTCTGCGTTCGCCTTATGCACAGCCGTTAAAAGCTTACGCGCAGCCCTGGAGCACAAGTACTGCGGGTACCGTTAAAGGCGGCGTAATTTTGCTTAGTGGTATGCAGGCGAGAGATTCGGCATACCTGGTGCAGCACGCAGCAGAAATTAAGGGAAAGTTTATTTTGACAGTGGGTGATACCGTTAACACGGCAGATAATTTTAAACCTGCATCCACCCGCTTTGCCGACACAGCATTAGCCAATATTAAAGATGTGGATATGATATCGCAACAAGAAGCGGACCTATATCGCAAGTATGGCGCAAAAGCAGCAGCTATAGAACGCCTGGTAAAAAACACAGGCGCGCTGGGCACTATCAGCACCAGCAATACCGACATTAATGGAGAGGTATTTGTGCAATGGTTTGACGGTTACCGTATAGCTGATGGCCAAAGTGTACCACATATTAGCATGGCGCTGGAAGACGCCAACAGGTTGAAACGGCTGGTAGCATCGGGGCAAAAGGTCGAACTTTCGTTAAACCTGCAAAGCACCACCATAAAACAAGATGTAAATGGATACAATGTTATTGCCGAAATACCAGGCACCGATCCTAAGTTAAAATCAGAGTTGGTAATGCTGGGCGGCCACCTCGACTCGTGGGATGCCTCAACGGGGGCCACAGATAACGGCGCAGGCTGTATTGTGATGATGGAAGCTGTACGCTTGCTTGACTCATTGCATTTAAAGCCTAAACGCACCATCCGCATTGCCTTATGGAGCGGCGAAGAACAAGGGCTTTTTGGCTCCTACGGTTATGCAAAGATCCATTTTATGGACCCGGCAACCTTCGCTGTAAAACCCGAACAATCCAAAGTATCAGTATATTTTAATCTTGATAATGGTACAGGCAAAATAAGAGGCATTTTCGCACAAAATAACGAGGCGGCAAAAAATATATTTGAGCAATGGTTCAAACCCTTTAATAATATGGGTGCCAGTACGGTAACATTTAACAATACCGGTTCGACTGATCATCTATCGTTCGACTGGGCCGGGATACCGGGCTTCCAGTTTATACAGGACCCTATTGATTACGATACACACACGCACCATACCAACCTCGACGACTACGACCACCTGATGATGGACGACATGAAACAGGCCGCTATAATAGTTGCCTCATTTGTTTACCAGGCCAGTATAAGGGCCGATATGATGCCGCGCAAGAAATTAGTTAAGGAACGGTTTACTTTTGATGGCTTGTAAAAAATACTTCAAAAAGATATTAGCGAGTTTCCGCTAATATCTTTTTGTTTATCCTGCCTATTAATCCAGGCCCTTCATAAATAAACCCTGTGTATAATTGTATTAATGATGCGCCCGCAGCAAGCTTTTCCATGGCGTCTTCGGGCGAATGTATGCCCCCTACGCCAATTATCGGAAATGTGCCTTTTGATCTTTTAGCTAAATAGCTTATCACCTCGGTTGAGCGCTCGGTTAGCGGCTTGCCGCTTAACCCGCCGGTTTCAGTTTTTAATTTATCGGGGGATATTAAATTCTCGCGACTGATAGTGGTATTGGTGGCTATTACCCCTGCTATGCCGCTTTGCTGTACGATTTCTACAATATCATCCAGTTGACTATTCGTTAAGTCAGGTGCTATTTTTAGTAGTATAGGGCGACTGATACCATTTTTCGAGTTACGCTGCTGTAATGTATTTAGCAATTGCATCAGCGGTTCTTTCTCCTGCAATTCGCGCAGTCCG
The DNA here is from genome assembly GCA_903915155.1 of uncultured Mucilaginibacter sp. GTDB lineage: Bacteria > Bacteroidota > Bacteroidia > Sphingobacteriales > Sphingobacteriaceae > Mucilaginibacter. Next base: position 25,043 of record CAIWRU010000058.1, read on the forward strand.
GGGGTGTTGGGCGAACTTACATTCACCACAAAATAATCAACCACATCAAACAGACGGTCAAAACACTTGATATAATCGCTTACAGCTTCTTCGTTGGGCGTTACCTTATTCTTGCCAATGTTGCCCCCTATTATCAATCCTTTTTGAGCGGATGAGGCATTTTTGCGGTAAGCGGCAATATTTTCGGCTGCTGCATCAACGCCAAAATTATTGAACCCCATGCGGTTAATAAGGCCGCCATCGGCAGGCAGGCGGAACATGCGGGGTTTCGGGTTGCCGTCCTGCGGTAAGGGGGTTACGGTACCCACTTCTACAAAACCAAACCCAAGGTTGGCCATTTCGCTTATAACGTCGGCATTTTTATCAAATCCGGCAGCCAGTCCAACGGGGTTTTTAAACTTAAGGCCGAACACCTCCCGCTCTAGTCGAGGATCGTTCACCGCCCATATAGCCCTGCTCAATGCCGCCCCACCGGGGAAGCAGTTAAAACGCTTTAAATTGCGGGTTACAAAGTAATGCACCTTTTCAGGATCGAACTTAAATAGAATGGGTTTAAGCAAAAAATACATGCCGCGAAGTTAGGGCTTTTGGGTGGCAGTTCATAGTTGATAGTTCATGGTTCATTGTATTTTAGGGTGATGAATTTTTAACCTTTTATGTAAATATTTCGACACATAATTTCACCGAATAAATGAATAGCTATATTAGCGATGTAAAAACCACATGGCAAACCCTGTTTTTGCCATGAACTATGAACCATTAGCTATCAACTACCAACTATGAACCAAAAGAACAACCGCAGAAATTTTGTTAAAACCGCAGCAACCGGCGTTATCGCATCATTGAGCATCCCTTCAATAATCACATCGGCATTTGCTGGTGAACGCAGTAAAAAAACCATATTGAGCCAGGACGATGTGGTGCTTTTCCAGGGCGATTCCATAACCGATTGGGGTCGCGACCATAACAAAAACATAGCGAATGATTTTGGCACATTGGGTTCGGGCTATGTATTACTTACCGCAAGCAGCCTGCTGCGCGAATATGCCGCCAAGAATCTTAAAATATACAATAAGGGAATAAGCGGCAACAAGGTTTTTCAATTATCCGACCGTTGGGATACCGATGCCCTCACCATAAAACCGAATGTACTAAGCATAATGATAGGTGTGAACGATTACTGGCACACTATAACATCGGGCTATAAAGGCACTTTGGATGTTTACCGCGATGATTACCGCAAACTGCTCGACCGCACACAAAAAGCCCTACCCGGTGTAAAATTTATTATAGGCGAACCTTTTGCCATGAAGGGTGTAAAAGCCGTTGACGACACCTGGTATCCCGCCTTTGACGGCTACCGCAAGGTATCGCGCGAAACTGCCGCCGAATTTGGCGCTACCTTTATCCCCTACCAAAGCGTTATGGACGAGGCCTTGAAACTGGCACCCGCAAACTATTGGTCGCTTGATGGAGTGCATCCATCAGCAGCCGGTGCAGCTTTGATGGCCTATGCATGGCAGAATGCGGTAAAGGGCTAAAAAGAGATCAATGCCGGCATTGATCCATTAATGACCGAATGCTATTATTATATGTTGCAGGAGGGGTTATTATACTTGTAAATTGCTTTTATTTTGCTACTGATTATAAAAAAAAATTATTCTTTAATATTATATTTTAAAGGAGGGTCAAGTCTTAGGTCACCTATATTTCCGTGTAAAAACTGATAATATTTATTTCCTGCTTCATCCTTAAAATACAAATAAACTGAAACTTCTTCTGACATGTATTTTCTGTTAAAATCATCATATATTAAGTCAAAACTCTCCTCAACCTGAATTATACTTATCTCTCTTTTTAAAAATTTTGCCCCAGATAGAAATTTAGTTTTATTTTCAATCCTAAAATCATAAGCAACATTTTTTTCTAATGTCACAGTATAATGATATTCGTCGTTCTCATTAGGTGTAGAAACACTCGTATATCTTTCAAATACATAATTTAATCTGAAATTTGGTCTTATATCATAGAAATATTTTAATAGGGATAGTTTTGTTAGTTCTTGTTGTTCATTTAATGTTTTTGCCTGTAACATAAATACTAAATACCAAATATAAAATCCAACTAAAGTAACAACGAGTGTTGCAATAGAAAGCAAAACATTGAATGATATGTTCATTATAAAAATTAATATTCACAAATATATAGTGAGTTTAGTTATTACCGATAAATGACTGCAAATAAGTCTCATATCAAAATAAAATAACTATTATCTTGAAAAATACAGTTTACTTGTATTTTTGCAAATAATATGCGCTTACTTCTCAATAATCATTTTAAAACTTTCATTATCTCAACAGTATTGGCAATTGCTGCCAACTGCATTTATTACGCTATTGCACAACGCGGGCAGGACTACGATTATAAGAACGCAGTTATCTTAATTGCAGGCAGCACACTGGCATTAACTGTTATTTTATTGGTAATGGCGTTACCCGTGCTGTTTTTGGCTAACAAGCAGTACTGGAACAATGTACCGCTCAGGCTATTCCTGTATTTTTCAGGGTCAGCAGCTTTTTTGATAGCTGTTTTTACCTTACAGGTGAATGCAAATACCAAAATATTCGACATGATAACGGTATTTATTTTTATCATCGTTCATTACATCTTCTACCATAAAACAGTGAAGGCTATGAATTGATCATGCCTTAACAGGATTTAGGCTTTTTAAAAGATTTAGGGTAAACTTGCACTATAAATGAAAACATTTTACGGAGATTTAAAACTTGGCATTTTAGGCGGCGGCCAGTTAGGGCGCATGCTGATACAACAGGCCATTAACTATAACGTAACGGTTAAAGTGCTCGACCCTGACCGCGAGGCCCCCTGCCGTAAGCTGTGCGATGAATTTGTAGTAGGTTCATTAGGTGACTATGAAACGGTTTACAACTTTGGTAAAAAAGTCGACCTGCTCACCATCGAAATAGAAAAAGTGAATGTTGAGGCCTTAGAACAATTAGAAAAAGAAGGCGTACTGGTTTACCCGCAGCCACGCATCATCAGGTTGATACAGGACAAAGGCTTGCAAAAACAGTTTTTTAAAGAGAACGATATCCCAACTGCGGATTTCCAGGTCATATCATCGGCAGAACAATTAAAACAAAGCCATATCCCCTTCCCCTATATACAAAAATTAAGGCGCGACGGTTATGACGGCAAGGGCGTTTACAAGGTGGTTGACGAAAGCTACCTCGCCAAAGCCTTTACCGAACCAAGCCTGATAGAGCGGTGGATTGATTTCGAAAAAGAAATTGCCGTAATAGTTGCCCGCAGCGAAAGCGGCGAAGTAAAAGCCTTCCCGATGGTGGAGATGGAATTCAACCCCCAGGCCAACTTAGTGGAGTTTTTAATAGCCCCGTCAACCCTGCCCTTCGAGATACACCAGGAAGCCGAGAATATTGCCAAAAGAGTAGCCGAAACACTTAAAATAGTAGGTCTATTGGCTGTGGAGATGTTTTTAGATAAACATGGCCGAATTTTGGTAAACGAACTGGCCCCGCGCCCGCATAACAGCGGTCACCAAACTATTGAGGGCAACGTAGTGTCGCAATTCGAGCAGCATTTGAGAGCGATATTTGATCAGCCGCTAGGCGATACCGCCTGCCTGAACAATGCTATTATGGTGAATATTTTAGGCGAGGCCGGCTATGAAGGGCCCGCGGTTTACCAGGGCATCGAGAAAATATTAAAGCGCGAGGGCGTATATGTGCATTTGTACGGCAAGGCGCTAACCAAACCATTCCGCAAAATGGGGCACGTTACCATTGTTGACAGCGACAGGGAAAAAGCCATCGAAAAGGCACGGTTTGTGCAGGAAACATTGAAAGTTATAGCATAGTTTATTTATAATTTGAAAAGATTATTTGCATTATTTTTCCTGTTGTATACAGGCATTGCCTTTGGTCAGGATTTTAAGCTGAAGATCGATAGCTTAGTTACTGCTACGCTGCCCGGTAAACCTGCTTCTAAAAAAAATGATACAGGGCAAG
>CAIWRU010000059.1 GCA_903915155.1 uncultured Mucilaginibacter sp.
AGCGATTATCAGCGCACCGTTAAATACAACAGTTTGCGTTGCCGATAGGTTCTTAACCTGTAAAGGCTTGGCAAAAAAACAACCGCCAACCAAAATTAACAGCAAAAAAACCTTTAAAACACTCGTGACTTTTTGCGTATTGCTGCCGCTTTTCACACCAGGAAGGTTCAGCAAGGTAAAAAAGGTTAAATAACCAACGCCTATCAGCTTGCTATAACCTTGTAACTGAGGAAAAAGCAACCCTGTATACTCGCCCAAGATAATACAGAAAAATGCAGGTGCACCCACGTTCAATATATAATCGAACCAGCCGGCAGTAAAACCAACATAGTTACCAAAGGCCCGTTTAATGTAATTAAAGGCACCTCCGGCTTTGGGCATCATGGCTGTTAACTCGGCATATGAGCTTGCACATAGCAAAATATACAAACCTGTTAAAAGCCAGCACGAAAGTATAAGCGGCTTATTTGGCAGCAGGGCAGCTATGCTTCCAGGCGTACGAAGGATACCCGCACCAATGGTACCGCCAATAATTATGGATATGCCAAAGGCAACACCTAAAACTTTTTTTAGCTTGATTACGGCTTTGGCCATTGTCGGGTCTGATTGTCAATAGTTTGGGTGCTGTAAGATAATACATTATTGTATTATTTAATAATACCTACATTATTTTTATTAAACCATTTAGTTGTGGCTTATTCTCCCGTCACCACCAATTCCGCTACTGCACAATCATTTCCGATAGTCTCCCGTATAAATCTTTTTATTAGTTTACTGCGGGGAACCAAACCTGCATTTCGCCCTTGCACCGGTTTGCCCATGAATAATAGGGAATAACCGTTAACATTACTTTTGACGAACCATTAGCCAATGAATCCTTACGCACAACTTCGCCTTTTAACACCGTAACACCATTTAACAGGCCGCCATCAAACTGAGGTGTAAAAGTTGCATTTCTTGGTATCGACAGATCGCTCACCCTGCCATTGTTATCCACCCACTCGGCAGTGTACATTACAGGGCCGCGCTGCAAAGCAACTTTATTATTATCCTCCTTTAAAGCATGGTTGGCAATTACTTTATTAACCTTCATCGGCAGGTCCATTTGTAAACGGTCGCCCTTTTTCCATTCCTTTTTTATAACCGCATAACCATTTTCTATTTTATAATCAACTGGTCGTCCGTTAACTTTTATAATAACTTTCGATGGCTTTGAATTTTCATAAGCATATAAGTCAGACGGTATAGCCTCGGCCCTGCTCCACCCTGGTATCCGCACCAATAAATTAAAATTTGTTGGCGATGTTGGTTCGATATTAAAATTTAAAAGACCATTCCACGGATAATTATTTACCTGCGTGATCTTCACATCGTTATTATTTAGCTTGATATCGGCATTGCCCGCAATAAACAAATTAACATAAATGTTATTACCTTTTTGGGCGTACATATAACCCGGTAACGACGGTAAAAACCTCACCATATTGGTGGGGCAGCATGAACATTCAAACCATCCCGACCGTGCCGCTTCAACGTCATCGCCTTTAACCCCATTTGTTATCTGCATGGCATTGGTATAAAAAAATGATTTGCCATCCAACCCAACGCCCGAGATAAGGCCATTATACAGCACCTTTTCCAGTACATCAATATATTTTGAATCGCCGTGCAATAAAAACATCCGCTGATCCCAGAATACCTCGCCTATAGCGGCACAGGTTTCATTGTAAGCGGTAGCATTTGGCAATTCATAATTGGCCCCAAATCTTTCTCCGTCGCCCACCGCGCCAATACTTCCCTGCACATACATTTTCTTACTTACCATATTATTCCATAAGCGGTCAATTGCGGCTATGTATTGTTTGTCGCCCGTTAAGGCTGCAACATCAGCCATACCCGAGTATAGGTACATTGCCCTTACCGCATGCCCTTCGGCCTCATCCTCGTCAACTACCGGCACATTGTCCTGCCAGTACATACCATTCTTCCATTCATCAGGGCTGTTTTTGTCATACGCACGCTTTCCCCGTTCGTCAATAAAAAACTTAGCGAGGTTTAAGTAATCCTTTTTGCCTGTTATGCGATATAAACGTACCAGGCCCATTTCAACAATCTCGTGCCCCGGGGCAACATGCCTTTTACCGGGACCAAAAGTGTTTACCAGGAGGTCGGCATTTTTTAAGGCGATATTTAAGAAATTCCTTTTACCCGTCGCCAGGTAATGTGCGCTGGCAGCCTCAAACATATGGCCAGAATCATATAGTTCATGGCTCAACTCATTTTCTTTCACCCACCTTTCCGTACCTGCCCATGAATGCGGATGCAATGGATCAATCGTACGGGCGGTATATAAGTAGCCATCTGGCTCCTGTGCCCTGCCAACTATGGCTATTAGCGAATCAACATAAGCGTCCAGTTTTGCGTCGGGGTGTACCGCAAGCGAATAGGAGGCGCCTTCAATAGTTTTATAAATGTCGGTATCGTCAAACGGGTATTTGGTACAAAAGCTGCCGGTGTGTGTAGCAGCCATTTCAAAGTTCTTAACCCTGCCCGTATTTTCGCAGCGCGCAAAAGAAGCCGGTATGGTTACCGTACGGTTGGTTTCAATGCGCGGCGACCAAAATTTATCGTCTAGCTTTACTTTTGTAAATGCCACCGGTTGTATAGGGTAATCTTTAACCTGGGCGTTGGCTATTCCCCCATATATCAAAAACGCCGCTATTAATTTCTTCATTTTTATATCTATTATTTACTATAACTAACGCGTATAATATTAAATGAATATGGTTTAAGTGCAAGCTTTATTTTATTGCCTGCTATAGTTATATTTTGTTGTTTAGGGCTTACAGCCATTGGATATTGTATGCTGTTAACTTTATCAAGGCTATCACTATGCAATATAGTTAATGTACCTGTTGTTTTTAACTTTTTCCCTTTAACTACAAAACTCGCATCGCTGATTTTATTAGCTGTATTTACAAATTTTATGATCAGTGTTTGGGTTTTATTATCCAGCACAGCCGAAGCATACGTTTCATCTTGCCCTGTTACAGCCTGGTGGTTTAAAGTAAGTGGTACAACATCAGTGCCTTTATTCAGCGAGTATAATTGCTGAACATAATAACTGGGAGTGCCGTACGAATGCAGGTTATCAAACCATATTTCGTCGGGTGCCCATTGCCAGGCATCTATATTAGCAAATAAAGGCGCGTACGATGCCATTTTTACCACATCGGCATTACGCTCCAGGCCGGTCATAAACGCGGCTTCGGCCATGGCGCATTGCCAGTTATTCTTTTTATAAGGGTCGGTTACGCCTTCAGCATGGGCAGCATATTCACCGGCGAATATTTTAGGCCCGTTCCTATCATAATTATCATAGCGTGTTGCATTGCTTAAAAACCACTTTGGCGACCGGTAATAATGTTCATCCAAAATATCGGCATGCTGTTCCCTGAAAATCTTGTTCAGGTAGTCAAACTTTTCCCCGTCGGGGTCTGGCCCCACGCTTGATACCAGCTGCATATAGGGGTATTTATCTTTTATGGCCTTGGTAAATATCTTCCAGCGTGGTATATAATTCTCACCCCATTGTTCGTTGCCAATGCCCATCAGTTTTAAGTTAAATGGTTTTGGATGACCCAATTGCGCGCGCAGGTTACCCCATTTTGTGTCGGTTGAACCATTAGCAAATTCTATCAGGTCGAGCGCATCCTGCACATAAGGATCCAGCTGATCCAGCGGAACAGTTTGCCCGCTGTTGAACTGGCAGGCCATGCCGCAGTTAAGTATTGGCAAAGGCTCGGCCCCAATATCTTCGGCTAACTGGAAATATTCCATAAAGCCAAGGCCGAACGACTGGTAATAATCAGGAGTTGAGCGACTTTTAAACTCCACGTTCCACCTGTTTAGCAGGTTTTCGCGTTTATCAATATCGCCTATTGTTTTTTTCCATTGATAACGGTTTGCCAGGTCTCTTCCTTCAACAATACAACCACCGGGGAAACGCAAAAAACCGGGCTTCAGATCAGCCAGTTTTTGTACGAGGTCGGCACGCAAACCTCCCGGCCTGTTTTTCCAGGTGTGTTGAGGGAAAAGCGACACCATATCCAGGTCAATTGCACCTGCTTTTTTTGCCAAGACATCAAAATGCGCTTTTTCGGCGGTGGCGTTAGCTGTAAATTTAACTGTGCATTTCTCCCATTCCTTGCTAATAGGTGTCAAGGCTGCACTACCTAATACCGAACCATCAGCGTTAACCAATTGAACATATAAAATTATTTTGCTGCCTGCATGCTGGCGTGCCATAACTGAAAAAATATAGGTTTCCCCCTTCTTAACGCCTATACCCCTGAAGCCTTCATTTGAAAGACCATAGTAACCCGAATTTGAATTTACTGAAAGGGTAATATAATGCTGGTTTTCAGGCCTTTCTTTAGCGCGATCGACCACCTCAACGCTGCCATCACCGCCGTTTTTTTGCAGCTTGGTCCACCCCATTAAATTGGGGACAAATTCAAACGAACGGTTTTTAATCAATTCGGCATATAACCCACCATCGGCAGCCATATTAATATCTTCAAAAAATATCCCGTACATGGTGGGCTGTACATGCGCCTCTATGCTATCGGCCTTAATAACATAAGTTTTTGCCTGTTGAGCCGTAACCCACAAGCATGTGCAAACCATAAACCATGTTAAAGTATATTTCCTCATTCGTATTGTTTATGTCGATCTAATTCAATGCCAGCACAACAACCGACGCTGCGGGCAAACTAATAGAAATATTATTACCCTTTAAATTAGCACCGCTAAATTCCTTAGGCGCTATTTTACCCGGTTCATCAAAAGAGTTATAATCCTGCACTTTTGCCGATACCAGTATATTGCCTTTCACCGAACTGAATTTCTTACCATCAAGGTTAAGCGATATTTTATGGGCATGGTCTGGGTCGATATTTACCAGCGATATATGCGTAACACCATCCTTATCCCTTGATGCGGAGGCCGATATTGCCGGTAGCTTTCCCAATCCCAAAATATAATCTTCGCTTTTTACTACCAATGGCAGCTGTGTAGCATTTTGGTGCACGTTGTACATTTCCATTACATAATAGGTTGGCGTAAGTATCATTTTATCGCCATGGGTAAGTATTACAGCCTGCAGCACATTTATGCATTGTGCCAGGTTGGCCATGCGTACGCGGTCGCAATGGTTGTTAAATATATTTAACGTGGCGCCGGCTATCATGGCATCGCGCATGGTGTTTTGCTGGTATAAAAAGCCGGGGTTGGTTCCGGGTTCCACATCATACCATCCACCCCATTCATCAACTATAAGTCCTACCTTTTTCTTCGGATCGTATTTATCCATAATGGCCGAATGGCGGGTTACCAAGGTATCCATATACAGTGCGCTCTTCATAGTTGCAAAATATTGCTGCTCGGTATATTGTGTGGCCGATGATTTATGGCCCCAATCAATGATAGCATAATGGTGCAGCGCTATACCTTCTATCAGGTCGTTCGGTATATTTTTCATCAGGGTTTCCGTCCAGTTATAATCATCGGAGTTTGCGCCTGATGCCACCCTGTATATCCTGTTGTCGTTATCCCAATTGGTCATGAAAGTTGAATATTTCCTGAATTCATTGGAATAATAATCAGGCGTCATGTTACCTCCACAGCCCCATGCCTCATTGCCTATACCCCAAAATTTAACCTTCCATGGTTTATCGCGCCCATTGGCTTTGCGCAGGTCTGACATCGGGTTTTTTGAATCCGAGCTTACATAATTCACCCAATCCGACAGCTCTTGAACTGAACCGCTGCCCACGTTGCCCGATATATATGGATCGGCCCCCAGCAATTCGCACATATTTAAAAATTCGTTGGTGCCAAAGCTGTTATCTTCAACAGTGCCGCCCCACCACTTGTTAATTATAGCCGGACGTTTATCCCTGGGGCCAACGCCATCCTTCCAATGGTAAGTATCGGCAAAACAACCACCCGGCCACCTTAAAGCAGCTATCTTCATCTTTTTCAATGCGGCTATTACATCGTTCCTTATACCATAAGTATTAGGTATGTGCGATGTATCGCCCACATAAAAACCCTCATAAATACCATGACCCAAATGTTCGGCAAAATGACTGTAGATGTATTTGCTAATGGTTGGATTTGCAGCATTATCGCCGGCTGCCACGGTAATGCTTGTTTGTGCGCGCGAAAATGATCCGCAGCAAATAAAAAGCGCCGCGAAGATGAGGGACTTTGTTTTCATGTTTATATTGATTCTTATGTTGTTTAATGACATTTGATTAATTTTATTTGGGTTCAGATAGCCTGATCAAAACAGCACCATGCTTATTAATTAATTGGCTGAATGTTTTTTTGCAGATACCTGCATCCTGCTTTTTCCAAAGGTCGCGGGCCGATACTTTGCCATGCAGCCCAAGTGCCGTTAGATCTGCGGTTATATTAGCAGGCTGATCGGATAAATTGAACAAGGCAACATATATATCTTTACTCCCCCCGGCATGCGAGTACCAAACCATGGCCTTATCGGTGCGGTATAACTGGCGGGGATTTAAACCATGCTGATTTACGTTTAGCACTTCATCGTTATTAAATAATGCCAGTTCCCAATCCCTGTTTTCGGGCAAATTGCCGCCAAGCATCAGGGGTGAACGGTAAATACACCAGAAAGTGATATGCGAGCGAGCTTCATCCTGGGTAAACCGGCTGTAGCGTTCTTCGCCAACGGGGCCCCGTTTTGATAACTTGCCTATTTGTATCATGTCACAATCGGGCCAATGGCCGGGGCCACCCACACCTTCCCATTGTTTGGCATAGCTAAACATTTGCAAAACCTGGGGCCACTCATCCCAAAAATCATCGGCGATGCGCCACATATTGGCATGTTGTTTTATGTGGTCGGCTCTATCAACCGGGGTAGCACCAGGCGATGTACTGAACACAATGGCCCTGCCACATTGGTCAATGGCCTTTTTGTATCCTTCTATCTCGGCAGTACTGTACGGTCTCGACAGGTCATCAACTTTAATAAAATCAACGCCCCACTGCGCATAAAGGTTGAGTATGGAATTTAAATACTCCTGCGCACCCGGCTTTGCCATATTAAGGCCGTACATATGGTTCATCCATGGGCATTTTGACGCAGTATCTGCTATCATATCGGCAGTTACACCCTGTGTACCCAACACCGGCGACTTTGCCCAAACCGCCTGCCGCGGTATGCCACGCATTACGTGGATACCGAATTTTAAACCCAGCGAATGCACATAATCAGCCAACGGTTTAAAACCATTCCCGCCAAATGCCGAAGGAAACTTATTTGTATTGGGCGTTAGCCTACCCCACTTGTCCATAGCAAGCCAAGGGATAAATGAACCATCATATAGGTTTTTTTGAAAAGGGGCACCAACATTACTGCCCGGCGGGTTGTCATATGCCCACAAAAAATCAACAACTATATATTGCCAGCCATGTTGTTTAAGATTCGCCGCCACATAGTCGGCATTGGCCTTAACCTCATCTTCATGCACTGCCGACCCATAACAATTATAACTGTTCCAGCCCATTGGCGGGGATTGTGCTAAATTTTGCCCATACACGTTAATAAAACCTGCACAACAAAAGGCAAGCAACAGCAAAATGCAGCGTGGTGTTATCATTGTTAATTTTTAAATCCGGTTATCCATAAAATATATAACCACTTTAACCTGGTATATCCTTACTGCCAATACGCTAAAATCAGGAACGTTATAATGGTTTATAATAATTGTGTAATTAAAACTAATTTTTTTATTAGAAGAAATCTTTTTTTGTTTTTTTATACTACCCTATTGGTTAATTTTTCATGCCGCATAACTATGCGTTACTTCGGCAAACAAATTGTTATACACGGAATAAATAATGAACACCTTATTTTATGCCAAATAGACGAGAAAACGAGAAGTACGCGGGAAAGAATAAGCAGGAGCCTGCACAATAGCTACACTATTTAAGCAAGGGTATATTAATATTGTTGTTTCAACAATAATAGTAGCTGATACA
>CAIWRU010000060.1 GCA_903915155.1 uncultured Mucilaginibacter sp.
ATACAGATGAATTTACTTAATATATTCAAGCGGTATTAAAAAAATTATGAAAAATAATCAAATGATAGCTTGTAGATGTCATCTTTCTTTTTGAGTATATATTCAGATCTTAAGCCGCTTTCATATTTTAGTTGAAAAACATCAAAGTCCTCTGATCCCCAAATAGACCAAAGTGAGAACAAAATTCTGTTTCTAATAACCTGTATCCCTTCAATATTTATGTAGGATGTACCATATTCAAATGGACTACCAATTTGTTTTATGATATTAGTTAATACTTCAAAACCTGTTTTGCTAACGTTTGTCATTGGCATTTTCTCATAATATTGAGGTTTACCATTTAATGTACGGAAATAAGGAAGATTATCCAGATTTTTAAAAGAGCCAAAATCATATTCCCAACGCATATCTGTATCTGCTAAGGAATCATAATCGGAGGCCATTTTTAAGAGATTTCTTATTATATCAATTTTGTAATCAGTATCATAAGCTTTAGCAAAAACTTTAGGGAATACCGTTAATTTAAATTTCTCTAGTCCTTTTGCAAACTGCGTTATAAACCAAATTTCATCCCATTCACAATAAGGTTCGCCATTTAAGCTAAAAAAGTTTTTCCAAATCCATTCTTCTGGAACAATTCGCCCATTATCTTCTATCCAGAATTCCGGCTGAGAATCATCAATAACTCGAAATAGGTCTTTGGGAAGCATGCCGACATTATTGTTTTCATTTAGATAATAGTAATGATTGAGCTCCATACCCAGAACTACATATTCTAAATCAGCAAACTTGTGCCCATATTCGTCGGTTGTGTGTGAGTCTTTAAAGCGGATTTTCATAATGTTTTTAAAGGTCGAATAAAGAATTTTGTTCTGCAAATTATATTGAATGCATATTTAGGTCGCCATAACAACAAAAAAGCGACAGGCTATTAACCCATCGCTTTCTATATTTAAATTCGAAATTGAAAATCCGAAATTCGAAATCAGAATTACACCATCATCCTAACCGGCTCTTCCAATAATGATTTCAGTGTTAACAAGAATGCTGCACCTGTTGCGCCGTCAACTACGCGGTGGTCACAGCTTAGGGTTACCTTCATTACATTGCCCGGTACAACCGCGCCGTTTTTAACAACTGGTATTTGCTGGATACCGCTAACGGCAAGGATACATGCGTCGGGTGGATTAATGATGGCAGTAAACTCGTCTACGCCAAACATACCCAGGTTTGATATGGTAAAGGTTGAACCTTCCCAATCAGACGGTTGCAGTTTTTTTGCTTTTGCCCGTTGCGCGAAATCTTTTACTTCAACTGATATCTGGCTTAATGATTTGCCATCGGCAAAACGTACAACAGGAACTAACAGGCCATCTTCAACCGCCACGGCTACACCGATGTTGATGTGCTCATTGTAACGGATCTTATCGCCAAGCCATGATGAATTTACATTTGGGTGCTGTTTTAATGCAACCGCACATGCTTTCAGCACAAAATCATTAAATGATATTTTAACCGGTGCAACTTCGTTTATCTTGTTACGCGCAGCAACAGCCTGGTCCATATCTATCGACATGGTTACATAAAAATGCGGTGCGGTAAACAGGCTTTCGCTTAAGCGTTTGGCTATCACCTTACGCATTTGGCTAACCGGTTTCTCGGTAAATTTCTCAACCCCGGTGTATGCGGCAGCTACAACAACTGGTGCAGCAGCCGGTTTAACAGCTTCAGTTGCAGGTGCAGCAGCAGGTGCCGACGGTGCAGCAGCCGGCGTAGCCGATGGAGTAAATGATTCGATATCCTTTTTCACTATACGGCCGCCATCAGCAGTACCTTTAAGATCGTTAAGGTTAATGCCTTTTTCTTTGGCTATCCTGCGCGCCAGCGGTGATGCCTTAACACGGCTGTCATCAGCAGTTGACGATGGAGCTTCAGCGGCAGGTGCAGCTGTTTCCGTTGCAGGAGCAGCTTCCTGTGCTTCAGGAGCAGCGGCAGGTGCAGGGGCCGAGCCGGCATCTTGCAATAACGGTGTAATATCAGTGCCCTCTTTACCTACAATAGCAATAATGCCGTTAACAGGGGCGGCTTCGCCTTCTTTGGGGCCTATATATAATAAGGTGCCATCTTCATAACCCACAACTTCCATGGTTGCCTTGTCGGTTTCCACATCGGCCAATGAATCATCAGACTTTACTTTATCGCCTACTTTAAAATTCCATTTGTTTATCACGCCTTCCGTCATGGTATCACTAAGGGCAGGCATGCGTATTACCGTTGCCGGTATTTTTGATGTATCAACTTTAGGGGCAGCGGTTGGCGCAGGCGCTTTATCAGCTACAGGGGCCGGTGCGGGTGCTGCTGTAGGTTCAGCTACAGGTTTTTCACTGCCGCTTGCTGCAAGTGCAGTTTTATAGTCTTCGCCTTCAGCGCCGATAACGGCAATAACCGAATCAACAGGGGCCGCTTGTCCTTCTTCAATACCTATAAATAACAAAGTACCTTCCTGGTACGATTCAAAATCCATCGTAGCCTTGTCGGTTTCTATTTCGGCAAGCACATCACCCGGTTTTACTTTATCGCCAACTTTCTTATGCCATTTAGCCAGTACACCCTCAGTCATGGTGTCGCTCATTTTAGGCATTTTAACTACTTCAGCCATATACTATTTTTGATGAATAGTTTTAAATTTTAGTGTAATATATATTATTAATCCTTAATGTAAGGATAATCTTTCTGAACGTATACATCTGTATATAGTTCTGAAGCTTCAGGCCATGGCGATTCTTCGGCAAATTGTACCGATTCTTCAACCTCAGCCTTAATTTTAGCGGCAATATCTTCAAACCATTTTTCGTCGGCATAGCCTTCTTTTTCAATGGTTGCTTTTATCGTTTCTATCGGGTCTTTTTCTTTATAGCTTTCCAGTTCCTCTTTGGTACGATATTTCTGCGGATCGGACATGGAGTGGCCTTTATAACGGTAGGTGCGCATCTCGAGGAAAGTTGGCCCTTCGCCGCGGCGTGCACGTTGTACGGCTTCGTCCATAGCGTTATGTACTGCTACAGGGTCCATACCATCAACTGCTGATGAAGGGATACCATAAGGCAAGCCCAGTTTATAAATATCAGTTTGTATAGTGGTACGCGCTACCGATGTACCCATGGCGTAACCGTTATTTTCGCAAATGAAAATTACAGGTAGCGCCCATAAAGCAGCCATGTTAAAGGTTTCGTTCAATGCACCCTGGCGTACGGCGCCATCGCCCATGTAGGTAACATTCACATTGTCGGTACCTTTATATTTTTCGGCAAAGGCAACGCCTGCACCTAAAGGTATCTGGCCGCCTACTATGCCGTGGCCGCCATAAAAGTGTTTTTCCTTATCAAACATGTGCATACTGCCGCCCTTGCCTTTTGAGCATCCGGTAGCTTTACCGTAAAGCTCGGCCATTATAGCGTTTGTGGTAACACCCTTTGCAATGGCATGCGCATGATCGCGATAAGCGGTTATCATACTATCCTCCTGGCGCAATACCGACATGGCACCGGCTAATACAGCCTCCTGCCCAATATAAAGGTGGCAAAAGCCCCTTATTTTTTGCTGTCCGTATAATTGACCGGCCTTTTCTTCGAACCTGCGCATTAGCAGCATCCACTCGTACCACTTAAGGTAGGTATCTTTATTTATTTCGATTGAACTCATTTGTCAAACAACCAATTTTTTGAGATAAAGCGCAAATCTAATTATATCCTTGAAATTATCGAAAACATAGCGCATTTCTTACAAAAGATTTCAGTTTTATTACACTTTATGTGTGAAATATACCTTAATTAAACGGTTAGCATTGTGTTTGTAGTACACTTTGTTACCATAAAGCAATAAAAACAGTGAAAAGTTTTTTTATCCGAAGGCAACACGATGCCTATTTTTACGTTTAACAGAGAAGGTTTGGCATTGTTATTTTTTTAAAAAAGTGCCCTTTTTATTTGCAAGTTTGAAAAATTTGGATAGTTTTGTACCCTACTGTGTACAGATTGTACAATTTAATAAACATTTTGTTAGCTTAATAGCGACAGACTAAGGATTAAATGAAGAAAATTATAATTGTTATTGCCTTATTTTTCAGCGTTTTAGCCGCACAGGCTCAAACCACCACGGCACCAGCCCAACCGGCTGACAAGTCGCAGGATGATCAGGAAAGTTTAGCAAAAGATTATTTGTCACAAATTATGGGAGTTGCGTTATCTGCAACCTCAAACATGAAACTTTTTCACTTTGTTTACGATTGGATCGGCACCCCGTACCGTTTTGGCGGTGGTTCGCGCAAAGGAATTGATTGTTCAGCATTTACAAAAGAATTATACAGCGAGGTTTTTAACCTTGATATAAGGCGCAATTCACGCGATATTTTTAGCATGGTTAGCCCGGTTAAAAGAGACGAGCTGAAGGAAGGCGACCTTGTTTTCTTTAAAATACACAGCCGCCGCATATCACACATCGGTGTTTATTTAGGCAATAACCGCTTTGCACATGCCTCATCAAAAGGTGTGGCCATCAGCAGTTTAGACGATGCCTATTATAGCCGGTATTTTTACAGGGGAGGGCGATTATTAAGTTCATTTAAAAGCGAACTGGATAACCTGCCCGACGATAACAGTTCCAATTAGAAACCTACAAATAGATTATCCTTTCAAATTTGAAAGGATTTTTTTTTTGAATACGTATTTCCTGAAAGCCTTGCGGCTGCTATTACTTGGTTTCATCCGCAGTACTTCTTACCAGGCTTATGCCCGTAAAGAAAAATATAAGCGTAATAAGCCCTACAACAGTAAGGGTGGTTACACTGCCCGTATGATTAATAATGTTAATCCCTGTGTAAATTAGGCCCACAATACCCAATATGGTAAGCACGGCGCCGAAAGCACGTTTTAAATTCATGATAGATGGTTTTTATAAAAGCATATTGTTAAAAACAAATAACACACCAATAAATAGTTCTATATTTATTAAATAAATTTATCCCTTATGACACCCTCAGAAATAGGCTTTTTAGTAGTAATTTTTATTTTACTTATTGTTATCTCCTCATCATTTGTGACTGTAAAACAGGGCACTATTGCCGTAATTACCGTATTCGGAAAGTATCGCCGTATACTTTCGCCGGGGCTTAACTTCAAGATACCGCTTATTGAAAACATATATTCGCGCATTTCTATACAAAACCGTAGTGTGGAGCTTGAATTTCAGGCTGTTACTTTCGACCAGGCCAATGTTTATTTTAAAGCGATGCTGCTTTATTCGGTGCTTAATAATTCGGAAGAAAGCATTAAAAACGTGGCCTTTAAATTTGTTGATGAGCGAAACCTGATGCAAGCGCTTATACGTACCGTTGAAGGTTCTATCCGCGCTTTTGTTGCTACAAAGCGCCAAGCCGAGGTGTTAGTTTTGCGCCGCGATATTGTGGAACACGTTAAAGAGCAACTCGACCAGATATTGGAAAACTGGGGGTACCATTTGCAGGATCTTCAATTGAACGATATTACTTTTGATGATATCATTATGAAATCAATGAGCCAGGTAGTGGCTTCAAATAACCTGAAGGCTGCAGCTGAAAATGAGGGACAGGCTTTACTCATCACCAAAACCAAAGCTGCTGAGGCGGAAGGTAATGCTATAAAGATTTCGGCTGAGGCTGAGCGCCAGGCATCACAGTTGCGCGGGCAGGGTGTGGCTTTGTTCCGCCAGGAAGTGGCCAAAGGTATGAGTGTTGCCGCGCAGGAAATGGAAAAAGCGCATATGGATACTTCGGTTATCCTGTTTACTATGTGGACGGAATCCATCAAGCATTTTGCCGAGAACTCGCAGGGTAACGTAATATTCCTTGATGGCTCAACAGATGCTATGCATCAAACTATGAAGGAAATGATGAGCTTGAATATTTTGCAGGCTGATAATAAAGGAAAGAAGTAGAAATAGTTCTTTAGCAACTGTTTAAAAACAATACGAAGAAATATTAATTG
>CAIWRU010000061.1 GCA_903915155.1 uncultured Mucilaginibacter sp.
TATTAGGCAATATATACTATACGTATAGTACGTGGTAATTGTTTGATTATTAAAAATTTAGGCAGATAAACCCGGTTCGCGGTATTTGATAATTTTTGCGGGTATGCCACCCATAATTGCAAGCGGGGGCACATCTTTTGTAACCACCGCGTTTGACGCTATTATAGCGCCTTTCCCGATAGTTACGCCTTTTGTTACCACACAACCATGGCCTATCCACACATCATCTTCTATAGTTATTGGGGCTGTCGAGAAGCCCTGGTTTTTCATAGGGATATCGGTACGGCTAAAGTTGTGGCTGGTATCGCGTAAGCTTACAGCATCGGCTATCATTACATTTTTGCCTATGGTAATGCGTTCGTTTACCCCAATAACGCAATATGAGCTTATATAGGAGTTATCATCAATAACAAGCGTGCCGCTGCCTTGTATAACCGAACTGTGTTTTAACAATACGTTCCTTTTTAAAATAATTTGTAGGTTTTTTGCTGATCCCTTAATAAAAAATGGCTTAACAATAACGTCACCTTCCACCGTGTTATTAGCTATGCTTAACTTAACAAACGGCAAATACCTGATGGCAAAAAAAACAGTTGTTATACGCTTTTTCAGGTGATTGAGTATTTTGAATAAAAGGATCATTTTTTATTTCTTTTACCAAGTGTAAGCACTTTTAAGGTATTAAACCCAAGCTTTTTTTCAACCATGTTAACAGCAAGTATATTTTGTATAGCTACCGACACCGCTATGGCTATTGCGGCTCCCACGCCCCCGTAAAACCTCACCAGCGTTAAATTTAAAACTATTGAAATAACACCGCTTATTATATTTATGTTCCTGAACTCCTTGCCATGCCCGCTCATCATTAAAAGATAGCCCACCGAACCTGTTATTACGTTGATATACTGCCCTGTTGAAAGTATACGCAACATCCACGCGCCACCGGTAAAACCCTTGCCAAATATCAATAATATAAAATTGGGGAATATATAGATGAATGCTAATAGCGGTGTGGCAAAAAATATCATTATGCGGGTGGTATTTATACTGTAGCGTTTTAATTCCTGCATTTTGCCCTGGCTATAAAACGACGCGAATTTAGGGGCGCTTACCAAATTTATAGCTATGCCGATAAACGATATGAGCATAGAAGTGCGTTGGGCCACCGCCAGTTGCCCTAAAACCTGTGGCTGGCAATAAATACCTGCTATAAACTGGCCGCCCCACTGCATAGCCTGCTGTAAAATAGCAACCACCCACAAGGGGGTGCAACTCGCAATAATTAATTTTTGGTCGAATTCCATTGCCCCCTTCGGGACAAACCTAAACCATAAAACTATTGATATAATTAAAGTAACTAATGATGCCTCAAAATACAGTAACGACATTTTCCCGGCTGTCGCGGGTTTCATTACCAATATGAGCACTATTAAAAAAACCGGGATAAAAACGTTTTGTATGGAAACCGAATACAGCACTTTTTTTAACCCCTGCAAGCCCATAGCAATTATTGTTGAAACCGCTATGCACGGAATAGATAAGGCTATCCAGAATAAAGGGGGTTCAAGTTGTATTTTTTTAAATACCAGTACCGATATATCCTTCGCAAAAAATAATATTAAAGCAGTAACAACAACTGATATTATTAAAATTAATTTGGAGATGTGATACACAATGCCCCGCACCCCGGCCCATTTATCTTCGGTAGAATAAACGCCTACAAACCTCAGCACCACATTATCGGCGCCAAACCTTACCACCGTTGCAACTATGGTAATAACACTTAAAGCAAGAAAAAAGAAACCCGACGAATCAATACCTAAATAGCGGGCCACAACCACATTCATTATAAATGCTGCAATTGCCGAACCTACCCGTACAGAAAAGGCTAAAGAAGAATCGACCAATAACTCTCGCGAGTCCTTGTTCGATAATACTTTTGTTTTTATTGTATTTGCTTTATTAAATAGCCTTCTTATCATCTGTATTTGTTAAATATACCTGGCCCATTAGGGCCATACCATCTGTATACCGTTTTAATAGCCTTTTAGGTTCGTAAAACATGCGATAAACCCATTCCGCATTTAATAAAATAAAAACACGCGGGGCCCTGGTTTTTGCCCCGGCAATATAGTCCACTATCGCGCCGCCGTTAATTATCACGGCAGCCGATTTTATTTTTGATGATAATATTTCCTGCTTAGGCATCCCCATACCCAGCAATATTACATTGGCGGGGTATTTTTCGGTAACATCAATATATTGCTGGTAATCGTTAAACCCATCAAGTGTATGCAATATATTGTAGTCGCTAAGCTTCTCTTTAAACTTGGTTACTTTTGCCAGGGTTGAACCAAATACCAGGAACGACTTATCCTTAAATTTACTTATTAACCATGGTATAAAATCGGTGCCATTCATATTTACTTCAATCGGAA
>CAIWRU010000062.1 GCA_903915155.1 uncultured Mucilaginibacter sp.
AACCAAGCCGCCGCTTTGCTTATTTTGCCAAATGCCACTATGTTGATGATAATGCAAACCAAAAGCGCCATAATAACTGCTAATGCCGCCCCTATTTGGTGCATACCAAAAAACACAATGGACCAGGAAAAATTCAATACCAACTGAAGCACATAAATGCGACAGGCAGTTGTAAAGTGTGCAGCCTGTTGCCTGCGCTGCCATACCAAGGCGGCTGCAATGCCTATAGCGATGTAAAGCGCTGTCCATACCGGACCAAAAAGCCAGTTGGGCGGGTTAAATGATGGTCTGTGCAAGTAAATATACCAGCTGCTGATTTGTGATATCGTAAAAAAGCTGGCCACCCCACCTATGGCTAAGGTTATACCTATACTAATTATGAACGGGACGTTATCAGAACCAGACTTTTGCATGTTACTTTGTTTTAGGGTTTAACCGGCACAAAGTTAGATTGTTTTGTCTAAGTAAGTTAAAGCCGGGTTAGCTTTGACAACTTTGGAAAGTTGTCAAAGGTTTGCGAGCATCGTTACTTTTTGGTAGTTATTATCAGTACACCGTTTTTCCCTTTATCACCATATTGGACTTTGGCAGGCTGTCCGCTTAAATTGTCGATGCTTTGTATTTGTTGGAGCGAAAGCTTTTTTAGTTGCTTTGGTGTTGCTTCTTTGCCATCGATGATGATCAGTTTATCGGTAAAGTTTATCGGGCCTGCTGATAAACTATTACGAGGAAAAGTGTAAACTTTGTTAACACTAAGTCCGGTCAATGGTGAAGCACGATGCAAGGTCTTAGTTAAGCCATATACCGGCCTGTTATCTTTGACCCCAACTACACCCAAGCCATATACTGTATCTATCCTTGTTACGCTTCCGTCAGCATTTACAGTTAGCCCCCTCTTCGCCGCCAATAACGAATCCGTCCTTAATATTGTGCCATCGGCTTTAACTATAAGCCTACTCATCGCACGCACCAATGAATCCCGGTTGTGCTGAGTTACGCGTATGGTATGTCCGTCGACAAAAACCCTTTTAATGCCATATAGTGAGTCTGATTTTATCATGTAATCTAAGGACCCTGGCGCTCCGGTTCTCCATACGGTATCACCATTTATCCTGACATTGATTATTTTTTTCCCGCTAACGGTAATATCACTTAATTCGGAAGTATTAACATTAAGTGTAAGCGGTTGAATAGTCATGCCGTTAACTTTAACGCTGGTTACCCCTATTGGCTTGCCCACCGCCCAAACTGAGTTGTTAAGGGTATTAAGCACCATTACGCCGAACTGTTTGCGCATTTTTTCGTTCAGGGCAGTTACTGCTTCCGAATTTTCATTGCCCTTGGTTACTACCGATATGTAACCGGCCTTTTCCGGGTCATCCGTTTTAGCTTTGCTATCGCGATAGACTATCATTTTGGCTATGTCTTCGGGGTTTATATTGGCCAAACCTTTTTGGTCTGCTTTTACCCCGTTAATGTAGAGCGGCAAGTCGGGCTGGTTCTTTTTTACCGTATCGATAAGTGTAAGCAAAGCCTGATGCGATGTATCGGGTTGAATGGAATACCCGCTAACCGCATTTAGCAAGGGGGCATCTTTGTGTACCGGAGAAGCATTCATGCTCATTTTACTTACCTCGAGCTTTAGCGCATTTAACATTTTTACGCCGCCTTTTTTAACGCTATTTAGTTCTGCTTTCGAAACAGTGAAAACCAACAGCAGCGCTATAACGGCGGGAACCAACAACATATAGCGCGACAAGTTTATAGCAGAAGATCTTTTAGCATTCATCATGATGATCCGTTTTTTAATGGTTGATATTCATCATATTTACAGATAGTTATTATACTATATTGGTTGGTTGATTGGATGGTTATTTCTTGAGTCTTTTCTAAACGGGTTAAACAAGTCCTTATCGTTTGCTCACTTATTCCAGTATTTTCATTTATTGATTTTCTACCTGTTATTAATTGTCCTCTTTTAACTTTTATTCCCCTCCATTCCCCGGGTTCATTATTAG
>CAIWRU010000063.1 GCA_903915155.1 uncultured Mucilaginibacter sp.
GTATTTACGAACCTGTTATCGAAAACCAAATACTGCTCGAAAGCTCTGCAACAGAAATAAGCAAAGTTGCCCAAACCCTGCCCGAAGATTCGGAATTATACGAGCTGTTTTACCCTATGATGTGCTTTTTTCAGGATATAGACCCGTCTGATGAAGCTTTGGATGCAATAGCTGAAGCATCAGTAGTGCCTGAGTTTGATATGGCCGTGCTGGAAATACTGATTAATTTTAATTAATTTTTAATGCCGACACAAAACAACATTAACAAGGAGCTAAGAACAAACGCGATAATTAAAGGTGTGATACTGGGCGTTGTTTTACTGGCATCGGGTATATTTTCGTACTATTTAATAACAGCACTTACTAAAACTTCGTGGCTCATTATAACCGGGCCATATTTCTTTTCCATACTTGTCCCTATCATCCTAACTTCTTTTTTTTGCATCGATATGCGAAAAAGCCAGGGTGGTTATTGGGGCTTTAAACAATCAGTTACAGCAATATTCATCATGTTTATGGTATGCTATGGCATACTAACCGTAGGGCGCGACCTTATTTTTGCTAAACTGATAGAACCCGACATGGCCCAAAAAACCCAGGCCGTAATGATAAATGTGAGGGCTGAGCAACTAAAGATAGGCGGGGCGAGCCAAACTGAAATAAACAACCAGCTTACTGAACTGAAGAAGGAATTTGTAGCCACGCCTGGCGTTTTTAGCATAGTGCAGGATTATATTACCAATATTATATTCCTGTTTGCAATAGCTGTTGTTTTTGCAGCGATATTTAAAAAGGAACCACCATATATTATTGAAAGGGTAACTGAAGATAATACTCTCGCTTAATTCGGGTTTTAATTTTTTTAGTTTAATATAGCACTGTATCAGTAATTTATTAACTTTAACTAATTATAAACCAAATTCACATGGAAAACACAGTACTCAGCTCAAATAAGTTGGTCATCAAATGGTCGCTTTTTTACATTGTTGTAAGCATAATTCTTACTTACGCATTCCAGTTATTGAATATAGATCCAAATTCAGGGATCAAATTTATTACTTTTCTTCCTTACATTGGCTTCATGTTCCTCTGCCAAAAGGAATACAGAGACCAGCTAAATGGATATTTAACTTTCGGACAAGGCTTCTTGGCGGGATTTAAATATACCGTAATTACTGCGATCTTAGCTACATTGTTTATATACATATATTGGACGGTTTTAAGCCCGCAGATGTTCCAACAAATAGTTGACAGCTCAAAGGCAAAGCTTGAAGCAAAGGGAAACCTGACCGATGACCAGATAAACATGGCCATGTCGTTCACAACGGTGGGATTTCTGACAATATCAGCATTTATAGGTTCACTTGTAATGGGTACGATAATCTCTCTTATCGGCGCCGCGATCTTTAAGAAACAGCCACCCATGTTCGCCGCAGTAAGCGATAGCGAAGTAGTTTAATAATTGAATACTAAACTAAACAAAGAAGGCCGTTCAGTTTTGAACGGCCTTCTTTGTTTTATAAGCTTTAACTTTTAATGCTTCATTATCAGCTTGAAAATATCATTGCCAAACACAAATATCATTAGTGTTATCAGTAACACAAAGCCAACAATTTGGGAGCGTTCAAGGAACTTATCGCTAAGCGGTTTGCCTTTTATCATCTCGATAAGCAGGAATAATGAGTGCCCGCCATCTAACGTCGGAATAGGCAGCAGGTTGGTAAGCGCCAACACCATTGATAGTACCCCTACAAGGCCCCAAAAACGTATCCAGTCTATCTGGCTGCCAAACATGCCGGCTATTGCCACAGGGCCGCTAACAGCCTTGCTAAACTTAACATCGCCTGTGAATATTTTAGCTATACCTTTTGCATCATCGGTGAAAGTTCCCCATGCCCTCGATGCCCCAATCGGCAGCGCAGCGAAGAAACCATATTTTATAGTATCCTGTTTAGGAAAAAGTTCGTCTTTTGGCCTTGTAAAACCTATATGACCGTCCTTGTCGACCATGGCATTTAAGTTTAACACGGTTTTATTACGCATTAGGGTTATAGCTACCTGTTTATTTTTATTGCTATCAAGCAAATCGTGCAGCTGGTCGTAAAATTGTACAGTTCGATTATTTACGGTCATTATACTATCGCCCTTTACTATCCCGGCTTTTTTCGCACCACCAAATACCGAATCAATGGAATAAGTGCTACGTGGCACCCGGTTAATAAATTCATCAATACCCTGGTCCGAAATATCGTTTAAAATAGTTTTAGGTATGGCAACGCTGGTATCTTTAGTGCCACGGTGGATATTCAATACACTGTTGTTCAGCAGCACGTTTGAGCTCACCAAGTCCTCAAATTTTGTAAGCGGTTTGCCGTTTACAGCGTAAATCTGGTCGCCTGCCTTAAGGCCTATTTTCATTCCTATTTTACCGGGGACAATGCCATATTTTATGTTGGCCAAAGGGGTATAGCTCTCGCCCTGTTTAAGGGTAAGCATCCAGAATATAAATATGCCCAGTACAATATTTACAAAAATGCCCGCCAGCATTACAATAAGGCGCTGCCATGCAGGTTTTGAACGGAATTCCCACGGCTGCGGCGGGCCTTCAAGTTGCTCGGTATCCATTGATTCATCTATCATGCCGGCTATCTTTACATAGCCACCCAAAGGCAGCCAGCCTATACCATATTCAACACCTTTATAAGTGAATTTGAACAAGCTAAAGTTCCATGCGTCAAAAAATAGGTAAAATTTCTCTACTTTAATTCCAAACGCCCTTGCGGCTAAAAAGTGGCCCAGTTCGTGTAAAATCACCAGGATCGAAAGCCCCAGTATTAACTGGCCAACCATTATTACTATACTCATTATTTAGTTATATATATATCAAATTTGTACTGCCTTTAACGGCATTTGTTCTATTAAATTTTGCGCAAATATGCGTGTTTCTTTGTCAGTATTCAAATAATCATCAAGCAGCGGTTGCGCCTTATAGGTTATTTTTTGCATGCAGGTTTCCACAATATCGCTCATGGCTAAAAAGCTTATGTTGTTGTTTAAAAAGCCTTTAACCGCAACTTCATTTGCCGCGTTTACGATGCAGGGCATATTGCCGCCCCGGTTCAATGCTTCAAAAGCTATCGCAAGGTTACGAAAAGTTTTGGTGTCGGGTTTTTCAAAAGTAAGGTTCGGATAATTCGTAAAATCGAACCTTTTAAAATCGTTTTTCAAACGATGGGGATAAGTAAAAGCATACTGTATAGGCAATTTCATATCGGGCAAGCCCATTTGCGCTTTTATCGATCCATCCTCAAACTGCACCATTGAATGTATGATGGATTGCGGGTGAACAATAACTTCTATTTGCTCAGCAGTAAGCCCGAATAGCCATTTAGCTTCTATCACTTCCAATCCCTTATTCATTAGCGTAGCCGAATCAATGGTGATCTTAGCGCCCATTACCCAGTTGGGGTGTTTTAAAGCGTCCTCACGCACTACACGACTCAGGAAGTCGAGGTCTTTCCCCCTGAATGGCCCGCCCGAGGCTGTAAGTATTATTTTTTCAACCACGTTGTTTTCTTCACCCGCCAGGCACTGAAAAATAGCTGAATGTTCTGAATCAACCGGCAATATTTTAACACCATGTTTTTTTGCTAACCCGGTTACCAGTTCACCTGCAACAACCAATGTTTCTTTATTCGCTAACGCGATGTCTTTCCCTGCTTCTACGGCGGCTATAGTAGGCTCAAGGCCCGCAAAACCAACCATTGCGGTTAAAACGGTGTGGATGTCAGTATGTGTAACAGTTTCGGTAATGGCCTCAATTCCGGCTAATACTTTAACATTGGTATGCGCCAGCGCTTCTTTTACATAATGGTATTTAGTATGATCGCAAATAACCACATAAGCCGGATCAAACTGTAGTGCCTGCGATATCAGCAAATCGGCGCTACTTTGTGCGGTAAGCATAAAAGCCCTGAAAAGCCCGGGATTTGCTCCGATAACCTCCAGTGCCTGCGTACCTATGCTGCCGGTAGAACCAAGAATAGCTATGTTTTTTCTAATATTCAAACCTAAAGTTTAATGTTTATATTTTATTAAATACGCCCTTATATCCTGTCGTAATATGTTTTCTATTATCTTTTTTGTCACTAAGTAGCGGTCATCCCTCTTTACATCAGTATATTCATACCAATATACGTTTTCATTCAACGGGAAGATGTTTTTTGGTAATACATCTAATTGCGCCACATCTTTTAAATAAAGCCCCGGGTTCTTTCTGTCACTTTTTAAAGGTGTAGCCCTATGGGTATCAATATAATAAAATCCTATGCTTTCCTTTTCCGAATATACCGTTATACGTAAAACCTTATCAGCAGGTAACTTATAATTATAATTTATTTTTAGCGATCCATAACCTGCTTTATGCATCTCATCTTTTATAATAGGTATAACATCGGCAGGCCTTAGCCAGTTCATGTTAACAATCCCACCCTTTAAAGGCGGTTTTGTGTTTTCGGCCATGTATTCATAATAGTTATTGCCGTCTATTTTTGTTGCTGAGTGTTTTTGGGCGCATAAACACAACGGGAAAATAAAGAGAATAGAACAAAAAATAAAAACTCTCATACAATCATTTGATATAACTCATCAGTCCATCTGCAATTTTCCGGTCATTCGCCAGCCTCGGAACCTTATTTTGCCCGCCCAGCTTACCCTGCGCGCGCATATAATTTATAAAGGTATCCTTTTTCAAGCTTCTGACGATCAAAGGTTGTAAAATGTTACCCTCTATCAGGTCAAAATAGTAAATGTTTTTTTGCTGCAGCGCTTTGTCCACTTTTTGTCCGAATGCGTTAACATCTTTCGGCTCGGTACCAAATTCAATAAACCATTCATGGTAAGGCAATTCACCGACAGGTGGATTTACCTGCGGTGCTACCGTAAATTCAACCACATCAATGCCTTCCTCATTGGCAACACTCATTAGGGCATGTTCCACTTCTTCGCCTATTACATGTTCGCCAAAGGCCGATATAAAATGCTTTATACGCCCCGTAACTAGTATCTTATAAGGATTTTTCGATACAAACTTCACCGTATCGCCTAAACTGTAACCCCATAAGCCGGCATTGGTGTTCAATATCAGCGCGTAATTTTTATTTAGTTCGATGTCTTTTAGGCTGATGCGTGTTGGATTCTCATTAAAATATTCATCAGCCGGGATAAATTCGTAAAACATCCCTGAGTCAACCTGTAGCAACAGGCTCTTTTCTTTCTGTGAATCCTGGAAAGCGATAAAGCCTTCCGAAGCCGGGTAGGTTTCAATGGTATCAATACCGAAGCCGATGCTTTCCTCGATTTTTGCGCGGTAAGGCTCATAATTTACACCGCCGTAAACAAACAGCTTAAAGTTTGGGAAAATGTCCTTAATCTTTTTGCCGCCGCTTTTCGCGGTAAGCCTGTCGAAATACATCTGGCACCACGGCGGTATGCCTGAGATGAGGCGCATATCCTCATTTATGGTTTCACCCACAATAGCGTCAACCTTTTCTTCCCAGTCCTCAATACAATTTATTTTGTACGATGGCATCCGGTTCTTTTGTAAATATCCCGGCACATGGTGCGCCACAATACCCGATAGCCTGCCCGTTTCTATACCCGCTTTTTTGTTTAACACCGGGCTGCCCTGCAAAAAGATAAGTTTACCATCCAAAAAATCAGCATTGCCGGTTTCATAAATGTAGCTCAATAGGGCGTTGCGTGCCGAAAGCACATGCCCCGGCATACTTTCTTTTGATATAGGGATATATTTTACACCCGATGTTGTGCCCGATGTTTTGGTTAAATAAAGCGGCTTACCCGGCCACAGTATGTTTTCTTCGCCATTGGTTACACGCTCAATATAGGGGCGAAGCTCCTCGTAATCGCGAATAGGCACGTTTGTTTTAAAATCCTCGTAATTTTTTATTGCCGAAAAACTATGCGCTTTGCCAAACTCGGTGTTTTTGGCCTGCTCAATGAGTTTCAGGAGGGTGTTTTGCTGCAAAACAGGCGCATTTTTGCGGAGCGTATTTAATTGCCTGTTAACCAGTATGGCAAATAGTTTGCTTAATCCGGCTTTTAAACCCATATCATCAATTCGTTTCCGCTATGTCGTCATCCACATCTCTGTGACTGTACACCAATTTCCTATAGGTAGCTATGATAAGTACTTGTACAACGGGAAATGCAAATATAACCCAACCATAATAAAGTAAATTTGCCAGGTAAGGACTATTGTCTTCATCAATATCCAAAACATCTTCTATTATATGGATAAGTAATACACCAATTACCACTATTGCTACTATTACCAAGAACATCCCCAGTGTTTTAAAAAAGTTATCCTTGGTTGCATCAAAACTTTGTTTCAATGATTCAATGGGTTTTGAGTCGTCATCAACTATAAAACAGGCGCAAAATATCGAACGTAAAAGCAGGTACAACACCAGACATGTTTCTATAATCCTGAATATGGTTAATACTGTTTCATATTCAGCA
>CAIWRU010000064.1 GCA_903915155.1 uncultured Mucilaginibacter sp.
AAGACATATTTATTTTTTTTAAGCAATTAAAAAATGGCATTGAGCCATACATTGGCAATATTGAACAAAAATTAAGTTTTATATATGTAAAGGATTTGGCCAGGATAAGCATTAAAGCCCTGTATAACTGCAATCAAGGTACCTACAACCTGTCGGACGGGAATTTTTACAGCAGGTACGAATTGGCAGTTATTGCTAAAAATGTACTAAATTTGAAAACCGTTAAATTTCATCTGCCTGTAATTTTTGTAAAATTAATTGCTTCGACCGCTGAAAAAATCAGTTATTTGAGCAACAAAGCCGCCGTGCTTAATTTAGAAAAGCTGAAAGAGCTGATGGCGGTTAATTGGTTTTGCGAAATTGATAAGGCAAAATACGACCTTGGTTATTATCCCCTTTTTGACCTCGAGGCCGGTTTAAATGAAACACTTAACTGGTACAAAACAAATAAATGGCTGTAGCCATAATACGTTAAAATTAAAACAAAGTAAATGAAAACAAACATCCAGCCTGCTAAAGGTAAACTCGGCATTTTGATCCCCGGCTTAGGAGCTGTAGCCACTACAATGATCGCCGGTGTTGAAGCTGTAAAAAAAGGATTATCGCAACCAATAGGCTCCCTTACACAAATGGGAAGCATCCGTTTAGGAAAAAGAACGGAAAACCGTAACCCCAAGATAAAAGAATTTGTGCCGATTGCCGACCTTAATGATATTGTTTTTGGTGGATGGGATGTTTATACTGATAACGTTTATGAATCGGCAGTTAACGCCAAGGTGCTTGAGTTAGGTTTGCTAAATTCGGTTAAAGCCGAGCTTGAAAGCATTGTACCGATGAAAGCGGCCTTTGACCAAAACTATGCGAAAAACCTTACTGCTACCCACGTAAAGGAAGGCACACGTTATGAGCTTGCCCAAGCCGTAATGAAGGATATTGAGGATTTTAAGACTAAAAATGACTGCGACCGTGTAGTTGTTATCTGGTGCGGGTCAACTGAAATATATTATGAGGTATCGGAAATTCATGAAACGCTTGCAAATTTTGAGCAAGCTTTGATAGATGATGATAAGCTGATATCGCCAAGTATGATATATGCTTACGCTGCTTTAAAATTGGGCGTACCTTATGTAAACGGCGCCCCTAACTTAACAGTTGACACCCCGGCATTAATTGAACTTGCTAAGTTAACCGAAACCCCTATAGCCGGTAAAGACTTTAAAACCGGCCAAACCTTAATGAAAACTATTTTGGCACCGGGCTTAGCCGCACGTTCATTGGGCGTATCGGGCTGGTTCTCGACCAACATACTGGGTAACCGCGATGGTTTGGTATTGGACGATCCTGATAACTTCAAAACAAAAGAGGTTTCGAAATTGGGTGTATTGGAAGATATTTTGAAGCCTGAAGATAACCCTGAATTATACGGCGATCTTTACCACAAGATACGCATCAACTACTACCCTCCGCATGGCGATAACAAAGAAAGCTGGGATAACATTGACATCTTCGGTTGGTTAGGTTACAAAATGCAGATAAAGATCAATTTCCTTTGTCGCGATTCAATACTTGCCGCCCCTATCGCGCTTGATTTGGCTTTATTCATCGACCTGGCAAAACGTGCTAACATGAGCGGTATACAAGAATGGTTATCATTCTACCTTAAATCGCCGCAAACTGCACCGGGCCTGCCTGCAGAGAATGATATATTTAAACAGTTAATGAAATTGCAAAACACTTTACGCCATTTGATGGGCGAAGATTTGATCACCCATCTTGGTTTGGATTATTACCAGGAGCTGGTTGATACTTTATAATAAGTAATGCAATTTTTTAAACTTATTGCCACCAGCCTGGGCATAGGTTATATAGGCAAAGGCGCCGGGACAGTAGCTGCTGTTGCCTGTTGTATTTGCTGGTATTTCGCCTGGGCCGGTGGCTATCCACCTGTTATAGCCGCTGTAATAATTACAGTGGCTATAACTTTTATAGGGGTTTGGGCCGGCAACAAGGTTGAACCGATCTGGGGCAAAGACCACCAGCAGGTTGTAATTGATGAAGTTGCAGGCATGTGTATAAGCCTGCTTTTTATACCTGTTAATTTAAAATATGTGCTGTGCGCACTTATCTTGTTCCGCTTTTTTGATATTACGAAACCCCTTTTTATAAAACGGTTGGAAAAGCTTCCCGGCGGCTGGGGGGTAATGGCCGATGACGTATTAGCAGGTATTTATGCCAATATTTTACTACAGGCAATTGTAATATTTAAGCTTTTTGGAGCTTAATATTACAAGTATATTAAGTATATAACCTGTTTTTTTGACCTTTCTACTACATTTTATCGACACTTATTTTAATACCCATGCAAAATTAATCAAACGATTAATTAATTTGCAACCGAAATAAGTAATAAGGCTTTTCATTAACCAAAAAGTAAAAAACTGCTGGCGAAGTAACAACGTAGCTCAGGTTGGTTCTAACAGGTTAATAATTAATTAGGCCCACTTATTGTAATGATTTTGTTAGATACAATACGCAACATACCTTTTGGTATTTATTGGCGTTTGCGTTACAACAAAATCGTATTTGCACAATTGCATTAAAGTACATGGATTTTAAATATTTATACAAAAAATTATTTGTCTTAGCATTCTTTCTGCTGGTTACAACTTTGGTATTTGCACAAAATACTGTTGTTAGCGGTACAGTGACTGATGCGGGCACAAAACAGCCGCTTGGTTACGTAACAGTAGTATTTGCAGGCACCCAGGTAGGCATGAATACCGACGAGCATGGCAAGTATTCCATCACTACCAATAAGCCGGTTGATCATATAAAAATATCATTTGTTGGTTACAAAGATGCTACACTGGCTATTACGCCCGGGCAAACCCAGGTAGTGAATGTAAAACTATTCCCTCAAGCTCAGCAACTTAACGAAGTAACGATAAAGTCAGGTAAAAAACCGAAATATCGTAACAAAGACAATCCCGCCGTTGAATTGATACGCCAGGTTATCGCCCATAAAAAACAAAACAGGCCCGAAGCCTATGATTTTGTTGAATACAAGGAATATGATAAAATGATGTTTTCATTTGCCAATGTATCAGATAAACTGGCAGACAAAAAATTCTTCAGGAAATACAAGTTTGTTATTGATAACCGCGATAGTACAACTGTCCCGGGAAAATCATTGCTGCCTGTTTACCTTGATGAAAAACTGGCCCAGGTTTATTATCGTAAGAATCCCGAAAAAACAAAAACAACGGTATTAGGTGAAAAAAAGGTTGATTTTGGGCCAGCGGTTGATGCCGAAGGTATTAGCCAGTATTTTAAGCATATGTATGCCGATATTGATATTTATCAAAACAGCATAAACTTATTGCTTAATAACTTTCTAAGCCCTATTGCTGATGGCTCGCCTACCCTTTACAAGTTTTTTATTACCGATACAGTAGTTATAAACAATGCCAAGGTTGTTGAATTAAGTTTTACACCAAGGAATACCGAAGACCTGCTGTTTGAAGGGAAAATTTATATTACACTCGACGGCCATTACGCGGTGCAACATGCTAAACTATACGTCAATAAAAATATCAACCTTAATTTTGTTAAAACGATGACCATTAACCTGGATTTTGAACAAAATCCGGATCAACGTTATCATTTAAGCAAAAGCACTATACTCGCCGACTTCGGCCTTAATAAAAAGAAGAACGGCGGTTTATTTGGTATACGGACGCGTACATTTGGCAGCTATGCAGTGAATCTGGCGCATCCCGACACCACGTACGAGAACCAGGAAACCCGGACATCAGACGACGCTGCCCACCGAAACGACCAGTTTTGGTCGCAAAACAGGTTGGATACGCTTACCACTGCCGAATCAAAGGTTTATAAAAACACTGATAGCCTGCGCAATATGCCCTCATTCAAGCGCACTATGGATATAGCTACATTGCTGCTTGCAGGGTATAAAGGTTTTGGCCCTTTCGAGGTTGGCCCGGCTAATACATTTTACAGCTTCAACCCAGTTGAAGGGTTCAGGCTAAGGGTTGGCGGGCGTACTACACCCGAACTGAGCAAGCGCTATTATTTTGAAACCTATGCCGCATATGGTTTTAAAGATGAGAAATGGAAATATTTTGAAAGCGCTACCTTTTCGCTTAATGATAAATCCATCTATAAATTCCCGCAAAATTACATCAGGGCAAGTGTGCAAAAAGATGTGACCATACCGGGCGAAAACCTGCAGTTTGTGGCAGAAGACAACTTCTTGCTTTCATTTAAGCGTGGCGAAAACGATAAATACCTGTACAATACCTTTTATAACTTGGTTTATAAACACGAATATTACAGCCACTTTTCATACGAACTGACTTTTTCAAACCGTACACAATCACCAGCCGGCTCGTTGTATTTTAATAACACTGTAAATCAATTGCCCAATACGGTTAACGACCTTACTACTACCGAAGCATCGTTAAATTTAAGGTATGCACCAAACGAGCAATTTTACCAGGGAAAAATATATCGCACCCCGATCCCTAATAAATATCCGGCGTTTTCATTAAGCTATACCCAAGGTTTAAAAGATGTATTCAACAGCAGTTATCAATATGAAAAACTGCACGCGCAGATTGATAAACGCTTCTATTTATCGCAATTAGGTTTTGCTGATGTAAGGGCCGAGGGAGGGAAAATATTCGGGCAGATACCTTATCCGCTGTTAAATATTTTCCGGGCCAACCAAACTTATGCGTATGACCTGTATTCATATAACCTGATGAACTTTTTAGAGTTCGTAAGTGATAGGTATGCCAGCGTGAACATCGATCAGCACTTCCAGGGTTTCTTTTTTAACAAGATACCGTTATTCAATAAACTAAAATGGCGCGAAGTTGCATCGTTTAAGGGAATATGGGGCGGTGTTAGCAATCAGAATAATCCTGGCCTGCACCCTAACTTATACCAGTACCCGGTTGCAGATGACGGACGGCCAATTACCTATGCTTTGGGCAAAACGCCTTACATTGAAGGTAGCGTTGGTATTGAAAATATTTTTAAATTCGTACGTATCGACCTGGTTAGGCGTTTCACTTACCTGGATAATCCAGAGGTGGCTAAGTGGGGCATACGTACATTAGTTCAATTCGATTTTTAATTATATTTGTTAATCCCACTATAAAACTAAATGGAACAACAGCAAACCGTACGTAAAAGCCTTCAGTTAGGTATTTACAAAGTAATTGATCCTTTTGTTAAAGTGCTTATTAAATTAGGGCTCACCCCTAATGCAGTTACTACCATAGGGTTTGTACTTAATGTAGGCGTTGCCGTAATATTTATTATAGGCGGAGAAAAAGGCAATCGTGGCGACCTTACCTATATAGGCTGGGCCGGCGCACTGATTTTATTTGCAGGCTTGTTTGATATGCTCGATGGGCAGGTAGCAAGGCTTGGCAACATGAAATCAACCTTTGGTGCGCTGTATGATTCGGTACTTGACCGGTACAGTGAACAGATCATGTTTTTAGGCATATGCTATTACCTGGTTGCTCACCATTATTTTTTAAGTTCGATATTTGCCTTTATAGCGCTAATGGGATCGATGATGGTAAGCTACGTGCGTGCACGTGCTGAGGGCCTGGGCATTGAATGCAGCGGCGGCTTGATGCAGCGCCCCGAGCGCGTGGTTACTATTGGCTTGTGTGCCATATTTTGCGGTGTAACATCGCTATATATTGGTGGTGATTACAAACTGTATGTGCCGGGCATAAAATTCCATGTGTTTGAAACCATGTCGATATTTACTATCCCGATAACAATAATGGCTATATTAACCAATATTACAGCCTATAACAGGTTAATGGGTTCGAAAAAATCTATTGAAGAAATGGAGAAGAATAAGCTGGATAAGTAACAATAGAAGTCGTTACGGGTATCATAATTGTGCGACAGTTATAGACTCGTTAATAATACTTGGGTACAAGCGCCGGAAAATATCATATCTTCGCAATAATTGTATTAAGCATAAATACTTCGAAATTTCTTTTTTAAAATTGTGGTAAGTTTATCTTACAATTAATTAAATATTGACCAAAACAAATTTCATAACAGGCAGAGAAATTATGGATATTTTAAACCCTGAGCTATCATGAAAAAGAACTATATATCAAATTCGCAGGATTCAGTAAGGATGTTTAAGAGCGACCTTTTAGAAGCGTTGTCGAAAGTACACTTTACGGTGCCCTTATTTATTTTTGTACCAGTTATTGGTTTTTGCATTTACAAATCTTTCGAGCTATCGTTAGGTATTGTTACTTTTTTTGAGTTTTTCGCGCTAGGATTATTTGTATGGACACTGGTTGAATACATTATGCACCGCTTTGTATTCCATTATGTGCCCGAAGGCAAAGCGTGGGCCATGCGTTTGCACTTTATATTTCACGGTGTTCACCATGATTACCCAAGCGATGCCAAAAGGCTGGTATTGCCGCCATCAGTTAGCATCCCCCTGGCTACAGGCTTTTACTTTTTGTTTAATGCCATACTGCCCGCTAATTATATTTTCGGTTTCTTCCCCGGTTTTATTTTAGGCTATTTGTTTTATGATATATCGCATTATGCTATACATCACTTTAATTTTAAAGGCAGCATTTGGAAAAAAATAAAACAACACCACATGTTGCACCATTACCAGGACCCCGGCAAAGGTTATGGTGTTAGCTCGCCTTTATGGGACAAAGTTTTCAGGTCGGACTTTATAAAAAAATAGCATGAAGAATGCTATTAACAACAATAGCGTAAAGATCACTCTAAAATCGGCAATCACCGTTTCGCTGTTATCGGCAGGGTATTTATTACTTTCCTCGTTTTTGGTGGGCTATAAGCCTGATCAGCTTGTATTGGTACTGATATTTAACGGCATGTTCTATGCTTCACCGGGTACGCGTAAGTTTATATTAGGCTTTTCCATATTCATTTTTTACTGGGTGATTTTTGATTATATGAAGGCATTCCCTAATTATAATTACAACCCAGTCCACATTGCCGATCTATATGGCTTTGAAAAGCATCTGTTCGGTATTAACTTAGATGGTAAGATCGTAACGCCCAATGAATACTTCGCCCTAAAGGGTACCACATTTTTAAGCATAGTTACCGGCTTGTTTTATTTATGCTGGATACCTGTGCCCTTAAGCTTTGCAACGTATTTGTTTTTTAAAAATAAACGACAATTCCTTTATTTTGCTTTAACATTTTTACTGGTAAACCTATTGGGGTTTGTAGTTTATTACCTATATCCTGCCGCACCGCCCTGGTATGTGCAGCAGCATGGTTTTGCGTTCCAGCCATTAAAGCTGGCCAGCACAGGTGGCCTCGCAAAATTCGATGCGTATTTCCATATCGAACTTTTTAAATCCATATACGCCAAGGGTTCAAATGTATTTGCGGCTATGCCGTCGCTGCATTCGGCCTACCCTGTTATTGTTGTGTACTACGCGTTTAAAAACCGCTTAGGCTTTGTTAAGTACGTTTTTGCATTAGTGATGATAGGCATTTGGTTTACTGCGGTATATGCAAGCCATCATTATATACTGGATGTAATGGCAGGTATACTTTGCGCCACCATTGGTATAAGCTTGTTTAACCTGCTGGTAACAAAGGTGAATTTTATAAAGGAATTTATAAACCGGTACGAAAAAGTTATCCAATAACCGACAGTCGTTAGCAGACTTGTACTAATTACTATACCGGGTTGTATATGTTGTATATCAAAGTCTTCAATAAAACACAGTTGCCACGGCTGGTTTTTTCGTTGTAAACACAAAATTTAATTTAATATAAAGGATTACAGCTATTAAGGGTAATAATAGCGTAAACGGCATGTTATTTGAGCATAAGTGGCTATATTTAAGCATACTTATGAAGATACTTGCTACTATTTTTGCTTTTTCACTCCTAACTGCCGTGAAATTATCGGCTGCGCCTATCGTACCTGATAGTGTAGGGAAAGCATTTTTGGCGGCTAGCGATTCATTAAAAGCTGCGTCCTATACTCCCGTTGTATTATCTTATACCTTCGGGCAACAATCATCAGCAAACGGTTCGTTAAGGGCTACACGATACATAAAGGCCCCTGCAATGATTGTCCCTGCGGGTGTTACCCCCGATTTATTGGCACAAAATGATTCGTTAAAAGCCGAGCGATTATTACAGATGCGAAGCGATTCATCAAAAGCTGCGGAATTTGCCCAAAAAGCAGGCGAATATTTACATTACGATACTATCAGCAATAAAAAAGAAAAACTGGCAGCCGAGAACGAAGCGATAAGTTATACGATGAAGGCCCTGCATTTTTACTCGCGCTGCGACGATACTACCGGGTTACGTACCAGCTTTGATATACTGGCTAAGGTTTATCGCTCCGAAAAAAAATACACCCAGGCAAAATGGTTCATACTGCAATCAAACACTATGTCGCGTATTAAAAACGATGTGCCTAATATCATTACATCGTTATTGCTACTGGCAAGTATAAAAACCGACATTAAAGATTATAACCTTGCCATGCGCGACTTAAATGAAGCCATGAAATTGGCCGACAGCAGCCGCGAGCCCAAAACAGCCGCTATGGTACAATTAGGCTATGTGATGCTATACAACAACATGAAGAACTACAGCAAAGCCGATATAGCTTTAAAAAGGTATAACTTCATCAATGACAGCATACAGCATAGTTCCGATGCTAAACTTGCTGCTGTAGCCGACTCGGTACAGCATAAAAAAAAATTCTATCTGACCACCAGCAGGCGCTCCTCCAAAACAAGCTCTTCCAAAAAAATAGCCTTATTGTAGTATTGGTTGTATCGATTGCGATAATAACCATTGCAACCCTATTTGTTTACAAACGTAAGAAACGGAAATGGCGCTCGAATATCCGCAGGCGCATTAAATAATTTGAACATTAACGGGATGGATTAAACTAAAGCTGGTTTTCAGCGTCATAGGGTTGTATGAAGAAAATACTATTACTTTGCTTATTGATTTTCACTTTTCTTGCGGGGACAAAAACCTTTGCCCAGAAAAGCGGCAGCGCTGAATTTAAACGTGCATTTTTAGAGCGTATAAACAGCATTAGAGCAGCCGGATGCAATTGCGGCACTACCCGTATGGCCCCGGCCCCGCCCCTAACCTGGAACAATATTTTAGAACACACCGCACGAGGACACGCATGGGATATGGCCAACAATAATTATTTTAGCCATACCAGCAAAAATGGGCTGAGTATGGAAGACCGTATAGTATTTGGCGGTTACTACTTCAATGGCTATAAAAGCTTTGAAGTAGGCGAGAATATAGCTTTCGGCCAGTCGACTATTGATATAGTGATGGATGAATGGCTAAAAAGTGAAGGGCATTGCAAAAACCTGATGAACCCTTCATTTAAGGAAATAGGCGTTGCCGAAAATCACAAATACTGGGTACAGGATTTTGGCGGTCGTGAATCATTTACGCCCGAACAGCAAAAATTAATACGCAGCGGGCAAATGCACGTTGTACAGGGTAAACTGACTTCGCACGATTAAGCCGGATCTTTAGGGCCGCGCTTATAAATGATAAGCCCGTTTAAAAAGTTGCGCAGTATCTGGTCGCCGCAGGGTTTAAAGTTTGGGTGATCATCCTTGCGGAAAATGGCGCCAAGTTCAGTTTTAGTAATCCGGAAATTGGCCAGCTTTAAAACCTCGATAATATCGTCGTCGGTAAACTGCATCGCTACTCTCAGTTTTTTCATAATATCGTTATTGCTCATACTATTCCCGTTTTAATTCTGCTATCTTGATACTTCAATTTTAACTTTTTTATTTTTAATTTTTTCAGATTTTATAAGGTTTAACACATTCACTATCCTGTTGCTTTTTACTGCAGCATACGATGTATGATCCAACACTTCTATTAATCCCAAGTCTTCTTTTTCCAGTTTGCCTTTTTTTAATAACAAACCTACAATGTCAACCTTATTTATTTTATCTTTTTTTCCGGCGGCTATATATAAAGTTTCCCATGGAGTTGGTTGTGGGATAACGTTTTTTGCAGGAAGTTCTTCAATTTCAGGCGACTGTTTTAAATAAGATAATTTTTCATCAGCCTCTAAGATCAAATACGACGTTCCTTTGGCGTGCATACGCGCTGTGCGGCCGTTGCGATGTATGAAAGCCTCTTCGTTGTGCGGAAGCTGATAATGTATAACGTATTCTATTTCGGGGATATCCAGCCCGCGTGATGCAAGGTCGGTAGTTATTAGTATGCAGTGACTGCCGTTCCTGAATTTTAGCAGCGCACGCTCCCTATCTTCCTGTTCCATGCCGCCATGAAAAATATCGTGTACCAATCCCCTGTTCCATAGCAGGTCGCTTATGCGTTCAACAGCATCGCGGTGGTTGCAAAATATGAGCATGGGCTTATTCCCTATCTTGCATATAAGCGAAAATAAAGTATCTAACTTATCAGCCGCGGGTGATATTACCGCTTTTAGTTTAAGATCGGGGGCGTTAGCTTTGTTATCAAGAAAGTTCAGCTCTACCGGCTTTTTTACACCGGTAAAGGCCGGTATTTCATCCATTTTTGTAGCCGATGTTAACACCCGCTTTTTAATAGCGGGCAATTGCCTGATGATATAGGCCATATCCTCCTGGAAACCAAATTCCAATGACTTGTCGAACTCATCCAATACCAGCGTCGCTATTTTATCAGTACTAAAACTTTCGCGGCGCAAATGATGCGCGATGCGGCCAGGTGTGCCTATTAATAAAGCTGGTGGCTGCGACAGGTTATTGCGTTCAATTTTTGTTGAGTGGCCGCC
Source organism: uncultured Mucilaginibacter sp. (assembly GCA_903915155.1). Classification (GTDB taxonomy): domain Bacteria; phylum Bacteroidota; class Bacteroidia; order Sphingobacteriales; family Sphingobacteriaceae; genus Mucilaginibacter. The sequence continues at coordinate 10,865 of CAIWRU010000064.1, forward strand.
ATAACAGCAATTCACTTTAAAACTGGTGCCCATCGACTTAAATACCTGCTCAATTTGCAAAGCCAGTTCGCGCGACGGGACTAATATCAACGCTTGTACCAATGGTACGTTTGCGTCCAACACACTTAATAAGGGCAATAGAAATGCAAGTGTTTTACCCGAGCCAGTGGGTGCAAGCAATATGATGTCGCTTTTTTTATCGGCATTTAAAGCAGCGTGCTGCATTGCATTCAACTCGCTTATCTTTAAACTTTCCAGTGCTTTCTTTATCATTTGCTATGCTTACAAGCTGCAAAGGTAACTAATAGAATGAGCCGCGAAGTTATTTAAGTAATATGATGATGCTTATTTATTTTTAATCTTTTTGGCCAGCTCAAAAGCTGTAGTGGTGGTGTAATATTTAGCTATCATATTGGGCACCTCCCATTTGGGCATGTTATCATTTTTTAAATAGCCCAAAAAGCTATCGGTAACTTTGGCGAAATGCGCTTCGTGCCCATCTTTATACAGATTTGGTATAATAACTTCCCAAATAGTACCTTCTTTTTTCAGGTAAACACCGGGATATTTATCATTCAAACTTCTCACCTTATTCAATAATGCCTTTTCATAAGCCGGGTTATTTGAAACCGGTGCTATGTACAGCACAGGCATATATTTCTCGTCAGGGCCCTGTTTTATTACCAGGTTGGCTTTGGTGCCACGTAATACCGAATATTGATTATCGCCACCCGCAGGTGCCTTGTAATCCCACATGGCGGTAAGCCTAACATTAACGCCAAACAGTTTATAATTCACCATGCCATTTGCGTACACCTGCAACACCGTATCATGAACTACATTTCTCTTTAAAAAGGCAGGGAATCCATTTGAACCTGTCACTGTATTGAACTGGCTTAAAGTAATGTTTGAAACCCAATGGCTTGCGCTGTTGAATTGTATATCCTTTTTGTAATCGATGGTTTTGTTAGGAAAGCATTCCCATTGCGTAAGATCGACCAAATGTACACCGACGTCCTGCAAACCTTCCCCCTCCTGTGTGGTATCAAAAAACCAATCGGGCCTGGTTAATACACTACCGGAAACATATTTATAAAAATAGTGAATGCTTTGCATCTCAACCCCCGGATGCTGTGGCGTACCTTTTTTCAGCTGCCCAAATATGCCGGGGATCATGGCGAACTCACGCTGCAGCGTGTTGGTTATTTCGTAACGCTCGGTCATGATATCATATAACACCAGTTTCTTTTTTGCGGCTATTTTAAAAGCATCCTGTAGCAATGCGAAATGTTGGTTATCAATAGCCATAGGTTTATCACCCAACACACTAAACCCTGCCGCTACCGACCTTTTTATATAGCTTGTTTTGTTCTGGTTATTCCCGGCCATTACCACTACGTTGCCTTTTTTGTCGGCAATCATGCGGTTAAAAAAGTCGGCGCCGAGATAAACTTCCTCGGCCCAATGGGTTGGGTGGCTGCTCCTGTCGTTATAAGCATCTATACGGGCCAGGTGTGCGTCCACATCGGGGCCTTTTGGGGCATACACATATACGGTGCGGCTAACCCCATCGTACATGGTTTTTTGTACCAGTGCGGCATGAAAATGACCGGGATCCAAAGTTATCAGCCTTATACCATCGTTCTTTTTAAATAACTGTGCCCGGCACGGAAGGTTAACAACGCCGGCAATCGCCAATACGAAAACAAAAACAGATTTTCTCATAGGTTAGAATAAAAGTAACTGTTTAGCCTCACCCTGCCCTCTCCAATGGAGAGGGTTCAAAAGATCGAAGTTTAAGTCCTCTCCTTGCGCTACCGCTAAAGCTAAGGCGGCACGCGGCTGGAGAGGATTTAGGTGAGGCTTCATAGTTAGAATAAAACGCCTTGTAATAAAAAAAACACGCCTATGGCTGCAAAACCCAAACTTACCAGCCATAAAGTTTTACGCTTGGTAATAATTGAGATAGCGCCAATAGCGATAGCTATTTGAAATAACGTTACACCACGGGCAAGTATTTCATGCTTGGCCACGTGCTCGTCTGATTCTTTTTTGAGACTTTTCGCTTCTGCCATTATTTCCAGCTGATCCTGCTTATCCTTTTTAGCTTTGGCAACATCGGCAGTATCGGGCTTTTTACCCAAGGCTATCAGCATACGGTTTGATGAATTAAGTATATCGGCCTTAATGCCTTTTGCCTGGTAAAAAGCCCATTTGTCTGACGATTGCATCTGGGCCAGCATACTTTCATCAGCATGGGTACCTGCCAACAAACCCGTTATCGCAGCAAGCACAGCAACAACTGCCGTCGATAGGGCTACCCAAACCACCCATTTCTCCTTACCCCCGCTTTCGTGCAAAATATGATGGGCGTGTTCATTACTTTGTTCATGTATCGACTCGGAAAAATCCTCTAGTTCATCCATTGGGGTATAAGTTTATAGGTGATTACTTGGTTTCGCACCAAATATAACACCTATTATTTAACGCAATAACAGCCGCGTTGATAATATGTTTACCAATTCATTAAATCCATTACCCGTACAAACTCCGCCTGCAAGGGGGCTTCAATTGTAAGCTCTTCGCCGATAACCGGGTGTTTAAAGTTTAGTTGCGATGCATGGAGCAGCATGGTGGTCATATCCCACTTATCTTTAAACAATTTGTTTTGCTTGTTACATCCGTGGGTGCGGTCGCCAATTATAGGGTGAAAAACATGGCTCATGTGCTTACGTATCTGGTGCATGCGCCCCGTTTCGGGCGATGCCTCGATAAGCGAATACCGTGAGGTGGCATGTGACCCGAACGGCACATCAATTTCGGCGCGTTTTAAGGTAATGTAATTAGTTAGGGCCTGTTGTAAAGTACCATTCTCTTTGCGCAACTGGTAATCTATGGTTTCACTGTCGGGCGTGTGACCGCGCACTATGGCCAGGTATTTCTTCTTTACTCTGTTCTCCATAAATTGTTGCTGCATGGCAATCTCGGCATCTTTGTTGAACGCGAATAATAGCACGCCCCCGGTTTTCCTGTCGAGCCGATGCACCGGGTTTACCTTTAACCCTACCTGGTCGCGCAATATTTGCAGGGCGAACTCTTCGACATCAGCAGCAATGGGCGATCGGTGCACCAGCAATCCGTGCGGTTTGTTTATGGCAATGAGGTATTCGTCGCGGTATAAAATGTCTAACATGCTGTTTTAAAAGCGGCAAAGATACTTATGAATACATGAAATACATCTGTATAAAAAGTGGTGCAGGATTAAAGTATGCGTTTTTTTTGTTCAACGTGGATGAACACTTGGGTTGGTTAGTTTGTTGTTTTAAAGTGATTTAGCTGTTTGGGGGTGTATAGGTTGCGTTTTTGTTTGTTTCGGTTTGTTTGGGCTAGTTTGGGTTGTGTTTATGGGGTGTTTAGGTGCTGTTGGGGCACTGTTTAGGTACGTTTAGGCTTTGTTTAGGTTATGCCAAAAAGCTGATGTACAGGTAAATATGAACACTCAAAAACAACGAAAAAATTTAATCCTCCGCCATAATCCTAACCGGCCCCATTAAACCTGATGATATAAGCGGGGAATCCTTGCTGAAATAATTCCAGGTGGTAAAAGTGTACCTGCCTTTTGATGGGCGGGGTTGATTTTTCAGGAACCAGTCGGGAAATTCTTTCAGGTATTTACCGCTATTGTAGAAATATTGGTTCGGCAGCCACTGGCAGTCGTCGGGTTCCTGTTCATCGCCTATCATACGGTTGGCCCAAACGTTAGTTACTTCTACCACCAACGTATTGCCTGTACTTTTTAACAGGCCGACAGGTATGCGGACGTTCCATGGTGCTGTCCATATTACGCCGAGGTCTTTACCGTTGACGATAACACGGGCAATATGCTTTACCTGGCCGAGATCGAGGTATAATGGCTTCCTTGTTTTTGTCGCGGCAGTGGCATTAAAGGTGATGCGATATACGGCTGTACCGCTAAAGTATTTAATGCCATTGTTGGTGTTGGTTGTCCAATCAGTTAGCGTATCAAAAACTACAGGTTTCTCAGGGCCGCCCCAGCGGTGATCGAACTGCACAAGCCAATGGCCTTTTATTTCTGTTAGCTGTCGCTGTATCGGGAAATTATGCTTTTTAGCCAAAGCCTGCTTTATAGCCTTATGCCTGAATACGATAAAAAAGCTTTGCGCTTTATCAAAATCAAGGATGATAGATGTACGTTTGCCATCATCGGTAAATTGCTGCAAGTTGCGCATGGTGGCAGTTACGGGGTCCCATAATTCGGGCTGCATCCCGCTAACTTTAAAACTGCAGGTCGCTGAGCCTGAATAATGCGCTGTGTTGGCCACAAAATAAATATCGGTACTATTTTTTGCGCGATGGGTATGATGCACTTTTAAGCTATCAGCGGCATTACTAACCAGCAGGTCGCTATCCTTTGCCGCATATTTACCCCATTGCAGCAGAGCCTGGCAGCGTGTCCAGTATTGAACGGTGGCCGCTGCCGGTTTCCACCAGGTTTGGGTGCGGTCGAAGTGGGTTCCCCACTGCCCCATTGCCTCGCCGGGTTGATAGCGATCGTCCCAGGGTTGCTGTACAAAACGATGGATAATAATGCGGTTTACACCCACACAATAGGCTTCATCGCCAATGGGCTTAAGCCATGCAGGATATTCGTCCCATTTACTATAGGCGGGTTGCCCGGTGAATGCTTCGGCTTGTATTAGGTTAGTATTGGTTTTGCGTATAGCGGCGAGTGTAGGTACCAACTCATAAGGTGAATATACGCCCTTATCCGTCCAGAATTCCACCATTGGATAGGCAACTCGAGGTATAATATCATCGGGGCGCCACGAGCCGCCGTAGGGTTCGCTCAAAAAGCCCAGGTTTGCCACTTTTAATTTTTTGGCAATGGTGGCAAAATAAACATCGCGGTATAGATCCCTTACTGTATTATCAAAATCGATCCCAAATTTTACCGAATCAATTTTACTGTCAATGCACCGCCCGGCAAAATCAGCCAGGTAAGGAATGATATCATAACCCTTCCGGGCCATAAATTCTTCTCTCATTTTTGGCGTCCAGGTTACATCGTCAATTTCATAACTATCAAAATAAACATCGTTAACCGTATTACCCACCAGGTTACCGAGGTGGTTTTTTATCGCGTTTATCATATGATCCATGTGAAAGCTTACCGCAGCTTCGCTCATTTTATCACACTCCAAACCTGTGGCCTGCGGCTGCGCGGGCTGTATTAGCGCCCCGGTGGTGGTGTGACCAAAACGATAGATGATCCAGTTACCGGCAGGCGCATCCCATTTCAGCCTGCCGTTCCGGTCCATTTTATCTGAAATGTTAATAATGCTATCCTTTTTTACTATCCCCGTAGCGGGCATTGCCAATACTGCAATATCCCCGTAGTATGAACTTCGCGCAGGTATCGCCGGGTTTTCAACAAGGCCGGTAACCGGGTTGTAAACCGGGAAGCGCATATTTGAACGCGGGTTGACAAACGGCCTTAGCATTTGCACATCAACATGGCTGTTCCCTTTTACCTTTTTTGTGCTCCAGCAAACTTCCTGCATGGATAGTTCGGGGGTTATCCATGGGCCGCCACTTGCTTCGTAGCCCGGGCAGTTGAATATCCCGAGTTTCATATTTAGGCGATGGGCCTCATCGGCAGCAAAACGTACCAGTCGCCACCAGGGTTCCGTCCAGCCAACTATCTGCGGTGTAGGCGACTTTGCAATTACCGCGCTCCAGGGCATAGTGACATCGGCCAGAGTGGACATGGTTACACTATTAAACCCTTCTTTTTTTAACGCTTCAAGATCCTTTGTTATACCATCCCGGCTTACGTTCGATCCCATCCACATCCATAACACACCGGGTTTGGCGTCATCGGGCGGATTATTGAACACATAAGCCGGATCATCTTTTGCTATTACCGCGACATGTTTTTTGCGCGCTTGCGAAATAGCTTTTGTGGAATATAACGTCAGTAACAAGCATAAAAAAATGTGTACGTGCCTATGTTGCATATTAAAAAAGAGGCTGGGCTAAGTTTATAAAAGGATAAATATATCCTTTTGTCCGCGGACTATTTGCAACAGTTATGCTAAAATTATTTGTACTAATTGATATTTTAAATGTCAATTAGCTACTATTCCCCCCTTTATACAATAGGGCTACAAATTTACACACCCTGCTTTTCAAGTGGTAGAGAACACCGGTTCTAACAAAGAAAATAATGGAAACGCATTTAGCTACAGTACTTTCGACATATCGTTTATTTGAGCCGACAGAAAGCCTATAATAATTCTACAGCCATAACATTGGAACTTGTAGGATTATACTTTTAAAAGATGAATGGCGCTGCTATGCGATCAAAACCATTTATCGGTAAATTTCTTGAAATTATCTTTAAACTGGGCGGTTACCGGGATGATGGCCTTCCCTATTTTTACCGTACTGTTATGTATGCTTTCTATCTTATCCAATGAGACAATAAACGACCGGTGGATGCGCATAAACGAGCTTTCAGGCAACTTTTCTTCTATATTTTTCATGGTGGCCAGCGCTTTGATCATATTACCGCCGGTAGTGTAAACTTTAACGTAATCCTTAAAGCCTTCTATGTATAAAATGTCTTTTAAATATACGCGTACCAAGTCATGTTCAACACGCAAGAAGATAAAATCAGTTTCATTATATGCTCTGGAGCCTGATAACTTGGGAACGTTCTCGAAATAAGTCCTTGCCTTATAGGCTACCTTAAAAAAGTCTTCATAAGCAGGTGGCTTCAATAAATAGCCAAGAGCGTTAACATTATATCCTTCAAGTGCAAACCGATCAAAACCGCTTATAAAAACTATACGCGGAACTGCATCACCTTTGGTATCGTTCAATAGCTTAGCAAATTCCATCCCGTTAATACCTGGCATGCCAATATCAAGAAAAATAAGCTGAATATTTTCATCTTCCAACACCTTTAACGCATCAGCAGCAGTTTGGTGAGTTGATATTAAATTAAGAAACGGAGTTTGAAGGGCGAAGTCTTTGAGGTATTCTATAACAACAGGATCATCATCAATAATTATACAAGAAATCATCATATAGCAGGGGCAGATATTATAAATATTTACAAAAACAATGCATGCTTAAAAAACGCATGGCATTATAACCATTTGCTATATACAAAATTTAAACCATTAAGTTTTTGTGTATAAACAAATTTAACAATACAACCGATGTGGAATTATATACCTAATTCGTGGAAAAAGGCGGCAATGACACATCAATATATTTATTACTGCTTTAAACCATAAACCAGCACCTGGTTTGAAAACGTGGGGAGGTAAACATGCCCGTTAGCAACAGTAGGCGACGAAAATTTGGCGAAATTACCTCCCGCATCGCCGGGAGTTTGTGTATTATTCCAAAGTTCCTTAGTGATGTCATTGGCATCAAAAGCCCTTAATATTCCCGGGCGAGTAGACTGGTTAGCATCACCGCTTGAAGCGTATGCCGCCCAAACAATGCCTGTTCCATCTTTATTCCCGTTTGATGATACTGATAACACCGCTCCGCTCTCGCCTGTGGGGCCGCTTACGGTAGATAATATCTCGTTGCTAATATTAAATGTGTTACTGGTGCGGTCGAACGGAAACGCATGTAATGCATCATTCTCCGGCCAAACATATACAAACTCTTTTGTTGAACCTTTATAATAAGCTGGCTGGCAATGATTATTTGAGCTGCTGCCAAGGGTGATGATCTGCTGAATCTGGTCGGAGCCGGCGGTATAACCACCCATGTTATCTTTATTCACCACATAAATATTACCATCCTTACAACCGGTAAAATAGTAATTTGAGTTTGGAACAAGCATAGCCCCCATACAACCATAATCAAGGTCATAGTTTTCGAGATCTTGATAGTTGTAAGGCGTGTAGTAAGAGCTTACTTTTAATGTTGGACCGTTCGGCGTTAGTTTTAATGCGCTTTCGCCACGGTTTACAGGCGAAGTGGGATCGCCGTTAACGCCAACTGATCCATTACCTACTACAACATACAGGTTACCTTGCGCATCGGCAGCCGGGCCCATTCCGCTTTCCCAAATCCCCCCATCATAACCATTTGGCGTATCATTATATACAATTTGCTGTGCTAGTGTTTTTGCATTATAGCCAAGTAGCCAGCCATGATATGGCCCCCAGTCGCAATGCGAAGAAAAACCTATGTAAACAACTCCGTTTAATAACAGTAATGCGGGGCGCTGATTATTGCGCTGCGGATCGAACGAGACAACATTATTCACACTTCCATCGCCATTTCCCGCATGGGTAGCAGTTATTTTTACCGGGCTACCTGCCTGTTCAGCGCCATTAACAACATTTACTGCGTGGAGGTACTGAACATAGTTTGAACCATCGGTGCTACGGGCCACAAAATATATGGTTTGCGAAGCTGAATCAATTACAGGGGTGCCCACAATACCAATATTACCACTAAAATCACTATAGTTACCGCCGCAAGCGCCTGTCATGTCCGTGTTCTTCGGTGCGCGCATACCCGGTGCAGTAAAATTTTTCGACCAGTAAGGCGTGCCGGTATCGCCATCATAAGCGTATACAGTGTTATTAACAGTGGCAATAAAAACTACATTGTGTTCACCATTGGCTATAGTTAAGTTGCCATACAAAAGCGGCTGCGCGTAAACCTGGTCGTCAACAGTTAAAGCAAACAGTTTTTTAAAGCTACCGGCATTAACATTAGCGGTGGTTAATTTGGTTTCCTGGCTGTTTAACCCCGATCGGTTATTGTTATTGTGTTGGGTAAATACCGATATATGCTGATCGTTGGCTGTATTATTATTATTTGGCGGTGGATTGGTGTGTTCCTTTTTTTTACACGAATAACTTAGCAGTAAAATAGAGACAGACAATAACAGCAGACTTTTTCTAATCATAAATAAATGGTGTTTAGACTAATTGACTGACTAATTTACTCACTTTAAATTATTTAAAGGCATATATAATTATATGCGCAAATAATAATTATTATTTAATCAAACTAAACCCAAATCAACATTTATTCATGAAAACTTTAATTACTATAATATTTCATTCTCAGTTATAATACCATTTTTAAGGGCATATATAACTACATTATGCGGCAAAATTTGGAAAAGACCGCGTGGCCAAAGTTGTGTTGATAAGTGCTGTTACCCCTATTATGGTGCAGTCAGCAACTAACCCTGATGGCATTCCGATGGCTATATTTGATGAGATACGCCAGGGTACTGCGTTTAACAGGGCACAATATTTTGAGGATTTTACAATTCCGTTCTATGGATATAACCGTGATGGGGCAAAAATATCACAGGGCATTAGAGACAATTGGTGGCGCCAGGGAATGATGGGTGGAGTAAAAGCACATTATGATGGCATTAAGGCTTTTTCAGAAACTGATTTTACCGAAGACCTTAAAAGTGTGGATATCCCGGTACTTGTTCTGCATGGAGAAGATGACCAGATCGTTCCTTTTCCTATTTCGGGTGCAAAAGCAGTAAAGCTTTTAAAAAATGGAAAACTGATCTCCTATCCAGGCTTCCCACACGGTATGCCGACAACAGAAGCTGCAACTATAAATAAAGACCTTTTGGCTTTTATCCAATCGTAAATAATCGTTCTGAAATGGAATATAGCGCGTTATAAAGATGTTATTGCCTTTATAACGCGCTTTTTTGTGCCGTTGCCATATTTAATCCATTGCACTATTTTTCATTTCAGTAATTATACTTTTGATACGCTACAAAAGTTATTTATTGTTCAGGTTTTTTATCAGGTCAACTTCTTCCTGTTTGTAAGGAGT
>CAIWRU010000065.1 GCA_903915155.1 uncultured Mucilaginibacter sp.
CGGCACATCCATCGCTCAAAAGAAAACCGACATGTCGGGCAATCCGGTTATACAAGGCTGGAATGCCGACCCCGAAGCTAAAATATTTGAAGGCCAATATTGGATATACCCTACCTACTCCGCACCTTATGAGCAACAGGTGCATTTTGATGCCTGGTCGTCAAAGGATTTGGTACATTGGACAAAGCATCCCGATATTATTGATACTGCCGCAGTAAAATGGGCCAAAAAAGCCATGTGGGCACCCGCTGTTACCGAGATGGGCGGTAAGTATTATTTCTTTTTGGGGGCGAACGATATACACGATGATAAAACAGAGATCGGCGGTATAGGTGTTGGTGTTTCCGATAATCCCGCCGGGCCGTTCAAAGATCTTTTGGGCAGGCCGCTGGTAAACGAAATAAAGAACGGCGCGCAACCCATCGACCAGTTTATTTTTAAGGATCACGACGGGCAATACTACATGATCTATGGAGGATGGCAGCATTGCAACATCGTGAAACTGAATAAGGATTTTACAGGGCTTACTCCTTTTGACGATGATACTATTTACAAATCCATAACCCCCGAAGGCTACGTAGAAGGTTCGGTGATGTTTACACGTAAAGGTAAATATTATTTCATGTGGAGCGAAGGCGGCTGGACCGGCCCTAACTACCGGGTGGCATACGCCATTGGCAATTCACCCACCGGGCCGTTCAAACGCATTGGGGTTGTATTGCAGCAGGACCCTAATGTAGCTACCGGCACGGGCCACCACTCCGTTATACAGATACCCGGAACAGATGATTGGTATATTGTTTATCACCGCAGGCCCCTTGGTGAAACTGATGGTAACCACCGTGTAACCTGTATAGACCATATGTATTTTGATAAGGACGGATTGATCAAGCCGGTTAAAATAACCTTTGAAGGCGTGGCTGCGGTACCTCTTGGCAAATAGCTGCAAGCTTACTGCCAATATGCTATCATTTTATGCTATTTTATTAAAGTTTCGGGCTGATATAATACTAAAATTTATTCCGCCAATCTTAAAGCTGCCAACGGCGCCCGAATAAAATGTATATTATGAAAGCAATTTTTATACTTTGTTTATGCCTGCTATGCGAGCCCTTATTTGCGCAGGAGTTGTACACTTCGCCCAATGGCAAACAAACCGGATGGGCCAGCTTTGAAAACCCCACGGGTGAAAAAGGCAAGGCAGGGCTTGAAAATAAAGGTGCGAAAGGCCATGCCTTTAATGTATTGAAAGCGGGTGAAAGCATAACCTTGCTTAATGTGCAGGGCGCAGGTATTGTTAAACGTATATGGATGACCATGACAGACCAAAACCCGGTAATGCTGCGGTCGTTAAGGCTGGATATGTATTGGGACGGGGCTACGAAACCTGCTGTATCAGTGCCGGTCGGCGATTTCTTTGGCGTAGGATTGGGGCGAAAAGTGGCTTTTCAAAGCGCATTATTCGCCGACCCAGAAGGGCGATCGTTTAACAGCTATATCCCCATGCCATTCAGAAAGGGTGCGCGGATAGTTATTACCAATGAGGCCGATAAGGAAGTTATGCTGCTTTTTTATGATATTGATTTTTTACGGCTGGACAAGCTGCCAACTGATGCAATGTACTTTCATGCTTACTGGAGCCGAAATAATCATACCAAGTTGGGTGAGGATTTCGAGATATTGCCAAAGGTGGAAGGTAAAGGTCGTTTCTTAGGTTGTAATATGGGGATTATTGCCGATACAGTTGCTTATGGCAATAGTTGGTGGGGCGAGGGCGAAATAAGGATGTTTTTGGATGGCGATACGGATCATCCTTCAATATCGGGCACTGGAACAGAGGACTATATAGGAACCGGATGGGGCATGGGCACCTTTTCCCAGCTCTACCAGGGCTGTACTGTAGCCGATGCCAAAAAACACCAATGGGCCTTTTACCGCTACCACATTCCCGACCCTGTTTATTTTAATAAAGATTGCCGGATAGTTACCGAACAAATAGGAGGATCGGGCACTGATGATGTGCGCAAAATGGTAAAAGCCGGGGTGCAGGTACTGCCGGTTACAGTTGATATTTCTCCAAAACGAGAGGCGGTTCGGTTGGTAAAGTTGATGGACAAGTCCATCGATATCATGGACAAAAAGAACTTCCCCGATGGCTGGACAAATTTTTACCGCCTGGACAATTATACATCAACCGCTTATTTTTATTTAGATAGGCCCGATGATAATTTGCCCCCATTAGCCCCTTTAAAGGATAGAGTTGAAGGGCTGTAGAAAAAAAACTTATCTATCCGCCACACACCTAAACCCTAAAGTAGCAGCCCTATCCCTGCCTGGTGACATTAACAGGTATTTCCCATGCTCATTCAGTTTATGTGCCTGCGGAAAATACCACATGCTGGTTTGCGCGTAATAATAACTGCCGCCGCGCAGTATGGCCGCACGGGTATGGTCGTCTGTATATTCATCCGTCCATTGCCAAACATTGCCTACCAAGTCGCGCACACCAAAGGGGCTTTTCTCCTTATAAGCAGTAACATCAGTCGGTGGCCGCATAGCTCGGTTATGATCGGCAGGCGGGATGATGGTTGAATCAGATCTGTTACCCGATGGATACAGCCGCCCGTCCATCCCCTGGGCGGCATATTGCCACTCCCATTCATGCGGCAATCGCTTCCCGGCCCATTTGGCGTAAGCACGGGCATCCTCAATACTTACATAGGTAACGGGCTTATTATCCCAGCCTTTCGGATAAGCGCCATTGCTCCAGTATTTTAAAAAGTTGTGCGCGGCTTTAGGCTGATAGTGTGTGGCATCCATAAACTTCTTAAACTGCAGGTTTGTAACAGGATACTGGTCGACATAAAACGACTTAATATCCATTAAACGGTGATGCAGCCTTCCGGCGGTTTTTTCCCATGGGTATTGTACATCCACACCTTTGGGTATGTCATCGCCCTCAATCATCACCCCTTTTACATCAAATTTAAAATTCTTTGCCGCAGGTATCAGCACCATACCCACAGGCGTTGTTTTATGCGGCACAGTTGGTGCTATATTCACCAAATGTTGCGGTAAAAATTGCCATTTGTTTGGCAGGCTGTTTAACGGCACTTTGGCCATTTGATTTATTTTCGAAAGAAAAGCGGGCAGATCGCTTTTGACAATGCTGTTATCATTCATCGCCAAAATAGCGCCGTAACCATAACCTTCCATCGCGAAGCTTAAAGTTATAGTATTGCCATTGCGGATAGGGTTAAGTTTTGTGCCATTCCATAGGTCGTAATATGTTATGCCGGGTTGGTAAGCCAATTGAATTTGTTGCCCCGATCTTGCTTTCTTATCACGATTAACAAATGTCCACAAGGTTTGCCCGTTGCCGGGGAATTTACTGGCGAATACACCAGCCTGCAAAACAGGCGTATGCGGCTCCCATCCTTCGCTATGGAAGATGTTCGGGTAGCGGCTATATATTAGGTGCATCCTGCGGATAATTTCGGCATAGCGTGGGGCCACGCCGTTCCATATCCCCCATATATTTTCCCAGGCGCAATAACCCATACCGTTGAACCAGGCATATTGCAGGTCGTCGGTTTTATTATCGGCCCAGCGGTCGTTCACAATAGGCTGATGCAGCGGCTCCAGCCATTTATACAAGCTAACACCGGGGTTGTAAATATAATCATCATAATAGGCCCAGCTCATAGTGTTCCATTGCAGCATGTCTAAAGTTTTCAGGTTTATTTCGGGTTCCAGCGCTAAAGGGTATTTACCATTGCCATTATCCGCCCAAAAAAAGTCTTCGGGTATGCCGTACATAGTATCGCCATTCAGACCGTCTGCGCCTACTGCGGCCATTTCTTTGGTAAGCTCCGGCGCGATGGGGCCGGGATCGCGGGTGCCGTTATCCCATGGCATTATCGGGAAGAACACCTTTACGCCCCGACTGTGAAAGTCGGCTACCATTTGCCGTACACCTTTTATACCGCCGGGCATGTCGGCCACCATATCAAACTGGTCGCGGTTATCAATACCGATGTTTGGATAGGTGGGCCATATCAAAACCGCATCCAAACCCCCGTAACGTTTTTTAAGGTCGTTTAAATAACGGTCTACCGTATATTTCCCGGCAGCCGGGTCATAAAAATAACGATCCTCCACCATCATCTGCGTTTGAATGTAGCTCGACTGCGCCCATTTTAATCCCGCAAGGTGATATTTATCACCATTATAATCGATGGAATCCATTGCTTTCTTGCGCCAGTAAAGCATGCGTGTATGCCACTCGCTAAAATCAGCCGGTGTTTTTGGGCCTGCCAATAATTCCTTCCAGTTGCCTTGCAGGGCAGGTGCCTGGGCGAAAGCGGTTGTGACAGATATTAATATTAGTGTCGATAGTAAGGCTATTTTGCGCATGATGGTGCTAATTTAAAATAAAATGACGGCATGCTGAGCACTTGTTTAAGCATCCTACAAGCTAAGTATGCCTCTTCCCAACCATACCGATATTAGAGCTGATACACAACCAAATTACTATTATATTAGCTATTTAAAAATAGCTGGGCACGTTGCACTTAAAATATCACTAATGTACTTTATACTATCAAAAGTATTGCTGTTTTTGCTTGTCCCGCTTTTGTGGATATTTGTGTTGCTTGTTATAGCCTTATTTGTAAAGAATACAAAATGCCGAAAGCGCATTTTAATAGCATCGGTAATAGTATTGTATATATTTTCAACTCCTTTTCTTTTAAACCAGGTGGCACGTGCATGGAGTATTGAGCCTTTTTTGGCCAAAGAACCAAAGGTTTACAGCTGTGCAATAGTTTTAGGCGGTTTTTCAGGGCCTGATAAAAATAACAATGGTTATTTTAATGGTGCGGCCGACAGGTTTATACAAGGGTTAAAAATATTAACTACCGGCAGGGCTAAACACATACTGATAACCGGCGGCAACGGGAGTTTGTTGCCCGGGCAGTTTAGCGAGGGTAACTGGGTTAAAACGCAATTAGATCAACTTAAAATTCAGGATAGCAGTGTATTAATAGAAAACAAATCGCGTAACACCATCGAAAACGCCATTTTTTCAAAAGCTGTATTGCAAAAAGCAGGATTACAGCCGCCTTATTTATTAATAACTTCTGATTTCCATATGCGGCGGGCGTACATGATATTTGAAAAAGAAGGGTACAAAGTTATACCTTATCCCTGCAATTTTATGGCCGGGAATACAGTAATTAGCTTGTACGATTTTATCCCCAATGGCGGCTCGTTGGGTGGTTGGGAAATTTATCTTAAAGAGCTGGTAGGGTATGTGGTGGATAAATACAAATAAAAAGAACCAGGATTAAACGGATTTATGGGATTAACAAGATATCGCATCCTGAAAAATCTTTTTAATCCGTTTAATCCAGGTTCAGACTCTCTACACCATATGCTCCAGCGTTACGGGGTCAATCCTTTTTAGCGCTATATTACTTACGGGTTTTACCACTAACGGTATTTTTTCTACGTACGTTTCGCTGGTATCAAGACCGAAGGTTTTGGCTTCGGAAAGCGCCAGCTTTTTTATGCTGAAATAGCTGTTCAGGATAAATGATTCTGATATGCTGAACAGGTTGTTGTATGACAGGAATTTTTCCAAAATAACAAACTTGAAATCAGAGACCACCTTGAATTGCCTTAATGAAGGATAGGTGCTAATGATGCTCAACTCGCCGCGGCTCACCATATCCTCAACCACTTTGCGGAACAACACATTTACGCGCGGCTGTATGCGGAAACCTAATCGTAAATCAACACGGATGATCTTGCCTTCTTCAATATGATCCACACTGTACTCCATGGTATACGGTTCATCCGTAGTATCAATATGAATGAACCAGTACGTATCCGCCCGTTTAGGGCTTCGGCTCATGATCGAGTAAACGATCTTTTCTTCTATCTGCTTGCTATTGTTGGCTTTGGTCAGATAGATCAATTGGCTTGAATATTTAGGTATGGTTTGATCGGCACTTAACGCATTCAGCATAGGTATCTGATCTTTCAGATCCACAAAATGCAAAAAGCGGTTATTGATCTTACGTGCCTTGAACCATATATACATGGTGAATATCAACCCGACCTCGAATACTACAAAGAACAAGCGTTTAAGCAGTTTAATCGCGTTAGCTACAAAGAAGGTAAACTCTACGCATAAAAACACACACAGGATAATAGTAACCAGCCATACAGGCCAATGCTTAACATAGCGCATAAAGTAGTACATGAGTATGGTGGTCATGAGCATGGCTATGGTAATGGAGAAACCGTAAGCCGCTGTCATGTGTTCAGATGTTTGGAAGTAAAGCGTTACCGCAACGCAACCAAAACACAGCAGCCAGTTAATGCTGGGGATATAGATTTGCCCGCGGATGTTTGATGGATATTTTATGGTAATGCGCGGCCAAAAATTCATACTCACCGCCTCGCTTATGAGCGTAAATGAACCGCTTATGAGCGCCTGGCTGGCTATAATGGTTGCAAGGGTTGCAAGGGCCACGCAGGGTATCATAAATAGATGAGGCAAAGGCACTATTTGATAGAACGGGTTAATACCAACAAATTTGGTGCCTGCGGGTTGCATTAAAACCCATGCACCCTGGCCCAAATAATTAAGCACCAGGGCCGTTTTAACAAATATCCAGCTCTTCTGGATGTTTTTACGGCCGCAATGACCAAGGTCGGAGTACAAAGCTTCGGCGCCTGTAGTACATAAAAACACCGCGCCCAATAATATTAAGATGTGAGGATTACCCACCAATAACCTATAACCATAATATGGACTCAGGGCTTTAAATATTTCAGGGTAGTGTGCTATTTGCATGCCGCCTAAAACGGCTATCATGATGAACCATATCAACATTACCGGGCCGAACGCGGAGCCAACTACCTTCGTTCCAAACTGCTGGAAGAAGAAAAGCAGCAATATAATGCCAATAACAATACCAATGATAAGCCAGCTACCGGGTACAAATGAGGAAGCCAAAGACGGTACGTTGTTCAGGCCCTCAATTGCCGAGGTAACAGAGATGGGTGGGGTAATAATACCATCGGCCAATAAAGTGCCTGCACCAATTATGGCCGGAATGGCCAACCATTTGCCATAGCGGCGAACAAGGGCATAGAGCGAAAAAATACCACCTTCGCCTTTGTTATCGGCCTGTAAGGTGATGACGATGTATTTGAAGGTAGTTTGCAGGGTAAGTGTCCAGAATATACAGGATATGGAACCTAAAACCAGTGTTTCGTTAACTGTTCCTCCCTCCGTTACAAGGGTTTGGAAAACATAAAGCGGAGACGTGCCAATATCGCCGAAGATAATACCAAGCGTTATCAGCAGCCCTGCGGCTGTGACTTTTTTTAAATGGGGATTCATTGTTCTTTGTTTGTTTGTTTTGTTGTTTGTTGTATTAATTAGGGTATTTATTTCATTGTGTATTGTTTATATCAAGTGTAAAATAAAAACGACTGCCTTCGCCGGCTCCGCTCTCAACGCCTATGTGGCCGCCCTGCGCCTCAATAAAATCCTTAGCAATGGCAAGGCCCAGGCCTGTGCCCGTTTTATCAGCATCGGCACCTGGTATGCGGAAATAGCGTTCAAAAATGCGGGCTACATACTTTTCGTCAATGCCCTGGCCAGTGTCCTTCACCGAAAACTCGATCGCGTTGCCTTGTTTTTTTACATTCAGGTTGACAGTGGCCTTTTCAGGGCTGTATTTTACCGCGTTTGATAACAGGTTGATCAGCACCCAGGTAGTTTTATCAAGATCGGCCATTACATGGGGCAGTGAATCCGGACAGTCGACCGCTATTGTTATCTCTTTCTGGTCGGCTAACGAGCGGATAGCCTTTACGGCATAGTTAACAATATTTTTTGGGTGCGTATTGCCAAAATTCAGGTTTATTTTGCCTGTTTCAACCTGTGCGGTATCCAGCAGTTCGGCGGTTATCTGTAGCAGCCTATGGGTATCGGCATCAATATTTTGCAGCAATTGTTTTTGTTCGTTGTTTACTCCCCCAACACGCTCGTCTTCCAACAATTTAAGGCTCATGCGAATAGATGAAAGCGGCGTTTTCAGTTCATGCGAAATGGTTGCTATAAAGGTTGTTTTTGCATCATTCAACTGTTGCAGGTCGGTTATATTTTTAAGGATTATCACTTTACCTATCACCTTGTAATCATTAGTAACTTCCAGCACATCCTTGGTAAAATAGCTTTCGCGGCCATCAGCAAAAATTTTCATTCTGCTTTGCTCAACAAACAGCATATTGCGCAGCAGGTCGTTTTCCAATGCTATGTTTGGCGCGTATTGGCCTGTAAGCTTTTCTTCGGGCATACCTATAAGGGTACAGGCTACCTTGTTGGCAAAAATAATAAATTGTTTATCATCAATACCAATAATACCATCGGTCATTGAGTTAATGATGGTTTCAATCCTGCGTTTTTCAAAAAGTATGCTGGCCAGGTTGCTGTGCTCGTACTCATCAAGCTTGGCGGCCATTTGGTTAAAGGCATCGGCAAGGTCGCCAAATTCATCTTTAGCCGGGAAAACCAGGCGTTTGTTATAGTTTTTGTTCGATATTTCCTTTATGCCCTGCATCAGCTCCTTAACAGGGTTGGCAATGTAACCGGGGAAGTTTACCACAAAGCTAAAGGCTATTAAAAACACAGTGAACCAATAAGCGATACAATAATTATAGCGCCGTCGGCAGTGCCCGCTGCCACACTATTCTTGTGCTCAATAGCCGTCATGTTAAGCTGAATTATTTTGTACAGCAACCCGCGTATCTTAACGCTTTGTTCACTTATGGCCTGTGGGTCGGATAACCGTTTATAGGTTTCAAACGCCGAACGCAATGAATCGGCTAACGGCCCTTCGCCGGGTTCGGTAATATTGTGTTCTTCCTGGTAAATATTCTTATCGATCGTCTGCATTTTTGTTGCAGTCGCTACTGTTTTTGGGTAATCAAGCGCCTGCTCAATATTTTTAGCATATACCAGTGTACGGTAATTATCCTTCAATATCGCTTTTGAATCGTTGGATAAACGGGTTAAATAATAATCAGCTAACCCAGAACTGATGAGGGCCATCAGGAAAAGGAAACCGATGCCTAAACGGAGTTTGTTTTTTATGTTCATGATAGTATTACCAGGTCGATATTTGTTTTCGACATTTTGTTTAATAATTGTGTAAATACAGCTGTACGCATTACCAGCTGGTAGAATTTAAAATGCGGCTTACCAATACAAATGGTGGTGGCGTTATATTTTTCGGCAGTCTCCCATATAGTTTTAGCAATGTTGCTGCTTTTTATCTTTATCACTTCGCCGCCAAGCTGGCTGGCCAGTTTCATGTTGTTGATAAGGTGGCGCTGCGATGCAAGGTTTATCTTGTCGCTGCTTTCATTTGCGGTTTGCACATACAGTATGTACCATTTTGAGCGGTAGTACGACGCCAGCCTTGCCGTTTTCCTGATGATAACCTTGGCCGATGCTTCGTTGGTGCTAATGCAGCCAATAAATATCTCGGGCCTAAGTTTGATGTTTTTTGGCACTTCAATATCTATTTTCCGTTCCACCTGGTGCGCCACTTCGCGCAGGGCCAGTTCGCGTAGCTGCAATATGCGCTCGGTTTGGAAAAAGTTGTTGAGGGCTAGCGGTATTTTTTTCTCGTCGTAAATTTTACCTTCCTTCAGCCGGTCAATCAGTTCATCGGCGGTAAGGTCAATATTCACTACCTCATCGGCCAATTGCAATACCTTATCGGGTATACGCTCATTAATGGTTGCTCCCGTTATTTCCTCCACCTCTTCATTCAGGCTCTCAATGTGTTGAATATTCACTGCGCTTATCACATTTATGCCCGCGTTCAGGATGGCCAATACGTCCTGCCAGCGTTTTTCGTTCTGGCTGCCTTCAATATTGGTGTGCGCCAACTCATCAACAATTACTACTTCGGGGCGCAGGTTAAGTATGGCGTTCAGGTCCATTTCATCAAGCTCCTTGCCCTTGTAAAACAGTTTGCGCCGCGGGATGATTGTTAAGCCGCCCAAATGTGCTTCAGTTTCTTTGCGCTTGTGTGTCTCGATGTAGCCGATCTTTACATCAATACCATTACGCATTAGGGCTTGTGCCTCCAGCAGCATACGGTAAGTTTTGCCCACACCGGCACTCATGCCGATATAGATCTTAAACTTACCCCGCCGTGATTTTTTGATCAGCTCAAGGAAATGTTCAACCGATTGTTCTTTCTCTGTTATCATATCTCTTTTTAAACGACATATCCGGCTACCGTTTTTGAACAGCAGCCGGAGTATTAATATCTATCAGCCCCCTCTAAATCTCCCCCGGAAGGGGAGACTTAAACTGCGCTGTTTTTTACCTTTTTTTTGCCCTTCCGCTTACCAGCGGAGAGGGTTTGGGTGGGGTTACTTCATTTCATCCAATGCTACGTTCAATTTTAAAACATTAACCTTTGGCGGCCCGAATAATCCCAATAAAGGCTGTTCGGTATTTTCAGCTACAAGGTTCGAAATTTTATCGGCAGGTATGTTTCTCACTTTTGCGATACGTGCTACCTGTATTTGTGCCCCGGCCGGTGACAGGTCGGGGTCTAAGCCACTACCCGATGCGGTAACCAGTTCGGCAGGTATCTGCGCGCGGGTTACACCAGGGTTGTGCTTTAAGAAAACATTGATCAGCGAATCCACATTTTTTAAATAATCAGGGGTGATATTTTATCATAAGCAGTATCGATAGTGTCCTGTATTTTTTTCTGAATTTCACGATCAGTAACATCAGCAATGTACACATTTATAAATCCCTGCCGCGCCAATAAACTAAGTGAAAAAAGTTCTTTATTGTCAAAATCGAATGATTTATTTATGAAATATTGAGTGTCAATAAAAAGGTTTCGGCATACTAAATCCATAAGTAAAGATAATTTTCAGAAATTCCAGATATTAGTAAATCTACGAACATTATAATGTTCAAATACTATCGTCCCTTTTGTTTCTTAAGAAATCGGGGGTTAGGTTATACCCAAATTCCGCACCCTACCTATATAATGGACTGATTTTCAGCCTGCGGTCGGCGTTTCCACCGCACAATCAATGTACAAAACCTTTCAAACGCAAAAAAGCCTCTAACTTTCGTTAAAGGCTTTGCATTGACTGGGTAGCGGGAGCAGGACTCGAACCTACGACCTTCGGGTTATGAGCCCGACGAGCTACCAACTGCTCCATCCCGCACTGTTTTGTTGTTATTACTTCTCGCTCATAACTGCGAAAAGTGTGCCAATTAAACCAAAAATGCAATTTACATCCCGTTTAAATTGGACTGCAAAGATATAATTCGTTTCTTTGCAGTCCAAATATTATTTGATTTATTTTTATATGGCCCACAAAGCAGGTTTTGTAAGCATTATTGGTAAACCGAACGCAGGTAAATCAACCCTGATGAATGCGCTTGTGGGCGAAAAAATGTCCATCATTACCCCCAAGGCGCAAACTACGCGTCACCGTATTTTAGGCATTGTTAACGAGGATGATTACCAGATAGTTTTTTCTGACACGCCCGGTGTGATAAAACCACACTACGCGTTGCACGAAAGCATGATGCACCAGGTTGATGGCTCGATAGTAGACGCCGACCTGATACTGCTGGTAACCGATATATATGAAGAGTTTGACGAAGCCGACGTACTAAAAAAACTCGAAGGTTCATTAGCGCCCGTTGCGGTTCTCATCAATAAGGTTGACCAAAGTGATGAGGAAACGGTTAAGGCCAAGGTTGAATTTTGGAAAGAAAAGTTAAACCCTAAGGCGATTTTCGCTATATCGGCACTGAAGGATTATAATGTGTTGGCCGTAATGAATTTTGTTATTGAGCATTTGCCCGAGCATCCGCCGTATTATGAAAAAGATGCGCTGACTGATCGTAATGACCGGTTCTTCGCTTCGGAAATGATACGTGCGCAAATACTTAAACAATATAAAAAAGAAATACCATACAGTGCCGAGGTTATTGTGACGGCGTTTGTTGAGGGCGAAAAGTTACACCGCATCAGCGCCGAAATTATCGTAGAGCGCGATTCACAAAAAAATATAATAATTGGCGAAGGCGGTAAAATGCTTAAAATAGTAGGCACCTACGCCCGCCGCGACATGGAAGACTTTTTCCAGAAAAAAGTATTTTTGGAGATGTTTGTTAAGGTAATACCCGACTGGCGCAGCAAAAAGAATTACCTGAAGAAATTTGGGTACGAATAGTAGCAAGTACAAAGTAGTAAGTCTTGAGTCCAAAGTCAATTCTTATTACGTTAAACAAAAATTTGTCGTGAGTTGTATTGACTACAGACTCAAGACTACAGACTTAAGACTTAAGACTTAAACATGAGTAACATAGTAGCCATAGTGGGCAGGCCCAACGTAGGCAAATCGACCTTATATAACCGCTTAACCGAAAGCCGCAAGGCCATAGTTGATGACTTTAGCGGCGTAACGCGCGACAGGCATTATGGCATATCGGAATGGACCGGCCATAGCTTTACTGTTATTGATACCGGCGGCTAT
The DNA here is from genome assembly GCA_903915155.1 of uncultured Mucilaginibacter sp. Taxonomy (GTDB): domain Bacteria; phylum Bacteroidota; class Bacteroidia; order Sphingobacteriales; family Sphingobacteriaceae; genus Mucilaginibacter. The sequence continues at coordinate 12,616 of CAIWRU010000065.1, forward strand.
GTGGCCAACTCGGAAGATGTATTTGAAGCCGCCATCCGCGAACAGGTAATTATTGCCATTGAAGAAGCCACCGTAATTTTATTTATGGTTGATGTTACTACCGGCATTACCGATCTTGACGATGAAATTGCCACACTTTTGCGTAAAGGGAAAAAGCCTGTTTTTGTGGTGGTGAACAAGCTTGATAACACTTCATTGTTAGCCGACTCGATGGTATTTTACAGTTTGGGACTGGGTGAGTTGTACAACATATCGTCAATGACCGGCTCGGGAACGGGTGAGTTGCTTGATGAGGTGGTTAAGCATTTTGATGATGAGCCAACCGAACCCAATACATTGCCAAAATACGCCATTGTGGGCAGGCCAAATGTGGGTAAATCATCCATCATTAACTCGCTGATAGGTAAGGAAAGAAATATAGTTACCCCTATTGCCGGTACTACGCGCGATTCCATCCACATACACTACAACCAGTATGGCCATGATTTTATGCTGATTGATACAGCCGGGATGCGCAAAAAAACCAAGGTGAAGGAGAACATCGAGTTTTACTCGGTAATGCGTACCATTAAAGCCCTGGAAGAAGCCGATGTGGTTATCCTGATGATAGATGCCGTTGAAGGCATTGAATCGCAGGATATCAATATTTTTCACCTTGCCGAAAAGAACAAGAAAGGCATTGTTATTGTGGTTAATAAGTGGGACCTGATTGAAAAAAATAACAAAACCATAAAGGTTTTTGAAGATATGATACGCCAAAAGATAGCGCCGTTTACCGATGTGCCTATCGTATTTACTTCGGTTACCGAAAAACAACGCGTGTTAAAGGTGATTGAAACTGCAAACGAAGTTTACGCCAACCGCGCGAAACGTATCCCAACCTCAAAACTGAACGAGGTGCTGTTGCCGATCATTGAGGCTATGCCACCGCCATCCATCAAAGGCAAATACGTTAAGATAAAATACATTACCCAAATTGCAGGCACATCGCCCATGTTTGCGTTCTTTTGCAATTTGCCGCAATACGTTAAGGAACCTTACTATCGCTTTGTTGAGAATAAGCTGCGCGAAAACTTTGACTTTACCGGCGCACCGGTACAGATATGGTTCAGGCAGAAATAATAGGAGCCAGGATTTGAAGGATTTTTTTGGATTTACAGGATATATAAACAGGCTTAATTGAAGGCAGTATAAACCACATCCTGAAAATCTCTTTAATCCGTTAAATCCTAGTTCTTACTTCACCGCAGCAATCGCTTTCTTAAAGCCCACGTCATCGTCATTTATGGCTTGATAATATGCCTGGTCGCCCCATTTAAAACGGGCTGCGTATGCCTTTATAAATGTTTTTATGGGCTGCCGCGATAGGGCTATATCATTCGAATCCATTTCTTTTATCGTACCCGATGCGTATTGAATAAAGTCACCGAAAGTATCTTCACTTACCTGGTACTGCTTAACAAAATCATCAGCCGAGGCATATTTGCTTATGATGGGTTGCAGCTGATCTATCACAAAAGCGGTAAACAGCAGGTTATCATTCAGTTGCTGAACTAAATTAGTATCCTCAGCGGTATCGGCAGGTACAAAAATATCGGGCATAATGCCCCCGTGACTATAAACTGCTTTCCCACTTAGCGTATGATAAGGCGATTGCTTTTTGAAAATGCTGTCGTTCAGGTTACTTTGCTCCGAAAATAGCTCTCCCTTGTTCATTCTTGCATTCAGTTCGTTATGATAATTTTCAACACCGCCTGCATATGATTTTTGTATTGATCTGCCCGATGGCGTGTAATACCTTGCCACGGTTAAATTCACGGCAGATTTATCGGGGAACGAGAATTGCTCCTGTACTAAACCCTTACCAAACGAACGGCGGCCAATAATAACGGCCCTGTCCAAATCCTGCAAAGCGCCGGCCAGTATCTCACTCGCCGAGGCGGAATATTCATCTATCAGCACAGCTAGTTTTCCCTGTTGAAATTCGCCGGAGTCGGACGCAAAATAATCCGTACGAGGTTCATGTACACCCTTGGTATAAACTATCAGCTGGCCTTTCGTTAAAAACTCATCGGCCAGCGCGGTAGCTGTGTTCAAATAGCCGCCGCCATTACCACGTATGTCCAAAACAAGCTTTTTCATGCCCTGCTGTTTCAGGCTTGCCAGGGCATCGCGAAAATCGTTATCGGTGGTGGAAGCAAACTTGCTTATTTTTATATAACCTATGTTTGGCGCCGCTATATAAGAAGCATCAATGCTGCTCATATCCACATAGCCGCGTTTAAATGTAAAAACTTTTGTTCCGGTAATATCAGGGCCCGAAACTGTAAACGTAAGCGAGTTATCTTTAGCGGATGTAAAAACCTTATCTACCCGCTGAACCGTAAGCCCTGTACCCGAAAAACTTTTGTTGTTAACATAAAGTATGCGATCACCGCTCACCAGGCCTGCCTTAGCCGCGGGGCTATCGCTATAAACCTGTGTAATAAAAAGGGTATCGCGTAATAATTGGTATTCAATGCCATCAAAGCCGCCTTCCAGTTTTTCATTTATGGCCTGTGCCTGTTTCGGCGGCAAGTACATGGAATGCGGGTCGAGGTTTTGCAGCAGGTTGTTAGCGGCCACCCCCTCCACGCTGTCGACATTTACCGAATCGACGTACTTTTGCCTTACCAGTTGTAAAACCTTTGCTATTTTATCGTTATTGCCTTGTGAAAATCCAATTCCCTGGTCAAAAAAATGTCCGTTGGCCATGATCAACCCAAGGGTTATGCCAAACAAAATCAATATTACCGACCTGAAAATTATGCCCGCCGTCTTTTTCATACACTATCTACACAAAGTTAATAATTTGGGTTGAGTTTTTGACCGCGCTATGGCTCAAACATTTACGTGACAGTAAATTTTACAAAAGTTTAACTGCAAAGCATTCGGATTAGCCCCGGTTTTCCGTTCCCGGGCATTTTTAGAGAAATAAAAATCCAAAAAAACGCATAATCTGTTACATCTTGTTTAATTTTGCGACATAATTCAACGCTGATGGAATTTACCACCGAAAAAAGCTCGTACTACAACAACCTGGAAAAAATGCCGGTTGCGGAAATACTGGAGCATATGAACGCCGAGGACCAAACCGTGCCGCTCGCAGTTGCAAAGGCCTTGCCGCAAATTGAAAAGTTGGTGACCATAACCGCCGAAAAAATGAAACAAGGCGGCAGGCTATTCTATATTGGCGCGGGTACCAGCGGCAGGCTGGGTGTGGTGGATGCATCGGAATGCCCGCCAACGTTTGGTGTGCCTGCCGATTGGGTGGTAGGTATTATAGCCGGGGGTGATGTGGCTATACGTAAATCGGTTGAAAATGCTGAAGATGATCCGCAGCAAGCATGGCAGGACCTACTTGCCTATAACATTAGTGATAAAGATGTGCTGGTAGGCATAGCGGCATCGGGCACTACGCCTTATGTTATCGGCGGGTTGCAAATGGCCACCGCGCACAATATTACCACGGGCTGTATCGTGTGTAATAGTGGCAGCCCCGTTGCCGCTGAGGCTAAATACCCGGTTGAAGTAATTACCGGCCCGGAATTTTTAACAGGATCGACCCGTATGAAGGCTGGTACCGCGCAAAAGCTGGTGTTGAATATGTTGAGTACGGCTACTATGATACAACTGGGCCGCGTAAAAGGCAATAAGATGGTTGATATGCAACTGAGCAACATCAAACTGGTTGCCCGTGGCACCCGCATGGTGATGACTGAAATCGGTGTCGACGAACAGACCGCCACCGACTTATTAAAACAGGAAGGCAGTGTAAGAAAGGCTGTAGAATTTTATAATTTAAACAAAAATTAAAAGTCGCTAAATTTTGACTTTTGAATTAAACAAATGCACGAAATAGAACCATATTACCGCTGGAGGGATGACTATGTAGCATCGGAGGACGAATTTTCGCCGTTCTATGCTACACAGTACAACGAGTTTGAGTTTGATAAGCAGATATACAACTATTTACTGCATCCGCAATGGGATTCGTTTGGCTCGAATACCTTATACCTTAAGGTACTGTACGTTGATTATGACCGCTCATACACCATTATTGAGCTGATAGGCGAATGGAACGATGCTATTAACAACGATATTATGCTAATGAAGCGCGAACTGTTAGACCTGATGGTTGACCAGGGCATCAGTTATTTTATACTGATAGGCGAAAATGTGCTCAACTTTCATGCTTCGGACGATTGCTATTATGAAGAGTGGTTCCAGGATATTGACGACGGGTGGATAGCCGGTGTAAATTTCAGGGACCATGTGATAGATGAGTTTAAACGGAATAACATCGATTACTATATAAACTTTGGCGGCGAACTTGATGATGTGAACTGGCGGGCGCTAAAACCCTTGCAGGTATTTAAGAAAGTTGAAGAACAACTGACAAAACGGCTGAATTGATCATCGGTACAGGATTTGATATTAAACTATTGCTATAAGTTTGTATCAAACTAAGCGTTATGATTGTAATACAGTAAATCATAAATTTGTATAACTAAAAACGAAAAAAATAAATTTTAATAAAAAATGGAAAGTAATAACCCCAATTACGTTTACGACAGCGTAGTACAATTAGACGACAGCGCAACAGCATCGCGTAAGTACTTAGCCAAAGTTTTTGCATGGATGTTTGCCGCATTAGGAATTTCAGCGTTTGTTGCATTTGAATTCTTTCTTACCCCAAGCTTAATGAGTTTAATAATTGACCCTGTTAGGGGTGGATTTACAGGCTTAGGTTATGTGGCAATATTTGCACCTGTAGTTTTCTCATTAGTAGCCAATTTTGGATATACCAGGGTGTCATATCCTGTTATGGTTGTATTGTTCATAGCTTATGCAGCAACAATAGGCGTAAGTCTTAGTGTTTTAGGGCTTATTTATACAGGCGCTTCAATATTCAGTATGTTTTTAACATCTGCATTATTATTTGGTATCATGTCTGTTGCTGGTTATACCACAAATACCGACCTGACAAAAATGGGTTCGATTCTTATTATGATATTTATAGGTGCATTTGTTGCAAGTCTTGTAAATTTCTTTATTGGCAGCAGCCAATTACAGTATATCATAAGCTTCGTTTTTGTAGCTGTACTTATCGGGCTTACAGCATATTATATACAAATGCTGAAAAGGATCGGAGCCGGTATTGAATACGGAAGCGCTGAATCAAAAAAACTGGTTATAATAGGCGCGTTCGTACTTTATACAACATTCATCAACTTATTTATGTCGATGATGCGTTTATTCGGCAGAAGAAGATAATCGTTAAACAAATTATTCAAAAAAGCTGCCTTAAAAAAAGGCGGCTTTTTTTATGTACAAAAAATCGAAATGACACAAGGGTTATATGAGGATAAGAAGCGCTATTGCATATTACAACAATATTGCGCACATTTGCACTGCTTATAGAGAAAGACGGAGGGATTAGACCCTGCGATGTCTTAGCAACCTGTGCTTCACAAGGTGCTACATTCTACTTAGCCCGTTCAAAAAGGGTTAAGACAGATAAGCGAAAGTCAGATAAACACCCGACTTTTCGACATAAGCGTATTTTTTAGTAGCAAGTAGTTAGTATCAAGTAGCAAGACAACTTTGTCTATTCTATTTGATTCCAACTAAACCAGGCGCTAATTTTTAGTACTTGATACTTGATACTAACTACTTGATACTGTTCCAAATGGATATTAGAAAAGAATTAGAAAAACGCATCCTGGTTATCGACGGGGCAATGGGCACCATGATACAGCGGTACCAGCTTACCGAGGCCGATTTCCGTGGCGAGCGTTTTCGTGACCATGCTTCCGACCTGCAGGGGAATAACGACCTGTTGAATATCACCCGCCCGGATGTGATACGGGCCATCCATGCCGAATATTTGGATGCCGGGGCTGATATTATTGAGACTAATACCTTCAGTACACAAGTAATATCGCTTGCCGATTACCATTTGCAGGAACTTGCTTATGAATTGAGCTATGAAAGTGCGCGCATTGCCCGCGAGGTTGCCGATGAATACACCAAAAAAAATCCATCAAAACCGCGCTTTGTGGCGGGTGCCGTTGGGCCGACAAACCGTACTGCTTCCCTGTCGCCTGATGTGAACGACCCGGGTTATCGTGCCGTTACTTTTGACGATCTGGCCGAAGCTTATTACACGCAGGTCCGCGGTTTGGTTGATGGCGGCTCTGATCTTTTATTAGTTGAAACCATATTTGATACCCTGAATGCCAAAGCGGCATTATTCGCTATACAGCGTTATAAAGATGAGTGCGCGGCTGCCGGAAAAGATTATGCGCCATTCCGTGGCGAGGGTGCTATCATGATATCGGGTACTATAACCGATGCATCTGGTCGTACCTTATCGGGGCAAACGGTTGAAGCTTTCTGGAACTCTATCCGCCATGCTAATTTGTTATCGGTTGGTTTGAATTGCGCTTTGGGTGCTAAGGAAATGCGCCCGCACTTGGAGGAGCTTTCAACAATCGCTAATGCCTATATATCGGCTTACCCTAACGCGGGATTACCAAATGAGTTTGGTCAGTACGACGAAACCGCGCATGAAACCGCACACCAGGTTGATGACTTTATGAAAGCCGGGTTGGTGAATATAGTGGGTGGTTGTTGCGGCACTACGCCAGAGCATATTAAATGTATTGCCGATAAAGCTGCCAAATATCCCGCAAGGAAAAAACCGGAAATAGCACCTTACATGCGCTTAAGCGGGTTGGAAGCGGTTACGCTTACGCCTGAAAGTGTTTTTATGAATGTGGGCGAGCGTACCAATATTACCGGCTCGCCAAAGTTCTCGAAGCTGATATTGGGCGAAGATTACGAGGCTGCGCTTACCGTTGCCCGCCAGCAGGTGGAAGGCGGTGCGCAGGTGATCGACATTAACATGGACGAGGGCATGATCGACTCGGAAGCGGTGATGGTTAAATTCCTGAACCTGGTGGCTTCTGAACCTGATATTGCCAAGCTGCCCATAATGGTCGATTCGTCCAAATGGACGGTTATTGAAGCCGGACTGAAATGTTTGCAGGGAAAGGGTATTGTAAACTCCATATCGCTGAAAGAAGGCGAAGAGAAATTTAAAGAATCGGCGCACAAGATATTAAGCTACGGTGCTGCCACTGTGGTGATGGCTTTTGACGAAACTGGCCAGGCCGATTCATTAGCGCGAAGGATAGAGATCTGCCAGCGTTCGTATGACATATTGGTTAACGAAGTGGGTTTCCCACCGCAGGATATTATTTTCGACCCGAATATTTTAACCGTTGCCACCGGGCTTGAGGAACACAACAACTATGCGGTAGACTTTATTGAAGCCACCCGCTGGATAAAACAAAACCTGCCTTATGCTAAAGTTAGCGGCGGGGTAAGTAATATTTCGTTCTCGTTTAGGGGTAATAATACGGTGCGCGAGGCGATGCACTCAGCTTTCCTTTATCACGCTATAAAGGCCGGGATGGACATGGGTATTGTTAATGCCGGAATGCTCGAGGTTTACCAGGAAATACCAAAAGACCTGCTGGAACTGGTTGAAGATGTACTGTTAAACCGCCGCCCCGATGCTACCGAGCGATTGGTTGAATTTGCCGACACCATAAAATCCAAAGGAAAAGAAATAGTGCGCGATGAAGAATGGCGCAAAAACCCGGTTGAAGAGCGCTTATCGCATTCATTGGTTAAGGGTATTATTGAGTATTTGGATGCCGACGTGGAAGAAGCTCGCCAGAAATACGCCAAACCGCTGGAAGTAATTGAAGGCCCGCTGATGGACGGCATGAACATCGTAGGCGATCTGTTTGGGTCGGGTAAAATGTTTTTGCCACAGGTGGTAAAATCGGCCCGTGTAATGAAAAAGGCGGTGGCTTACCTGCTGCCATTCATCGAACTGGAAAAACAACGTGTACTGGCATCGGGTGAAGATACTGCTGCTGATGCCCGCGCCAATGCCGGTAAAATTTTAATGGCCACAGTTAAGGGCGACGTACATGATATTGGTAAAAACATTGTAGGCGTTGTATTGGCCTGTAATAACTTCGAGGTTATTGACCTTGGGGTGATGGTGCCTGCACAACGCATAATTGATGAAGCTATTAAGCAGGAAGTGGATATTATCGGCCTCAGCGGTTTGATAACGCCATCGCTTGATGAAATGGTTCATTTTGCCAAAGAGATGGAGCGCCAGAACTTTACTATTCCGCTTATTATTGGCGGGGCTACTACATCGCGCATACATGCTGCAGTGAAAGTCGCGCCCAATTATTCGGGGCCTGCTATACATGTTTTGGATGCATCGCGCAGTGTGACGGTTTGCAGTAATTTGATGAGCGAAACCGGCAGGGACGAATACATAAAAGGCATAAAAGACGAGTACGAAAAAGCGCGCGAAGCGCATTTGAATAAAAAATCGGACAAGCGTTTTGTGAGTATTGATAATGCGCGCGATTCAAGGTTTAAGATCAACCTGAACGGTATGATGCCGCCTAAGCCGACCTTTACCGGCACAAAGATTTTTGAGGCGTTTCCGCTGGATGAGTTGGTGCCATATATTGACTGGACACCGTTCTTCCATACCTGGGAACTGCGCGGCAGCTTCCCGAAAATATTTGATGATAAGTTTGTAGGTGTTGAGGCGAAGAAACTGTATGATGATGCGCAGGCATTATTGAAGAAAATTGTGGATGAAAAACTGTTACAGGCGAATGCAGTTATTGGCTTTTGGCCTGCCAACAGTATTGGTGATGACATTGAATTATATACCGATGAATCACGCACGCAGGTTTTGGAAACCATTTATACCCTTCGCCAGCAGGTCGAAAAGGTTAAGGGCGAACCTTATTACGCCTTGTCGGACTTCATCGCTCCAAAAGATAGCGGGATAGCCGATTACTGGGGTGGTTTCGCGGTTACTACCGGTATAGGCTGTGATGAGTTGGTTGCCGAGTTTGAAAAGGACCATGACGATTACAACAGCATTATGGCCAAAGCCCTTGCCGATCGCCTTGCTGAAGCCTTTGCCGAAAAAATGCACGAGTTGGTGCGCAAGGATTTCTGGGGTTATGCTAAAACTGAAGCACTGGATACCGTTGAGCTAATAAAAGAAGAATACCAGGGCATACGCCCGGCACCGGGTTATCCCGCGTGTCCGGATCATACGGAGAAAATAACCTTATTTGAATTGCTGAAAGCCGAAGATAACGCCCACATGCACCTTACCGAAAGCCTGGCCATGACACCGGCTGCATCGGTAAGCGGGTTTTACTTTGCTCATCCACAGTCGAGGTATTTTGGATTAGGGAAAATTAGTAAGGACCAAGTAGAGGATTATGCAAGGCGGAAAGCGATGAGCGTTGATACAGTAGAAAGATGGCTGGGGCCGAATCTTAATTATTAGCCCCCCAGCCCCCTAAAGGGGGAGTTATTAAACAGAATTATATAAATTTAACCAATCAAAAATTCCCCCTTTAGGGGGTTAGGGGGCTAATGAAAATCACCGAACATATCGCCAATGCCAAGGGAAAGACACTATTCTCTTTCGAACTTATCCCACCATTAAAAGGCCAGAGTATCCAAGGCATTTATGATGCAATTGATCCGCTGATGGAATTCAAACCGCCCTTTATTGATGTAACCTCATTGCGCGAGGATTTTATTTATAAGGAGCATGAGAATGGTTTGCTAGAGAAGTTAAGCTACCGTAAACGGCCGGGTACTATCGCCATTTGCGCTGCAATTATGAATAAATATGGTGTTGATACGGTGCCACACCTGTTATGCGGAGGCTTTACGAAGGATGAAACCGAGAACGGCCTTGTCGACCTGCAATTTTTGGGCATTGAGAATGTATTAGTTCTGCGTGGCGATGCACGGCGTGGCGATACTTCGTTTGTACCTACGCCAAACGGCCATTGCTATGCTACCGATCTGTTGGAACAGGTGGTAAATATGAACAACGGTATCTACCTGCATGAACATAACGACGCCAGCCTTAAAACTGATTTTTGTATAGGCATTGCGGGCTATCCCGAAAAGCATTTCGAGGCGCCGAATATGAAATCTGATTTCAAATACCTGAAGCAAAAGGTTGATATGGGGGCCAAATTCATCGTTACCCAAATGTTTTTCGATAACCAGAAGTATTTTGATTTTGTGAATACCTGTCGCGCAAATGGTATTGATGTGCCCATTATACCGGGGCTTAAACCTGTCACTGGCTCAAAGCAATTGGTTAACCTGTCAAAAACGTTCCATATCGATATGCCCGATGACTTGACCGATGCCATAACTGCCTGCAAAACCGAAAAGGATGTAAGGGATGTGGGTATTGAGTGGACGATAAACCAGTGCAGGGAGCTAATAAAATTTGGTGTGCCGGTGCTGCATTTTTATACCATGAGTAATGCCGGGCCTACGAAAAGGATAGCTGAGGCGATATTTTAGAGCCGATTGTCAGCCTTATTCCATGTTTGAAATATATTGGTTGAAGCCAAAACTTAAGTGTTTAGCTTAGTGTTTCAATTAAAATTTCTATCATGGACTTACAACTAAAAGATAAAATAGCATTAGTAACCGGGTCGACCGCAGGTATTGGTTACGCCATTGCCAAAAGCCTGGCTGCGGAAGGTGCAAGGGTAATAGTTAACGGGCGTACCAAAGAACGCGTTGACGCGGCTATTGAAAGCATTAAATCGGCAACAGGTAATAACCAGGTTACCGGCGCAATTGCCGATTTTTCTGTACCTGAACAGATCGCAAACCTTATTAACCAGATACCCGAAGTTGATATTTTAATTAACAACGTTGCCATATTCGAGCCTAAGGCATTCGATGATATTCCCGACGAAGACTGGTTGAAATTTTATGAAGTGAATGTATTGAGCGGTGTGCGATTATCGCGGGCTTATTTTAGTAAGATGCTGGCGAAGAACTGGGGTCGTATTATATTTATATCAAGCGAGTCGGCGGTTCAGATACCCTCCGAAATGATCCATTATGGCATGACAAAAAGCGCGCAATTAGCTATTTCGCGCGGTTTGGCCGAGCTTACCAAAGGCACCAATGTAACCGTAAACTCGGTATTGCCGGGGCCTACATTATCAGAAGGTGTTGGCGGATTCATTGATCAGCTGGCGAAAGACCAAAATAAAACGGTGGAGCAGATAGAAGAAGACTTTTTCAAAACCATGCGCCCTACATCCATTATCCAGCGCTTTTTAACACCTGATGAAGTGGCTAATATGGTAACCTATTTGGCAAGCCCGCTGGCTTCGGCTACCAATGGTGCAGCGATACGTGCCGAGGGCGGTTTGCTGAAAACGATGCTATAATGCTGGCAGATAGCTTACTCCAAACCGTATTCTTTCAATTTACGGTATAAAGTAGCAATGCCAATATTTAACAGCCTTGCCGCTTCGGCGCGGTTACCTGCGGTATGGTTCAGCACGCGTTGGATGTGGAGTTTTTCAACTGATGCCAGGTCGAATGCCGAAAGGTTGCCAGACGCTTTAGGCAATGCTGCATCAAATTCATAAGGCAACAACGAGGCATAAAGCTCGTTGCTGTCGCAAAGGATAACCGCGCGTTCAATAATATTCTTTAGCTCGCGCACATTGCCCGGCCAGTCATAGGCTTCCAGTTTTTCTAAAAAATCCGGGGTGAAGCCTGTTATATGCGCATTGACTTTGGTAGCAAAATGGTGCACAAACATTTTGGCCAGCAAGCCAATGTCTTTCTTCCTGTCGCGCAATGCGGGCAGCGTAACCTGGAAAACCGACAAGCGGTAAAACAGGTCGGAGCGGAAATGATCCTGGGCTACTTCGTCCTGCAGATTGCGGTTTGTGGCAGCTAATATGCGTACACTTACTTTGGTAGTTTTGGTATCGCCTATTTTTATAAACTGCTGCGATTCAAGCACCCGCAATAATTTGGCCTGCAGGTCATGATCAAGTTCACCAATTTCATCCAAAAAGATAGTGCCGCCGTTGGCTTCTTCAAATAAGCCTTTTTTATCTTTCACTGCGCCGGTAAACGCGCCGGCTTTGTGGCCAAACAACTCGCTTTCCAAAAGTTCTTTGCTAAAGGCACTGCAATTAATAGCTACAAACGGTTTTGCATTGCGCGGGCTGGCCTGGTGGATAGCTTCGGCAAAAACCTCTTTGCCAGTGCCTGTTTCGCCCAAAATAAGTACGGTGGTATCGGTAGTGGCTACGCGCTGGGCCAGTTTAATAGCGGCAGTAATGGCCGGTGAAGTGCCTATGATACGGTCGAACCCGAATTTACTGCTTAGCTTATTTTCCAGTTCGAGGACACGCCGCTGCAAAACTGCCTTGTCCATGGCCTTGTTTACCAGCGGAATTATTTTTTCGTTGTCATCACCCTTGGTTATATAATCGAAGGCGCCGTTTTTTATGGCAGTTACACCATCGTTAATGGTGCCGTATGCCGTTAGTACAATAATTTCAATGGCGGGATAAGCGGCCTTGATGGTTTTGGTTAGGTCGATGCCGTTACCGTCGGGGAGTTTTACGTCGCTTATCACTACATCAACCACTTCATGTTCTAGCCTTCGCAGGCCATCTTTCGCGGTTGAGGCTTCCAGTACGTCAAAATCTTCCAGCTGTAAAATACGTGCAAGCAGTTTGCGCAAACGCTCCTCATCATCAATAACCAATAATTTACCTTTCGACATGGTAACAGATTTTGTGCAAATGTGAGAATTTATTCGGGGATTGGAAATTGTTTAGTTAAACACCCGACAAACATTCCTAGTTCATCGCCCACATCATCAAAATTTCACATTAATATTTGCATCTTGCAGGTAAATGCCTGCGTTAAAATTTCCGCTCAGAAAACAAATAGCTTATGCCTGCGGCATGATAGGTTGGAGCATGATGTCCAACCTTATTATTGTAATGTTGCCTTACTTTTATTTGCCGCCCAATAATTCTGGGTTAGTCCCACTTATACCACAGTTAATATTGTTCGGGGTAATAAATATTATGTCAATTATTTTAATATCGGGGCGGTTTGTGGATGCGGTTTTTGATCCAATAGTCGCTTCATTTAGTGACCGGAGCCAAAACCCTAAAGGCCGCCGCATCCCGTTTATGAAATGGGCCATTTTACCCGCGGTATTTTTTTGCTGTCTTACATTTTTCCCCCCGGTAAGAGGAGAAAGTACACTCAATGCTATATGGCTGGGTTGCACAATGGTGCTATTTTTTATGAGCTTTACTGCTTATATTATTCCATACAACGCGCTATTGCCCGAATTAACCGAAACCGCGGATGAAAAAGTAAAGTTATCATCATTTCAGCAGGTGGGTTTTGTTTTGGGGATGGTAATCGCCGGGCTGGTTAATAATTATGCCGATTTGGTGCAGCGCTTTTTTCATGTTACCAGTCGCGATACAGCGGTACAATATACCATTGGCGGCTTAAGTGTTTTTGCGGGGATAGTAATGCTGATACCTGTGCTGTATATTAACGAAAAGAAATATTCAACTAGCAAACCCTCGCATTTGCCATTGTTGCCGGCCATACGCAAAACCTTTAGTAACCGTAATTTTAAGTATTACCTTATTTCGGATTTTTCGTTCTATATGGCGCTGAGCATCATATCAAGCGGGTTACTGTATTTTGTAACGGTGCTGCTTCACCTGCCCGAATCAGAGGGTGGGCCATTGCTGGGCGTGATGGTGGTAGTGTCGCTCATGTTTTACCCGCTTATTAATTATTTGTCGAGAAAGATCGGCAAAAAGCCTATCGTATTGTTTTCGTTCGGTGTGCTTAGCCTGGTGTTTGTGGCTTTTTATTTTTTGGGAAAGTTCCCCATATCAGCACATGCCCAAATTTATACGCTGCTTATCGCAGCCAGTTTCCCGCTGGCAGCTTTGGGGATTTTGCCTAACGCTATACTCGCCGAAATTGCGCAGGACGATGCCATAAAAACAAAGGAAAACCGTGAAGGGATGTTCTTTGCGGTAAAATACCTATTTGTAAAATTAGGGCAAACGCTGGGCATAGCCTTGTTTGCCTTCTTAACTATTTACGGAAAAGACCCGGGCAATGATTACGGCCTGCGCCTGAATGGCGCATGTGGCTTTGTACTTTGCGCACTGGCAATGCTATTCTTCAGCCGCTTTACGGAAAGAGGTAGAAAGTAATTGTTGGCTAAATTATCTGCCGATATTATTCGGCCTTACATATACCAGTTGCATGGTGTTGATGTTACGCATGGCAAATGCTGCTTCGCAATAGCACAGGTAATAGTTCCATTTACGGATGAAGGTATCATCAAATCCTAAAGCTTTAACTTTCGGCAGGTTGGCGTTAAACGCGTCGAACCAAAGTTTTAGCGTTTTGGCGTAGTCAAGGCCTATATCTTTCAGATCGACGAGTGTGAGATCGCCGGTACGGTTTATGGCGCTGTTTATAGCCCCTACTGACGGCAGTAATGAGCCGGGGAAAATATGTTTTTGTATCCAGTCGACACCGTTTTTCAAACTATCATATCTTGAATCGGGCGACGTGATTACCTGCAAGGCTAAAATGCCATTCTTTTTTAATAGGCCGTTCACTTTTTTGAAGTAGACTTCCATATAATTGTGGCCCACGGCTTCCAGCATTTCAACCGATACGATCTTGTCGAACTCGCCTTCCATCTGGCGGTAATCTTTTATCAATATGCTAACGCGATCAATTAAACCCGCGGCTTCAACACGTTCGACAGCTAGTTTATGCTGCTCCTCGCTTATGGTTAACGAGGTTACTTTGCAGCCGTAGGTTTTGGCCATATAAATTGCATTACCGCCCCAGCCGCTGCCAATCTCTAACACATGGTCGGTTGGTTTTAAGTGCAACTGGCTGCACAACCTTTCGTATTTAGCTATTTGTGCTTCCTGCAAGCTTAATCCATCCTTATAAAAATAAGCGCTGGAATAGGTCATTGTTGGGTCGAGGAAACTGGCGAAGAAATCGTTGTTCAAATCATAATGCGCCGAAATATTTTTGCGCGAACCCTCAATGCTATTGGCCCTTTTAAAGTGCCATACTTTATTAAACAATTTTAGCAGGTTAAGCCCAATGGCTTGTACGTTACTGCCCGATACGCCCGGCGCGTTCCCGATATTCAGCAGCACCCATTTTATTACATTAGTAATGTTGTCAGTATCCCACAAACCATCCACATAAGCCTCGCCAAAACCAATATCGCCAAAAAGTATAATGCGTTTATAAAACTCATTATTATTGATCGTCATATTGGCTGTTATATGCCCCTCGCCTGTACCAAAAGTTAATTGCTGACCGTCGGCTAAAGTTAAATTCAAATGGCCCTTATCCATTTTGGCCATCAGGTTTAAAACAATGTCCTGGTAAAAACTACTTTTTTTAACAAGTGTAAGCGTATTAGGCATATTATAGTCGTTTGTGATTTTTTTAATAATATACGGAGGAATGGAATAAAAAGGTTTTTACTAAGATATAGAATTTGCTTTATATGGCCTATATAACTCTTTTTGAAGATGTTTGTCAGCTTCTTTTTTATGATACGGTATTTTCTTCAACCATAATTTTAAAGCCTGCCAGTGAATAGCGCCAATAATTTTTAAGGTAATAAGAGGGAAACTAAAAAAATAGAGCAACAGGTTGGCATCGGTTAAGGGTTTGCGTACCCCGCTTAGTGTGCTGATGAAAAAGCGATTGCCCTGCTTATCGTAGTCATCAATCCTAACCTGCAATTTTTCGCCGGGGATATGCAGGTCGAAATCAAAATTGGTATCCATCTCAGTAAATGGCGATACATAAAAATACTTGGTGGTATTTAGTTTGAATTGCCCGGCCTGCATGGTATCGGCACCCAAAAAATAAGGCTTCATCTCCAGGAAAGTATTACAAACCTCCACTATTGAGCAAAGAATATTATCCTGCTCATCATAACAAAAATAAAACGATACCGGGTTAAACTGGTACCCGGCAGTGCACAGGTTGGTAAGCACCATTATGCGGCCATTGCCAATAGTAACACCATTGCTTTGCAGGTAATCAGTAATATGCTGCCGAATGTTTTTTGATGTATCAGGGTTTTCCTTTGGCAGTTGGAGATGGTCCTTATCGCGAAAATTGAACAGGTTGAATTTGTTGCGGCTCATGAATTTGAGCCGCTTGCTTAGGCTGCCTATCTCATCCAAATCGAGGTAAAACATAAACACGCTGTAATGGAACCTGTGCCCCCTGGGCGCAAGGCGGTGGTGCATTACCGTTGCTTTATATAAACACGAATTGATAGCAGCATTTGCCATAGGTGAATATACGATTTATACCGGCGGCTGGATGATTATGCTTTCATCATACACTGGCTTGCCCAATAATTGCGAGCATAAATTTACGGCGCTGGTAAAAGCATCCTCGTGAAAACCATAGTTAAAATAGCTGCCGCAGAAATATATGGGGCCGCTTTCATTTAGTTTATGCAATTCCTTTTGGGCGTTAATGGCGGGCACATCAAATAGCGGGTGATGGTAGTCTATCTCCTTAATTATTTTCCCAGGGTCGATATTGTTGTGCGGGTTTATCGATACGAAATAATTCTTTTTGTCCGATACCTGCTGTAGGCTATTCATCCAGTAGATAGTAGTGGGTACCAATTTTTTGTTTTGCAATTGTATGCTGTAGTTCCAGCTGCTCCACGCCAGTTTGGTTTTTGGCATTATGCTTTCATCAGTATGCAGAACAGCTTTATTGTATTGATATTTAAAGTTGGATAACAGGCGCTTTTCATCGGCTGTAGGCTTATCCAGCATGGCCAGGGCTTCATCGCCATGCGCGGCAATAATAACGCGGTCGAATCGCTCCTGTGAGCCGTCAGCCGCTGTTACGGTCACCGTGCCATCCTCATTTTTTGATACTCTGACAGCCTTGCGGCTTAAATGTATTTTATCCTTAAACGGCTTTATCAAAATTTCGCGGTACGACTGGCTGCCTTTTTCAAGGGTATACCATTGGTGTTGTGAATCTAAACCTAAAAAGCCGTGGTTCTGAAAAAAGCGTATCAATGTCACAACAGGAAAATCCAGCATCTGCTCCATCGGCGTCGACCATACGGCCGAACTCATGGGCACCAAGTATTTCCACAGCATATCATCGCCATAGCCAAATTCCTTAATGTATTGGCCGATGGAATAGTTGGCATATTTTGGGTCGTCGACTATCTTAACGCTTTCCTTATTAAATCGGCCTATCTGCATCAGCATTTTAAGGTACGAGGGGCTGAATATATTTTTTCGCTGTGCAAATAAATGGTTCAGGCTTGAGCCGCTGTATTCCAGTTTAGTAGGTAAATGCTGCACGCTGAACGACATTTCGGTTTTCTTTACCGGCGCTTTTAGCTCATCGAACAACCGGCACAAGTTTGGGTAAGTTTTATAGTTGAATACCATAAAACCGGTATCGATATAAACCGGGTTACCGTCTTCATCAACAGTTACCGTATTGGTGTGGCCCCCTGTATAATCGTTTTGCTCGTAAAAGGTAAGTTCGGAATGCTTATACAAAAAATGCCCGCAGCCCATTCCCGCAATGCCTGTTCCTATGATAGCCGTGCCGCCCCCTAACCCCCGAAAGGGGGAACTATTTTCAATATCTTTCATGTATATAGTTATAATTACGCCTTGCTCCCCCTTCAGGGGGTTGGGGGGCAAATAGTATTTAAAAATTGTAGAACTGTGTATGTCGATAACTGCCCGCCCGGCCCATTTAAATTAAAATCGAAGCCATGCGTTGCCCAGGGGATCTGCAACCAGTAATGTTTAACACCGTTTTGCTGTAGCTTTTCATTCAGGCGGCGGCTATGTTCAGGCGAAACTAATACATCGTTGCTGCCGTGTATAATGAGCGTTGGCGGCGATTGTTTATCCACAAAAACCAATGGCGAGCAATCAAAATATTTTTGCGGCACTTTTGCATACGGGCCACCGATATAATCCTCCATCACTTTGCGCGAATCCATAATAAGCGGATTCGAGCGAATTGAATATCCCCAAACCATATCGGCAGGGCCATAAAAATCAATTACACCTTTTATTCTTTTATCGTGCAAAGTATAAGCAGCCAGCAAAGCTATCTGCGCTCCCGCTGAACGACCAATCAGGATAAAGTTACCGGTATCGATATGTAATTCATCCGCATGCGACCTAAGGTATTTTAGGGTATTGGTAACATCCTCAATAGGTGCGGGCGTTTGCCATTTTGGTGCCATACGGTAATTGATAGAAGCTACATTGTAACCCTTAGTTGCCAGGTAACTATTTAATTCGGGTAATTGCTGACTGTCGCCTCCGGCCCATGAGCCGCCATGTACCACAATTACACAAGGCCTTTTGCCAATCACCTGCGTAGGGTAAAAATCAAGGCTCAAGCTGGTATCGGCATACTTAACATAGGTGAGTGTATGGTAAGGCACTTTAACCGTGCCTGCAAATAGTTTAAAAAAGCTAAATGGCGCGCCGCTGTCGGTAGTTATGGTGTTAAATGCCTTATCAAAATTTTCGCGTAAGTTGCTTGCAACGGTATATGCCCTTGCAATTGGCGAAATGAATAATATAAGCGCGAGAACGCCAATTACGGTACCTGCTGTTTGGTATTTACTCACCCAAAAACCGGTTAACAGCAGCGCAATTGTTATTGCCGCAAATACCCAGCAAAATTCCGTTACGCCAATGGCCAACAACCACAAATGGTACTCAAAAGCCTTGAAAATAGCGAGCAAGGAAATAAGAAATAGTACTACAATAAATATCAGCCGGGTCATGCGTTTGTTTTGTGGAATAAATAATGACTAACCAACCATTCGTTACCCTGGTTGTAGTTCCAAAGTTCGGCACAAGCTAAATAAAATAAGCGCCAGTACACCCACCATTTTACGGCCTGGTCCTTGCCATAGGTTTCTTCAAATAAAGGCATGATCTGCGCCTTGTGTTTATCCATATTTGCCAACCAGGCTTCGGAGGTTTTGGCATAGTTGGTGCCGTTTACGTGCCAGTGCTTTTCCACCACAAGGTCGTCATTAAAATAAAACATCAGGTCGTCGCTGGGCATAATGCCGCCGGTGAAAAAGTATTTGCTCATCCAGTCGGTTTCGTCCTTCACCTCGAACAAGTAGGTAAATTCCTTATGCGTAAAAATGTGTATCCAAAGCTTCCCGTCAGGTTTTAGAAACGAGGCCACTTTTTTAAGCAGCAGGGTGTAATTGCGCATATGCTCAAACATCTCCACCGAAACCACCCTGTCGAAAGTCTCCTCAATGGTAAATGTGTTCATATCGGCAGTAATAACCGTAAGGTTTTTTATACTGCGCTTTGCCGCCTGCTCATCAATATAAATTTTTTGTGTGCGCGAGTTTGATACCACCTTAAACGTGCTGCCGGGATATTTAGCCGCCATGTATAACGATAATGAACCCCAGCCGCAGCCCAGTTCCAATACGTGCTGGCCATCGTGTAAACCGGCGCGCTGGCAGGTAAGCTCGAGCATATCATCTTCGGAAGTATCAATATCTGTAACCCCTGCTTTCCAGTAACCCGATGAATATTTAAGGTTTTTACCCAGGCAATACTGGTAAAACTGCGTAGGCACTTCGTAATGTTGTTGGTTGGCGTCGGCTGTATTAACCGCTATGGGCGACGCTTTAAGCTGCGCGATGAGCGCCATTAAATGCGCTTGTTGCAATTCAACATCGCCTTTGTTTTCATCGGCCAAACGCTGTTGTAATAATTTGCGGATGCCTTTACGGAGCAGAAAATCGGGTATTTTATCTTGTTCAATTAATTTATCGTACCACATGTAATAGTTAGGGTTGCGTTTGTAGAGGTATACGTTGTGGATACAATATCGGATTTAGGAATTGGAAATTTGTATTGATTTTTTGTTAGCAGAGGATTTGAAAAGGGCAAACTTTTAAAGTGTGCGGGAGATGCAAAAAGCATTGCATCTCTACATTTATAATTATCGTCATCTAGAGGGTTAAAGGGACTAATACTCTCCGATGGACAACAGCACCAACGTACAGGCATATTCAGTTTCAATACCTTTTTCATTGGCCATTCTACGCAGTTCGCTATTTTCGGTACCGGGATTAAATATGATGCGTTTGGGCTGGGTATTCAATATATAATCATACAACGGCGGCTGGTTTTGCGGGCCTACGTATAAAGTAATGGTATGAATATCATTGTGTACGGCTTCGGCTTTCTCAATAGGCACTCCAGCCACTTCGCCGGTTCTAATGCCCACGTTTACAATGCTGTGCCCGCTTTTCACCAGGCGGTTGGCAGCAAGGTAAGCATAGCGCGCCGGGTTAGGGGTAGCGCCTAAAACCAATGTTTTTTTATTTTCTTTTTTTGATTCCACCGATTATATTTTTTGATTTCACCGATTATTGCTTTTGATTTCGCCGATGCTCTTGTCAAAAATCGGTGCAATCATTCTCCAATCTGTGTAATCCTAAGTAATAATGCGATTTGGCCCGAGTGGTATATATGATGCTGAATCAATCCTTCTATTAAAGCTTCATAGCTTACACCTGTACCCAGTTCGCGGTTTCGCTTATCGTTTATCAGTTCGTCCCATTGTTCGGGCGCAAAGTTCTCGATAACGCTCTGCAAATTTACGTTAACCAGCTTCAGATCATTAACATAATTCTGCCATTTTTGTTCGTCGGGTGCGCCGGTATCGGGCCAGTCGCCGCTACTGGGTACGCCTGCGGTTAAGCCGTTCATGCGGTCCATCACTTCCTCAGTCCAGGCAATCATGTGCAGCACAATTTCGGCAATATTGTGAACAGAGCCGGGCGGCTTTTCATAAGCTGCTTCAAAAGTAACAGGGGCCAGTATGTCATAAACATTCGGGCCGTACCAGGGGTCGCCTGAAAGGACCTGTGTGAGTTGAGCGATAAGTTTTTCGGCAGTGTTCATGGGTATTAGTGTATGGTGATTACGGTTATAAAACTAATGGTTTTGATGGTTTGTTTAACATTTTTTAAATACCCCTATAACACCTTTGCCGCTGCTACTGCGCAGTTTATCCCATCAATAGCTGCCGAAATTATACCGCCTGCATACCCCGCGCCTTCGCCGCAGGGATATAAGCCGCTTATTTGGGGATGCTGCAAGGTTTCCTTATCCCTCGGTATTTTTACGGGCGATGAGGTGCGGCTTTCCACACCTACCAATATGGCTTCGTTGGTATAATAGCCTTTCATTTTCTGCCCAAAAGCAGGTAATGCCTTTCGCAGCCGTTCATTTATCCAGCCGGGCAATACCTCTTTTAGCTGCACGCTTTTTGTACCGGGCAGGTAGGAGTTTTTGGGCAGATCACTTGATAATTTACCATTCACAAAATCAACCATACGCTGGGCCGGGGCTACTAAACTGCCACCACCTGCGGTAAAGGCTATGCGTTCAATTTCCTGCTGAAAGCGGAGCATTCTGAAGGGATCGGCTTCATCGCCTTTTATATCCTCCAAATTAATTTGCACCACCGTGCCCGAGTTGGCATAAGGGTTATTACGTTTTGACGGGCTCCAACCGTTCACTACTATCTCGTCGGCTTCGGTAGCACATGGGGCAATGATGCCACCGGGACACATGCAGAAAGAGAATACGCCCCGACCATCTACCTGCTCAACCAAACTGTAATACGATGGCGGCAGATCATCGCCTCGTACATCACAATGGTATTGGGCGCGATCAATTATTTCCTGCGGATGCTCAATGCGTACACCTAATGCAAATGGCTTTGCTTCTATCAATATATTTTGGCTGTGCAACATTTCAAATACATCGCGGGCTGAATGACCTGTGGCGAGTATCACTGCATCAGCATTTATTTTTTCGCCTGTTGCCAGTTGTACGCCTTTTATCTTTCCAAATTCAACCAGCAGCGACGTAACCTTTGCATCAAACCTCACCTCTCCCCCTGCATTTAATATGGTTTCGCGTATAGCGGTTATTATTTGTGGTAATTTATTGGTGCCGATATGCGGGCGGGCATCAACCAAAATATCTTCAGTTGCGCCATGTGCTACAAATATCTTCAGCACTTCGTTCACATCGCCACGCTTGGTTGATCGGGTGTACAGCTTGCCATCAGAATAGGTACCTGCGCCACCTTCGCCAAAGCAGTAATTGCTTTCGGGGTTCACCAGGCCTTGTTTGTTGATGTTGGCCAGGTCGCGGCGGCGGTCTTTCACTTCTTTGCCACGCTCGATAATGATGGGTTTTAAACCTAACTCAATGCATTGCAACGCGGCAAATAATCCGGCAGGACCAGCGCCCACTATAATCACCGGTTTGGCTTGTTTTATATCAGGATAATTAACGGTATAAGTTTCGGGAAGAGAAGGCTCATCTACATAAACCTTTAACTGCATGCGGTAAACCACTTTACGACCGCGCGCGTCAATTGATCGCTTTACTATTTTTATGCCGGTAACGCGTTTTGCGGGGATGTTTAATGCCGATGCGGCGAGGCCGGTTAATACCGCCTCATCTTCATGCTGACCCGGAGGGCAGGTGATCTCTGTTTCTTTTATCATGGTGCTGCCGGGTTTTTATCCCGGATGGTGCAAAGATAAGATTTAGTGATTGGAGATTAGTGGTTAGAGATTAGGAAAATAATGCGGCTTCTTAACTAATCTCTAATCTCCAGCCTCTGATCTCTACCCTCAAAACCGTCCGCTTGCATACGACAACCGTTCGAAAACGAACAGTTTCGTAGAAGCTTATTTTTTTATTTAATTGATAATCAGCGATTTAATTTAAGGGTATCAATTTTGGCATAGGTGTATCAAATACGGAAGACGATGAACACCGAGAATTACTTAAGCTTGATTTGGGAAGGATGCCTTCGGAACGAGCGCAAATACCAGGAGTTATTTTATAAGCTGCTTGCCCCCAAGATGATGGCCGTTTGCATGCGCTACGCCAAAGACAGGGATGAAGCCCAGGATATATTACAGGAAGGTTTTGTGAAGCTGTTCAAAAACCTGCACAACTACCGCGGCGAGGGAAGTTTGGAAGGATGGATACGCATTATGGTGCACAGCGCAATATCGCGTTACCGCAAGGCTAAAACCATGGTACTTGTGGATGATTTTGGCGAAGACAGCAACATGCAAGCCGGCACCAGCCGCAACGGCAACACGCTGGAAGCCGAAGATATTTTAGCGCTGATACAGGAACTACCCGAAACCTACCGCGCAGTATTTAACATGTATGCTATTGAAGGCTACTCGCACCAGGAAATAGGCGAAACCTTAGGTATGTCAGAACTTTTATCGCGTACCACGTTGTGCAGAGCACGGGGGATATTGAAAAGGAAATTGCAGGAAATGGAGCACAGGGAATTGTGCTGTATGGCGGTGTAAGCCCCTCCATTTATGCCCTAAACGAATTAGTGACCGGTTTGCGCCTGCATTAGCCATCACTAATTCACTGATCACTAATAGCAAGTATGCCTGCCCTATCGGAAAAAGTCTTGCGACTTGATACTAACTACTTGATACTCCTTAATTAACTTTACTATAATAA
>CAIWRU010000066.1 GCA_903915155.1 uncultured Mucilaginibacter sp.
AGTGCTGACGTTGTCTCGGCAAGTTTTCTGAAAAGTCCACCTGCCAGGCTCATCCCCGGAAGTGCACACATGATGGGGCGTGACAAACTTGACGGCATCCTCCGAGAAGTTGAGCGTTTCTAATGGTAAGCCAAAGACCCGGGCCTCCTTGTGTGCCCTGCTTTCAAACGAGAGAATGTGCTGGCGCTGAAACGCAGCAACTACTTGAGATATTTCAGCTGTCGACACGTTGCTTCGACGCACAACCCCTCTCCGGAACTGCTCGTTGAGTTCGACACTCTCGATAACATGCCCGCCTTTGATCACAATATCATAAGATTGTGCCACGGCCCCTTTACAAAACAACGCCAGCAGGAGAAGCATTAAGAAAAAGTGTTTTTTCATCTTCAGCTAATAATTACAATTATTGGTTTATAATTCGGGCAGTAAACTTATACTGCTCCCTGTAATATTGATCTTACCCTCCCGGCAACAATATCTATTTGGTCAGGCCGTAAAAGCACCACGCCAACCGTAAGATGATCTTTTCCTCCATTGGCAACAATACTTGGCGTTCCGGTTTTTAAGGCAGTAACCACCTCTTCAGGCTTGATTTTTACCTTGCTTTCATCCCAGGTTACTTTTAAACTTGGAAATGCATTTGCCGGCCCCGGGTCAACTACCGTTTCGGTTTTTACCGATTGTACTGTTTCCAATTGAGAGCCAATGTGTTTGGTGCGGTCTAACCAGTCCTGCCATTCTTTTTTATGGTCTCTGTCCAAATAAGCCTTCAATGCAGCGTACATACCGAACATTTCTTCCTTGTTCACCTTCATAGGGCGGCCTATCGGCGCCTCGTTAGGACTGTGGTTAAGGCGGGCCGCCGTGATCAGGTCTTTACGCCCGAAAAGCAGTCCTGCGCTTTGCGGGCCTCTTATCATCTTACCGCCCGAAAAAGTTACCAGGTCAAAACCAATTTTCTGAAACTTAAACAGGTTTTCCACCGGTGGTACGTCAGCCGCGGCATCCAGTAAAGTAGGGATGTTGTGTTTTTTTGCTATCGCGACGAAATCCTCATGCGTTATGCTGCTTTTGCCTGCTGCATTGAAGAATAGAGCCATAACCGTTCTTTCGTTAATGGCTTTCTCCATTTCATCGTTACCTTCAACCTCAATAATCTTTGCACCGGTAGTAGTCACCGCCTGGTCGAACAAATACCTATGCGTTTTTTGCATAATTACTTCAGGCTGCGGGCCGGGCAGGTTTGGCAACAGCCTGATCTTTTCATGATCTGTTCCGGTAATGGCCGCTGCGGTACTCAGTAATATAGCGCATGAGGCACCGGAGGTAACCATGGCCGATTCAACCTGTAGCATTTCCGCGATTTTGCCGCCTACTTTATCCTGCAATTCATACATGTTGGCAAAATCATGCGAGGTTGAATTGATCGCCTCCAGTACCTCCGGTAACATTAACGATCCTGATAAAAAAGTCATGGTTACCGATGCATTAATTACCGGTGTAACGCCCAGTTCTTTAAACAGGTCACGTGCGGGCGGTTTTGGTGGGGTAGGGGTGGTAGCCGCAAAAGCGGATGCCTTACTTGCAAGGCTACTTGTTAGGGGTAACAAGGCAAGGCCTTTTAATATTTCTCTGCGTTTCATTTTTGTCGCTGTTATATATAAGCTATACAATCCATCTCAACCAGTGAGTTGCCCGGTACGCCACCTTTAGCCACAGCGACAGTAGTACGCACTGGTGGATTTTTGCCGAATCGGCCTTTGTAAACTTCATTCATGCCCTGGTAATCAGCAATATCATTCAGAAAAACGCCAACTTTAAGCACTTTCTCCATTGATGAACCTGCTTTTATCAATTCTTCTTCAAGTGATTTTAGTACGATTTCGGTGTGCGCTTTGATCTCGAATGGTTCAACATGGGCGCCCTTTCCGGCGATAAAAATCATGTTGCCAAATTTGGTTGAGCCTGAAAATAAGGGCACATCCTGCAACGTTGTTACGTTCTTCACTACTTTTTCTTCGGCAATAGCATTTTTGCTTATTCCGAGAACTGATAGGCCGGCAATTGAAGCCAGCATTTTTTTCAGGGCAGATCTTCTTTTTTCCATGATGTTTTAAGTTTAGTGATCGTATTAATTGTTTGGTTTTCTTATTTCAGCTATAAATTATTTTGTACTGGTTGTGAGGTTCTTAGCATTTAAAGTAAGTATATATTTTATCATTTTATTCGCATCAGCCTTGCTGATTGCGGGATGTGGCGCCATCGGAACCGGCCCCCATGCGCCACTACCACCACTGATAACTTTGTCCGTAAGTGTATTCACTGAATTCTGGTCGTGCGGATACTTTGCAGCTACAGCAGTATAAGCCGGGCCCACCAGTTTGTCTTCTGTTTTGTGGCAGGCGAGGCAGTCCGATTTAGAGATCAACGCTTTACCATCGGCAATATCTGCATCAGTAGCGAATGGTGGTGGGGGTGGAGCTTTTGTAACTGCGGTTGTCATTTTTTTCTTCGCGACTACTTTTTTCTTAATCTGCGCAGGCGCCACACAAACCGATAAGGTAAGTACGATGCACAAAGCAGGTGTTATCAGTTTTATGATTTTCATTGTTGTTATTTCTGTTTTTTAGTCATTTTCCATTCACGGCCCGGGCGTTCCACCCTAATCACGATCTTGTTTTGGTACCATTTTTCTTACTGCACTTACCTCCGCAGGGGTAACAACTTCGGGCAGATTATTAAAATTTGATTTTATATAAGTTAGTACTTCAGCTATCTGCGCATCTGTTAAGAAACTGCCATGCGCAGGCATAACTTCATTGTAGGATTGCCCTTTTACTGTCACAGGCCCCTTGAGCCCGTTTAGCACTACATAAATCAATCTATCGGTATTGTAATTTACCCATTCTGACTGTGCAAGCGGAGGGAAACGGTTACCATCGCCTTTACCATCGCTTTGATGGCATGCTATGCAATAGGTACTGTATACGGCTGATGCGGCAGGCGGATCTTTAAACAGGTTATCTTTAATTTCATCAGGTGTTTTGATATTGGATGCCGTTTTTTTCCGGTTTTCCATCGCGGCTAATTGCGCGGTACCAAAGGCTTTTTTATCACCAGTAAACGCTATGCGCCAGATCTTTCCTTTTTCGGTATCGCTAACATATAAGGAGCCATCTGGTCCTTCAGCTAATCCCATTGGGCGATATACGGCATTACTTACATTCAAAATAGGGTCAACCCGGGCAAAGCCATCTGCAAAAACCTCCCATGGCCCTGAAGGTTTGCCGTCTTTAAAGGGGACAAACGCGATTATAAAGCCTGCCTGCGGATAAGGTGCACGGTCGGTAGAGCCATGAAAAGCCACAAACGCCCCATTTTTATAGCGGGATGGAAATTGTTTGCCCTTATAAAAAAACAGGTCGTTGGGAGCAAAATGCGCCGGGAAAGCCATAATTGGCTGGGTTAGTTTTGCGCCGTTGCCTTCTTTAATCCCATCGCCGCCAAATTCCGGGTTGAGCAGTTTTTTTCCTTTAACATCAGAGTAGTAATAATATGGCCAGCCGCCATCCATTCCCTGGTTCACTTTAAAGAATTCTTCGGCAGGCTCCATAGCGCTTTGCCATGGTGTATACACATCCGGCCAAATCATGTGCAAATCGTCACGGCCATGAGCAACAGTATATAATGATTTGCTTTTTAAGTCCCAGTCCATTGCAACAATACTGCGCAAACCGGTGGCATATTTAATACCGTCCGACTGGTGCTGATTGGTTTTGTTTGCATCAAACATCCATATACCACCATGGTCTTTTAGCCAGGGGTTACCCTTGTCGGGCGAATCAGGCTCCCCAACTCCGCGAGAACCCGGCAAGCGGTTTCTTTCCTGGCCCGCATTTGAGCCTGCTCCCCAACCTACATAAATGTGCCCTTTATTATCAAATGCTACAGGTTTGGTTTGATGTTCGTGATAGGGGGGATTGTCAATAACAATAGTATCCATTTTACTGTCAGGAACCAATTGCCCGCGTTTCAGCTTCATGCGATAGACCACCAGTTCCGAACTGAAATACAAATACCCATCATGAATGCGCATGGCGGTGCCGTAACTATGCCCTTCGTATTTGCCAAACGGTTGTATGATATCAGCTTTGCCATCGCCATTCGTATCCCTTAGGGCGATATTGCCATAGCCACCATTTAACCATGGACTCCTTACTTTTACATAAATGTCTCCATTTGAATTTACAGCGATATGCCTTGCCTCTCCCTTTAGACTGTCGACCACAACTATCGCCTGAAAGCCATCGGGCAGAAAAAGCCCGTCGTTATCCGGAGCTACAGAAGCTGGATGATTTCTGCTGACATTATTCCATGAAAATCCCAGGAATGTAAGTAATATACATGCGCCAATAAGCTTTAATAAATGC
This sequence comes from uncultured Mucilaginibacter sp., assembly GCA_903915155.1. GTDB lineage: Bacteria > Bacteroidota > Bacteroidia > Sphingobacteriales > Sphingobacteriaceae > Mucilaginibacter. The sequence goes on from CAIWRU010000066.1 coordinate 4,431, forward strand.
GAGTGAAAATACCGCGAAATGTTAGCTAACCCTTTCCTGATGCTGTTTGTAAGGTTCATTTTAGGTAAATAAAAATTATATATAAAAAATCAGAAAACTTGTAGTCGCACTCTATTTTTGATTCTGTTGAGCTGAACCAGTCAACATTCTTATACTTTCATTATTTAATACCAGGGCCAAATAATACATGCCATGTTACTGATGAGGGCATCAGAGTGCAATATTGTGTTTTTATTATATTTTAGAAATAGGTTTTATAATCTTA
>CAIWRU010000067.1 GCA_903915155.1 uncultured Mucilaginibacter sp.
ACGGCAGTGAGCAGTAATTTTTTCATAAGAGATCAGTTTCGAAAAGCTAAAGGTAGGGAATAAAATAAAAATAAAAAGCCCCGGTAAACCGGGGCTTTTATAACAATTAAAGCTACTAATACTATTCATTTATAGCCGCTACGCCAGGCAATTCTTTGCCTTCCATATATTCAAGCAAGGCCCCGCCGCCGGTTGATACATAACTCACCTCATCGGTCATGCCGAATTTAGCAACCGCAGCAGCCGAGTCGCCGCCGCCTATTAACGAGAACGCGCCATTTTCGGTAGCTGTCGCAACTGCATCGGCAATAGCTTTGGTACCTGCCATAAACTTGTCCATTTCAAAAACCCCCATCGGGCCGTTCCATAAAATTGTTTTTGATTCTTCAACTACCTTGCTGAACAATTTAATGGTTTCGGGGCCAATATCAAGACCCATCCAGCCGTCGGGTATCTCGCCGGTTTTAGCAAGCCCGGTATTCGCGTCTTCCGCAAACGCATCAGCAGTAATATTATCAAGCGGCAGTAACAGGTTCACACCCTTCTCTTTTGCTTTTTTTCGGATGTTTAACGCAAGTTCCAGTTTATCGATCTCTACCAGCGAAGTACCAATATTACCGCCATCGGCTTTAGCAAAAGTATAAGCCATACCACCCCCGATAATCAGGTTATCCACCTTATCCAGCAACTTTTCTATCAGTTCTATCTTATCCGAAACTTTCGAACCGCCCATTATCGCTGTAAATGGCTTTACTGCGCCGTTCAATACTTTTTCGGCATTGGCTAGTTCACCTGCCATCAGGTAACCAAAGTATTTTGCATCAGGGAAAAACTGTGCGATTACCGCTGTTGAAGCATGTGCGCGATGGGCAGTGCCAAAGGCATCATTCACGTATACATCGCCTAAAGCGGCCAGTTTTTTGGCAAATTCAACATCACCCTTTTCTTCTTCTTTATAAAAACGAAGGTTTTCTAGTAACAATACTTCTCCTTTTGCCAGTTTCTTAGCCTTATCAATGGCTTCGGCGCCAATACAGTCATTGGCAAATTCAACTGCCTGTCCCAACAGGTCTGAAAGGTGCGGAACAAGATGTTTTAATGAATATTTATCTTCGGGACCGCCTTTTGGCCTGCCCAGGTGCGACATTAATATTACTGCGCCGCCATCATTTAATATTTTTTTAATGGTTGGCAAAGCGGCCGTCATGCGGTTATCGTCGGTAATGTTATAATCCTTATCTAACGGCACGTTAAAATCAACCCTTATAAGGGCTCTTTTTCCGGCAAAATTAATTTGATCTATGGTTTTCATATATAGTTTTTTCAGTGTGTGATATAAATCGCCGCCAAAATCAGCATTTTAATTCTAAATCTTCAACGTAAAAACAAAAAAGGTGTTTTCATTTAATTTTAAGGTACATAACATAATGCGGCCCTATGCCCGGCACATCAAACTCGGGCGAAATAATCTCAAAGCCATTATTCATATAAAACTTAAGCGCCGCCTTGCGGGCATTGCACCATAAATAACCGGCCTTTTTGCCTTGCAGGTAAACAATGGCAAAGTTAAGCAGTAGCGTACCCAGGCCCCCACCCCGGTGCTTTTCAACCGTTGCCATACCACGCAATTGGTAACCCGCACCGGAATATCCCTCATAATTTTGGGGGAAGAACGAAGCAATACAAGCTAATTCTTCATCAACATAATAACCTAGATGGAAAGCACCATCAATCGTATCAGTAGGGAAACGGCATTCATTTAAAGTAAGCCTGCCTTCGCGCAAAACTTCATTGCGTATGGCGAGAACATCTTCTGGGGAAATTATCTTGATCAAAACTATACAGGTGTAATTTTCCCCAAAACGGGGTATTTATTAAACTAACTGCAATTATAACAAATCAATTCTGAAGGCTTTTTATTAACCAATTATTAATTGCGGCTATCTTAAAGGGTAAAAAACATTCGTTTTTAACTAAAAATGTACCTTTTTTGTTACAGTTTAACTTTAGCATAAGTATTGTATGATATGGTTAAAAAAACTATATCTCATATGAAATATCTAATACCTATCCTGTTCACATTTTTCGTTTTAACCGGCTGCAAAAAATCCAACGACATAACACCCACAGGTAAGGATACAAAAACTATTACTAATAACCCCTTACCAAGTGCACCAATAGATACCGACGCTTTTATACACCAAATAACTTTTAGTGCTCCGTTTCAATTGGTAGTGATGAGCGTTACCGATGCCAAACTAACCATGATATATTACGAAAATGTTGATGTGCTTATTCCTAAAAACGGCTACATGCTCTCTTATGCGCTGCATTTGACCGAGGATTTTAGCCATTCATCGCTGGAAAAACTAGATTATACTACCGTTAATGAAGCCGGGGATGTTAATTTTGACTGGGTGGATGACAATTTGAATAACGTGATTGACAAAAAGGTATCAGATACAACGGTAAACAGCATTGCGATGAAGAGAATAAGAGTAAGCCGCCAGTTTACCTTTACCGAAGATTTTGCAGACAACAAAGCGGCTATTGCCAAACGGGATTCGCTATATAAAATCAATGCTGAAACGATAAGCTTTTCATCATACGTTTATTTCACAAAAACTTACCCGGCGACTACAATGAGTGCGGTAATAAAATACTTTAAAAAGTAATACGGTTAAAGTTTGCTGATCTTATCGGCCAGGTCGACAAGGCGGCTGGAGTAACCCATTTCGTTATCGTACCAGCCAACTACCTTCACCAGCCCGCCTACCACCGAGGTAAGCAACGCATCAAAAATGCAGCTGTGCGGGTTGCCCAATATATCAGTTGAAACGATGGGGTCTTCGGTGTATTCCAAAATATCCTTCATCGGCCCATCGGCGGCTTGCTTAAACGCGGCATTTATTTCCTGAACCGTGGGTGATTTTTTAAGGCTACAGGTAAAGTCGGTTAGCGAACCATTAAGTACCGGGACGCGAATGCCTGCCCCTCCTAGTTTACCATTCAAGTGCGGAAAAATACTGGTTATAGCTTTAGCTGCGCCGGTGCTTGTGGGAATGATAGAGCCTGATGCCGCCCTCGCCCTGCGCAGGTCCTTATGCGGGGCATCATGTAAGTTTTGATCGCCCGTCATGGAGTGCACGGTGGTTATGTAGCCGTCAATTATCCCCCAGTTATCATCCAGAATCTTTACCATTACTGCCACATTATTTGTAGTACACGAAGCATTTGAGAGTATAGGCGAATGCAGATTGATCACATCATCATTAACACCCAAAACTACCGTAGGCACATTTCTATCTGTCGAAGGCGCTGATATAATTACCTGCTTGGCACCGGCAGCCAGGTGCTGCTCCGCACCCTGGCGGGTAACAAATTTGCCGGTTGATTCAATAACCAGGTCAATATCCATTTCCTTCCACGGCAATAGCGATGGTTCTCGTTCGGACAGTACCCTTATTTTTTGGCCATTTATAAACAGATATTCTTCATCAGCGGTAACTATCCCCTTAAAACCGCGATGTACAGAATCATATTTAAACAGGTGGGCAAGTGTTTGGGTATCGCCAAGATCGTTGATAGCCACTACCTGTATGTTAGGCTTGGTTAACACGTTCCTTAAAAATATTCTTCCTATCCTGCCGAATCCGTTTATGGCTATTCTCATTTTGGTGTTTTATAATGGAGCGGCAAATTTACGCAGCCGGTTTTTAATAAGGGAATTAAGTTTGAAGTATGGCGGTGAGTTGACTGTTGGACGTAGACGGCTTCATCTTTGGTTAATTTTGGCTAAAGCCTTTACTATTTCTCATTTTTGATCCGTTGGCTGAAGCCAACGGCAATGAAGCATTACAAAACTCATTTCATTGCCGTTCCATTTATGGGACGGATGATCGAATACATAAAAAGGCTTTAGCCAAACGACTAAGCGAATGTTGGATCGACTAATATATCTTCCTGTAAAACTCTTTAATAGCATTACCGGGATTAACCGATTTATTAACTGCTGCCGATACGGCAATGCCGTAAACACCGGTTGCCAACAAACGGTCAACATCGTCAAGTTGTATGCCGCCTACAGCAATTGTGGGTATTTCTATATCGTATTTTTGTAATTCACGATATCCTTCAAAACCAAGTAATGACTTATTATTAGGTTTGGTATCCGTATGGGCGAAAGGGCCGTAACCGCAGTAGTCAACTACACCCGTGGCCTGTACTTTTAATAAAGATTCGATATTGGTGGCGGAACCACCTAAAGTTTTATCATCGCCGATATGCTCGCGGATAGCGGCAAAATCAGCATCAAAATCTTCTATATGTACACCCTGAGCGTCTACTTCGCCTAATAAATGGTAATGATTGGTAATTATAAGCGTCATACCCCATTCATCGCATATATCGGCTATTTGGTTTATTTCATCTACCAACTCTTCATCAGTTTTGGTCAGGCACCGGTATTGCAGCCAGTTAGCCCCTGCGGTGCAAGCTATAGAAGCCTGCTCCACATGGCTGCGGTTTGGCAGGTCCTGGGTTAGGTAATGGAATTTGGATATGTATTTTTTCATGGGTCTGAACCAGGATTTAATAGATTAAACGGATTTATAGGATATTATTTCTTTATTAATAATTATCCGGAAAATCCTATAAATCCGTTTAATCATGGTTCAGACTATTTTTTTATCACCTCACTTATCGGTACGCCTATGCAACCGTTTGGTGCCTGTATATGCAGCAACGCGGCAATGGTTGGTGCAATATCCGTCATATGTGTTTCGCGGGCGGCGCTGCCGTGGTTTATGCCCCAGCCCATAAATACCAGTGGTATATGGTTATCATACGGGTTCCAGGTACCATGCGTAGTACCAGTTGGACCACCATCGCCCGATCCATGACCGGTAAACCAGCCCGGGTTTAGTATGATCTGTATAGCGCCGCTGTTCTTACGGTTATAACCGTTAACTATACGGGTGCGTAAGGGTTCAGGAACAGCAGCTGTTTCTGCCTTTTGCAGGTCAACCGCAAACATTACATAAGGCAATTTTTGCAGGTAGCTTATGCAATCCTTTTTAACAGCATCCTCATCTAAATGTAGGTAGTTAATTATGCGGTAATTCAAATTTACCTGGTAATTATCCAGGCCAATAATAAGCGAGTCGACCTTGTATTTGTCCAACAGCATTTTATTCATATTTGATAACTCGCTATGCTCGTCCCAAACATCCGCAGGTATTTTGTGGTCGCTTAAAAAAGCGGTGTTATGCGCCGCGCCGTGATCTGCAGTAAGGAAAACGGTATAATTACCTTTGCCTATTTTTGCATCTAAATAAGTTAAAAAATTGGCGATGTCCCGGTCAAGGCGCAGGTAAGTATCCTCTATCTCTACCGCATTAATACCAAACTGGTGCCCGATATAATCAGGAGACGACAGACTCATAGCCAAAAAATCGGTCACATCATGCTGGCCCAACTGTTCGCCGTTAATGGCAGCAACAGCCATATCCAGCGTGAAGGTATTACCATAGGGTGTTGAGCGAATCAAACCCAGTCCGGCAGATTTATATAATGCCGATGTTTTAACAGGTAGCGTTGGTGCATCAGTTCCCTTAAATTTGCCTTCGTATTTGGTATTATCTTCGGTGCTTTGCAAGTAAGTATCAATAGGATATAAAGAACCCCAATCCAGTTTCAGATAGGTTTCGGCCAGTTTTTGGTCATTAAAATCCTTTGCCCATTGTGGCAACTCCTTCATATAATAGGTACTTGTTATCCAGTTGCCGCTTTTATCGTCGAACCAGTAAGCCGCGTTAGCAGTATGGCCCGCTGGCAATATTCCGCCCCTGTCCTTTAGGGCTATCCCTATAACTTTCGACCTGAAATTGGTAGCCAGCCTTAATTCATCAGTAACGGTAGTAACCAATAAATTCCTTGGCGACATTTGCCCCGCTTTTGAAGTACTGCCTACAGTTTGTACACTGGTATCCGCGGCGCAATAAATGGACTTGCCGGTGGCCTGCACAATAAAATCATTACCTGCTATGCCGTGTATGGCAGGCACCGAGCCTGTATAAATACAGTTATGGCCAGGGCCGGTAAAGGTTGGGATATAATCAACCTGGGTATTTTCGCAGCTAAAGCCATCATTTAATAAGCGCTTAAACCCATTGCTTTGGTAACGGGCATAAAAGCGATATAAATAGTCCCAGCGCATTTGGTCGACCACAATACCTACTACCAGTTTTGGGCGCGGTATTTCAGTAGAAGCAGAAGGTGCGGCAGTAGTGGTTATCTCTTTTTTCTTTTTTACTTGTGCCGATGCTGTGATGATTGAAAAAGCAAGGACGATTAGGGGCAGGTGTTTAATTTTCATTGGGGTTATTGAGTACGCAAATATGCCTAATGTTATAAAAATTTTATGTGATTTTTATGTTAAGGCAACATAAAATTAAAATACGCAATTCTCTCTCTTGTCATCCTATGTTTGTATAGGATGACAAAGCGGAGACTAAAACTTCAAACTCAACCCTGCTAAAAAGTTAATAGGCGCCTGCGGGAAATAGTAATTATAATTCAGCACCTGGCCGCCCTCAATATCAGGGTAAGTGGCACCATTTGCTGAATACTTTTCGCTGAATATATTATTGATCAAAAATGTAATCCCAATGTTTTTAACAGATTGCAGGCTAAAATTGTAATTCAAACGCAGGCCGTTAACAAAATACGGATTGAGCGAGCGGCTTAAAGTTGAGGTGTTATCCAAATATTGCCTGCCCACGTATTTGCTGATGAAAGCTATTTCACCACCTGCAATGGGGCGGTAACTGATCTCGCTTGAACAAACAAGGTCTGGAGAGAAGGCGATGTCGGTTTTTTTGTACTGGGTCGAGACCATTCTGGAAGTGTCGATTTGTTGTCCGCCGCGTTCAATGGTATAGTAATCCGTTAGGGTTTGGTTGAAATTTTTAACTTTATTGGCGCTTAACGAAGCAGTTGCAGCCCAGGTTAATTGTTTAGCGATATTTAATTTACCATCGAACTCAAGACCGGCGCGGTAACTGTCTTTTACGTTGCTACGGTTTTGGTCGCCAACATCATTTAAGGCACCGGTTAATACCAGTTGATTCTTGTACAACATATAAAACGCGTTGATGCCGCCTGTAAAAACACCCTGGTTGGTACGGTAGCCTAATTCCCAATCTTTCAAGTTTTCGGGCAAAGGACGGCTTGCAGGGGTTGATTGCGTATAGTCATCCCGGTCGGGCTCGTGGTTACCCACTGCGAACGATGCGTACAGGTTATTCTTCGAATCGATCTGGTAAGATATACCTGCCTTCGGGTTAAAGAAATCGAGTCGAACCTGCTGCTGCACATTCTGCAACTGGTCGTTATACCCTAAAAACGAGTAGGAAATATGGCGGTATTGCATATCGGCATACAACGTTGTTTTACCTATAGTATAATCGGCTTTGCCATAAATGTTGAAGTCGGTTTTAAAGGCATCGTTACGCGCATATTGGTAATCGGGAGTAATGCCGGTGGGTAATTGTGTCCACTCAATATTATCATAATGTGCGCCGCGGAATTCGTTATAAGCACCCCCTAAATTAATATTCAGGTTATTTTGAGGCTTATATTTAAAGTTATAGGTAAGCCCGTAAAACTTATTGTTAAGCCAAAGGCGGCGGGTAAGGTCGGTTTTATTAATGGTATCGCCACCAATAACAACAGGCGTTAAACCGTAGTTCTGTACATAATCACTATCGCGGTATTCCTCATAATAACCATAGCCGTGCGTGTAATGCAGCGCGCCATTAAATGATATTTTGTCAGATATTTTTTGGTCGACAAGCAACTGGTAATGATCCTGTGTATAGTTATCGGTTTGGTTATTATAGAAAGTACCGTTCGATTCAAGCCCCAGTTCATTATAAGTACGGTTTGTTTTCAGGCTATCCTGCGGAACACCGTCCCAGGCTTGGTAGGTGTGCTCCGTACCCGAAAATTGGTTAAATCGTATCAGCGTGTTTTTACCATAATAAGCAGCACTCAAAAAGTACGATTTCAGGTTTGATGAAGCGCGGTCGATATAACCATCAGAAACAATGCGCGACAACCTGCCGTCAAAACTAAAATGACCGCCCAGCAAGCCTGTGCCGAAGTTCAGCGTATTTTTTACCGTGTTGTATGAGCCTGCCGAATTATTCAGTTCCAGGTAAGAAGTATCGCGGCGCGTAGTGGTTTGTATGTTTATACTTGCGCCAAAAGCACCCGCGCCATTGGTTGAAGTACCCACACCGCGCTGCACCTGTATATTATCAACCGATGATGCAAAATCAGGCAGGTCGACAAAAAACACACCCTGCTCTTCCGAATCATTATAAGGTATGCCATTTATGGTAACATTTATGCGCGTGGCATCCGAGCCACGGATGTGGATACCTGTATAGCCCACGCCACCACCGGCATCTGACGTGATAACCACCGATGGTGTTTGATTAAGCAGGAAAGGCATATCCTGGCCCAGGTTATTTTTCTGAATATCCTGCCTGCTTAAATTGGTATAAGCTGTGGGCGAGTTTTTGGCTGCACGGGTCGCGCTTACGGTAACTTCATCGTTCACTGTAGAAGTTTGACTGATGAAAAGATCGATATTAATATCGCTTTTTAATGCAAAGTTCCTTATAATAGGCTGATAACCGATATAAGTAACTTTTAATGTGTAATTGCCTGCATCCAGGTTTGTAAATGCATATTTGCCTTCATTGGTTGTGCTTGTTACAAGCTTTGATTTTTGGATGCTTACCGTAGCGCCTGATAATGGCATGCCGGTTTGTTGGTCGGTAATTTTACCAGAAACGGAGAATTGAGCCGATGCCAGGACAGGCAGCAGCAGGGCGAATAACGCCGTAAATAATTTTTTCAAAATGTGTAAATAATAAATACTTGTTAAACCATCTGCACACCAGGGTTGAATATGCAGTACACTTAACTTTTTACCTCTCCCTACGCCGGCATTACCCGGATCAGGTGTATGTTTTAGTCTTTAGCCGGTAGTCTTTGGTCTGAAGTCGATTGCCGACTCAAGACTTGGGACTCAAGACTTAGTACTTAAACAATGGGTTTGATCTCAGCCTGTCTTTCAGTTTGATTGCTCAAAGCAAGGCACCCCTTGAGAATTATGGTGCAAATGTATAAATGATTTTGGGATTATGATTTCGGATTTATATTATTATCAGTAAATTTGATAAAAGCAATAAAGTTATGACAGTTGTTGAATTAAAGGAAAAGCTGATAGCAAAGATCAACAGCACTGATGATGAGCAACTATTGGAGCACATTGCAGATATTATTGAATTTGAGCATAATCCAGATAATATTCATGTGATGAGCCAGGGAGAGATAGATGCGGTAAAAGAAGGCTTGGAACAGGTAAAAAATGGTCAGTGCATTTCAGACGAAGAGGCACACAGGCAATTTGAGGAATGGCTAAAAAAGTAAGCTGGACCCCAAGAGCATTATTAGATCGACTTGAAATTCTGGAATATTGGGCAAATAGAAATAAGTCCAAAGTTTATAGTAAAAAATTATACGATTTCTTTGCGAGCAACACTAAGCTTGTAGCTAAAAATCCCGAGTTGGGCGGGCCTACCGAATTTGCATCAGTAAGAGTTATTGTTGTTACAGATTACCTGATATATTATAATATTGGTGATAAGGATATTGAAATTTTGACTATTTGGGATAGCAGAAGAAATCCTCAAAAATTCAAACTATAAAACAGTAAAATTATCTGCTTGCCAACACTGAATCATCATTTTGTTTCAACAGGCGTACCACCTGTACAAAACGGCGTTTGTAGGTATCATCCATTGCGGTTATGGTAACACCGTGTTCTTTACCCGAGGTGGAATGAATAAATTTAAGTCCGTCGCCATCATTACTGAACACTATGCCTACATGGCCGATGCTGTGCGGATGATGTGTGCGAGTACCAGTGAATAATATCACATCCCCGGGTTTGGCATCTTCCATATTTATCCTTTCACCGGCATTATAAAATTCTTCTGACGAACGGGGAACTTTCACATCAAAGTTTTTGAAAACATAACTTACAAAGCCCGAGCAATCAAACCCGTATAAAGGATTTGATGATGCCGCACGATAACGCGTACCTATCAAAGTTTGGGCAAAGTTGATAACACTGTCTGCCGATACATCATTAGTATTAAGGTCAACAGGATGGTAAGCCGGCTCGGTGTATGCTTTGTATTCTCTCGTATGTTTATGGCTACGGTGATGTGCGCGGTGGCTTTTTCGCGCATGGGCGGCGTTAGCCACTGTTGTGGCTAAAAGTAAAACGGCAAAAAGGGGCAGTAGTCGTTTCGTCATTTATTATGGCCCAATATATGCTATATTTCTTTCGTTTCGGGCAAATTTTTATCAACAATTTAAATTTTATGCCCACACACGGGAGATATTTAAAAAACTGTACTTGCCCTATGTTAAAATGTTTGCTAATTTGCCGATGCATTTCAACTCCACCTCTTTAAGCCTTTTCCCTTTCAGCTTTCACCTCAAAACACTACTTTTGCAAACTTTATAAAACAGTACTATGCTAAGAACACACACTTGCGGCGAATTAAATATCAGCAATTTAGGCGATACAGTTACCTTATGCGGATGGGTGCAAAAATCGCGCGATTTGGGCGGCACTACCTTTATTGATATGCGCGACCGTTACGGCCTTACTCAATTGGTTTTAAACACCGATAACGACGAGGCCCTGCGCGAAAAAGGCAAAAGCCTTGGCCGTGAGTTTGTGATAAAAGTTACCGGCACTGTGATTGAACGTACCAGCAAAAACCTCAAAATGCCTACCGGCGAAATTGAGATAGCTGTTACCGATATTGAGATATTAAACGAGGCTAAAACACCGCCTTTTATAATAGAAGATGAAACCGACGGTGGTGAAGAGCTGCGCGCAAAATACCGCTATTTAGACCTGCGCCGCAACCCTATACGCAACAACCTGATGCTGCGCCACAAAATGGCACAGGAGGTACGTAAATATTTAGATGGCCGCGATTTTATTGAGGTGGAAACGCCTGTATTGATAAAATCGACGCCGGAAGGTGCGCGCGATTTTGTGGTACCAAGCCGCATGAACCCGGGTGAATTTTATGCCCTGCCACAATCTCCACAGACATTTAAGCAGTTATTAATGGTGAGCGGGTTCGACCGTTATTTCCAGATAGTGAAGTGTTTTAGGGATGAGGATTTAAGAGCCGACCGTCAACCTGAATTTACGCAGATAGATTGTGAGCTTTCTTTCATCACCCAGGAAGATATATTAAACATTTTTGAAGGATTAACCCGCCACCTGTTTAAAACAGTAAAAGGTATCGACCTGGAAAAATTCCCGCGGATGCAATATGCCGATGCCATGCGCTTATACGGCTCGGACAAACCCGACCTGCGTTTCGGGATGGAGTTTGTGGAACTGAATGGCATAATGAAGGGCAAAGGCTTTAGCATATTTGATAATGCCGAACTGATAGTAGGTATAAATGCCAAAGGCTGCGCCGAATACACCCGCAAGCAAATTGACGAATTGACCGAATGGCTCAAACGCCCGCAAATTGGCGCAACGGGCTTGATCTATTGCCGTTACGGAGCTGATGGTACGTTGAAATCGTCGGTTGATAAATTTTATGGCGAGGATGATCTGACCAACCTTGCCGCTGCTTTAAGTGCCGAACCCGGCGATTTAATACTGATACTTGCAGGCCATAGCCAAAAAGTACGCAAGCAAATGAACGAACTGCGCCTTGAAATGGGTACACGTTTGGGCCTGCGCAATAAAAATGATTTTGCGCCATTGTGGGTGCTTGACTTCCCGTTATTAGAGTGGGACGAGGAAACCGGCCGTTACCATGCCATGCATCATCCGTTCACCTCGCCAAAGCCAGAAGATATAGCCATGCTTGATACCGAACCTGGAGAAGTACGTGCCAATGCTTATGATTTAGTGATTAACGGCACCGAGATCGGCGGTGGTTCCATTCGTATCCACGACAGGGCCTTGCAGTCGCTGATGTTTAAACACCTGGGCTTTTCGCCCGAGGAGGCACAAAAACAATTCGGCTTTTTAATGGATGCCTTTGAATACGGCGCACCGCCACATGGTGGTTTAGCTTTTGGGTTCGACAGGCTGTGTTCAATATTCGCCGGGCTGGATTCCATCCGTGATATGATCGCCTTCCCTAAAAATAATTCGGGCCGCGATGTAATGATTGATACACCATCAACTATATCCGAGGCCCAATTAAACGAATTAAAAATAAACACTACAGTTTAAGCTGAAAGCCTAAAGCTGAAAGCAATTTTATGTAACATTGAAGATAGCTTTTGGCTTTCTGCTTTTGGCTTTCTGCTTTTTTAACTACCTTGGCAGGGCGCATTTAAATAAAAAAATAGCAGCAATCATAATTTTCAATATAAAAATCAGTTATAGCGTTAAAGAATTATATGAAGAGACAATTTTTACTATTCGGTTTATTGATCATATTGTTTTCAGCTTGTAAAAAAACAAGCTTTAACGACTCAAAACAAGCTACAATCGACGACGACAAAATAAAGGAATATATAGCTGCCAATCATATAGATGTTACTAAAGATCCAAGCGGAATATATTACAAAATTGAAACTTCCGACACAGGCGCACACCCCACGTTAGCTGATACTGTACAAGTAACTTACTCAGGCAAATTATTAAATGGAACTGTTTTTGACAGTGAAAATGCTTCAATTATTCCCCTCGCCAGTGTAATTAAAGGCTGGCAACTGGCTATTCCACTTATGGGCTCAGATGGCAAAGCTCCATATTGCAGGATAAGGCTTATCATTCCATCGGCCTTGGGTTACGGTGCAGTAGCAAAAACCAACATCCCGGCAAATTCGGTGCTTGATTTTACTATCGACCTAATAGGGTTTTACGGGCCTTCATTGAAATAGCTTATTGTCCAACCTCCTTTTTGTTTGCAGTAAAAACCAATGGCGAAGCTCAACTGCCGAACTATTGTTTAAAAACCATGCTGTACATAATGCCCGTTCCGCGGGGACGAGCGACAAGGCCCGGATTAAAGTAAACCCGAAAATGATTGCCTGGGCCCATGTTATTTTTGTGATGGAGCGCAAACACCGGCAAATATTAAAGCAACTCTTTCCCGAGGACATAATTGGCAAACACCTTGTTGTTCTGGATATTGAAGATAATTACCAGTTCAACGATCCTGAATTGATAGACATTTTAAAAGCATCGCTGCAGAATTATTTATAGATACATGTTTTATTTTGTAGCGATTTAAACTTTACATTCGTTTATACTGTCTACATACTATAAATAAAACATCATGAAAAAAATCATCACCCTGGTAGCTTTAGTTACACTAACCTATACCGCATTTGCACAAACCGTTGACCTGCGCCGTAAAATTGAAGTTACCGGAACTTCCGAACAGGAAGTGACACCAGATATTATCAACGTTTCCATATCGTTGCAGGAATATATGGACGGCAAGAAGAAGGTCACTATCGACCAATTGGAACAGCAGCTGGAAAATGCCGTAAAAGATGCCGGTATTGTTAAAGAAGATTTTACGATCAATAATATCTCGGCCTGGAACAATACTTATCAAAAAAAGAAGGCACCCGATTTTTTAGCCAGCAAACAATACAGCATAAAATTCCGCGACCTGAATAAGTTCGACCAGATATTAAGCAAGGTTGACCCTAAAGGCATACAGTCGACAAATATCGATAGTTATGATTATTCAAAAATAGATCAACTTAAAAATGAGCTGAAGCTAAAGGCCCTGCTTGATGCTAAAAGCAAAGCCACATTCCTGTTAAATGGCATTGGCAATAAGTTAGGAGATGCCTTGAATATCACCGTAAATGAAAATAACAACTTTCCGCAGCCAAGGCAGGTGATGTTTATGGCTAAAGCCGCTTCGGCTGATGTAGCCCCTGAATCAGATATCGACTTTAAAAAAATAAAGCTAAGTTTTACGGTTGATGCCGTATTTGAAATAGTAAAATAGTCGGTTCTTATAGTTTAAAAACCGTTCAACAGGATTAAATCCGCTGTAATAAAAATACAGCGGATTTTTATTTGAAGAAAAAACGAAACATTTATTCTATCAAATTCGTACAGATTTCCTATTACAAACATTCACCTATAACACATCTTTTATCGCCTATTTGTTAAATATATTTTAAAAAATACTTAATATTTAACTTTTTATTAAATAAGTACTTGACAATCTGAATACTACATTTTATATTTATAGCCCTGATTAAATCTTAAGCATGATCCGTACACGTTTTAAGAAAGTACTATTGGTTTCCCCTGTAAATTCATCAAATCAGCTACCGGCTGATTATGAGAATGTTAGGCATATACGTGCCCTCGATCGCATATTTCCTTCTATTTTTGAACTGAGCCCCAACCTTATAGTATTTGATTACAACTACATAAGCAAGGACATGGAAAAGATAGTGCGCAGGATAAGGACCAACCAGTTTTATAGCAAAATAAAAATATGCTGCTATAAAGCTAAAATTGAGCCAAAGGCCGATAGCCTGTTAAAAGCCATCGGCGTTGATTATTTTATTTACGAAGAAGAATTGCAAGCCGTACAAAAACACAGGCTCATCCCCCATTTATTTGCCGAGATATTGGACCAACCGGTATTAGCCATGCTGAATGGCGCGACCAATTAATCAATCCACTCAAACTTAGTATAAGGCACTAACACTTCAGGTATTTTAATGCCTCTTTCCGTTTGGTTATTTTCAAGTAAAGTAGCTACAATACGTGGCAGGGCCAGTGCACTACCGTTTAGCGTGTGTGCCAGTTGGGTTTTACCCTCGGCATTGCGGAAACGTAATTTTAACCTGTTGCTTTGGAAAGTTTCAAAGTTCGATACTGACGATACTTCCAGCCAGCGCTGTTGCGCCGCGCTCCAGGTTTCCATATCATAAGTAAGGGCCGATGCAAAACCCATATCGCCGCCGCATAAACGCAATACACGGTATGGCAGGCCCAGGCTTTGCAGCAATCCCTGCACATGGGCGCTCATTCCTTCCAGTACGTTGTAAGAAACATCGGGATGTACAACCTGTACTATCTCCACTTTATCAAACTGGTGCAAGCGGTTCAATCCACGCACATGCGCGCCGTATGAACCCGCCTCGCGACGGAAACATGGTGTGTAACCACAATTCTTTACGGGCAGTTCATCGGCTTTCAATATCACATCGCGGTATAAATTGGTAATAGGCACCTCGGCAGTGGGGATAAGGTATAAATTATCCAATCCCACAAAATACATCTGTCCTTCTTTATCAGGCAACTGACCCGTACCAAAGCCAGATGCTTCGTTAACCATCAGCGGCAGCATTACTTCGGCATACCCTGCTTTTTCGGCTTCATCCAAAAAATAAGCAATCAAGGCCCGTTGTAATTTAGCGCCTTTGCCTTTATAAACCGGGAAACCTGCGCCGGTTATTTTTACGCCCAGTTCAAAATCTATCAGATTATATTTCGCGGCAAGCTCCCAGTGCGGTAATGCATCAACTGGCAATTGCGGCTTAGCACCATTTTCCAGCACCACCTCGTTCTCTTCGGGTGTTAAGCCTTTTGGCACGGAGCTATGCGGCAGGTTAGGCAACAAAACTATTTTTTGCTGTAATTCAGCTTCTGTTGCGGCAAGCACATCGCCCAAAGTTTTTATTTCTTCCTTCCACGCGCCGGTGTTTGCCTTTATTGCTTCGGCTTCATCCTTTTTTCCGTTGCGCATCAGTTCGCCAATTTGCTTAGCGGCCGCGTTGGCCAGTGCCAAAACATTATCCAGCTGGTTTTGAGTTTGACGGCGTTTTTCATCTAATCTGATAATTTCGTCAACCAATTCGGGCTGTTTAAAATTTTTTACAGCCAAACGTTCTAAAACCTGTTCCCTGTTATCGCGGATATAACTAACTTGCAGCATTATTTTATTTTTAGGCAAAGATATAATCAGTTGGCGGTTTGCAGTGTGCGGTTTGCAGTTTTTTTATTTATGTAGATATTCAATAATGCAACATCGCCTATTTCCTATTGCAAACTGCAAACTAAAAACTGCAAACTGAAGCATGACAGGCAAACTCTACTTAGTCCCCACCCCAATCGGTAATCTCGAGGATATGACCTTTCGCGCTATCCGCGTTTTAAAGGAGGCCGACCTAATATTGGCCGAGGATACCCGTACATCAGCACCTTTGCTTAAGCATTTTGATATACACCAAAAGGTATTTTCGCACCACCAGCATAACGAGCATCAATCATCAAACGAGATCATTAAGTTTTTAAAGGAAGGGAAAAATGTAGCCTTAATTTCTGATGCCGGCACACCCGCCATATCCGACCCGGGCTTTTACCTGGTACGCGAGGCGTTGAAGAATGATCTGCCCGTTGAATGCCTGCCGGGCGCTACGGCTTTTGTGCCTGCACTGGTTAACTCAGGTTTTCCTACTGATAGGTTTTGCTTTGAAGGCTTCTTACCATTAAAAAAAGGACGACAAACACGTTATAAAACATTGGCGCAGGAAGAACGCACCATTATACTGTATGAATCGCCGCACCGGCTGATGAAAACGCTGGAAGAAATGGCGACCTACTTTGGCGCCGAACGGCAAATATCCGTTTCGCGCGAGCTTACAAAAATGTTTGAGGAAACGGTAAGAGGAACAGTTACAGAAGTGAAGGAATATTTTGAAACGCACCCGGTTAAGGGTGAGTTTGTGATATGTGTAGGACCCAAAAATTAATTTCGGATTTCGGATTTACAAAGAACTAATGAGCGATTATTTAAACAGCGTAAAAAAGCGTTTTCAGGGCTATAAAAAACTTGGTGAAGATACCTTTGCGCAGCTTAGTGACGAAGGATTGTTTTGGCAATATAATGCTGAAAGCAACAGTGTAGCGATTATAGTGCAGCACATGGCGGGCAATATGCTGTCGCGATGGACGGATTTTTTAACCAGCGATGGTGAAAAGGAATGGAGAAAGCGCGATGAAGAGTTTGATCATACTATTACTACCCGGACAGAGTTATTGCATAAATGGAATAAAGGATGGGATTGCCTGTTCAGTGCGCTAAACTTATTAAGCGAAGATGACCTGGACAATACCATCTATATAAGGAACGAACCGCTTGTTGTGATCGATGCTATTAACAGGCAATTGGCACATTATCCGTATCATGTGGGCCAAATAGTATTTATCGGCAAAATGATAGCAGGCGAAAAGTGGAATTCGCTATCGATACCTAAGGGGCAATCGGAAACATTCAGCCCCACCCAAACCCTCCCCGGAAGGGAGGGCTTTAAAAAAGAAGCATAATGAATAAATTAATATTACAATTAAAAAAGTCTCCCCTACCGGGGGAGATTTAGAGGGGGCTAAATGAAAAAAAACATTCTATTATCCATACTCTCAGGTTTATTGCTTTGGATAGCCTGGCCGCCTACCCCTTATACTACCTGGTTACTGTTTGTTGGTTTCGTGCCTATGCTGGTCGCGATGGAAAACATCATCCGTTCAAATTCGCCTAAAAAAGGAAAGAAGATATTTCATATCACCTTTATAGGTTTTTTTATATGGAATACCCTGTGTATTTACTGGGTATATAACTCGTTAAAAACCGTTGGCGCTGTTGTAGCTATACCTATTAGTTTGATACCTTATTCGCTCGGGCCGCTGTTAATGTCGACCGCTTGTTGGTTTTATTACCGTATGCGTTTAACCACCTACCGCTGGCTGGGTTTGGTTGGGTTGGTTTGCTTTTGGATAGGTTACGAATACCTGCACCAAACCTGGGATTTGGCCTTTCCATGGATGACCTTAGGCAACGGCTTTGCGGTAATCCATCAAATTATACAATGGTACGAATACACCGGCGTTTATGGCGGTACGGTTTGGATATGGGTGGTGAATATTCTTATATTCTTAATATACATTGGCTTACGCGAAGGGCAAACCAAACAGTTAAGATTAGCATTGATAGCTGCCTTTGTATTAATAATATCCTCGCCTTTCGCCTTTTCGCTTTATAGGTATGATACTTATAAAGAACCCGTCAACCCATCGAACATTGTGGTGGCACAGCCCAATATCGATCCTTATGCTAAAGAATCCGACATTCCGGCCGGCGAACAGATCGGCATACTAACCCATATTTCCGACTCGGTTGCCCAGGCCAATACCGAATTTTTTATCTGGCCCGAAACTGCCATTGCCGATGAAATTAATGAGGATAAAATACACAACAATAATTACTATTTGCAGGCACAGCATTTTTTAAATAAGTACAAAAACGGCAACGTAATAACGGGTGCCGAAACTTATAAACTGTATAACACCCGCCTTACCAAAACCGCCAGTCCCACACAAAATCCTAACGAATATTTCGACAGTTTTAATACAGCCATAAATATCGAAAACTCGGCAGAGGTGCAGTACTATCATAAATCAAAATTGGTTCCGGGAGCCGAATCATTACCGTTCGGCAATGCATTATCATTCATGAAGCCCGTTTTTGAGCACTTGGGTGGCGCTACAGGTAGTTATGGCAGCCAGCCAACGCCAGGCGTATTTTACTCGCAGGAAGGTATCGGTGCCGACCCGGTAATTTGCTATGAATCTATCTGGGGCGAGTATGTTGCCACATCGGTACACATGGGCGCGCAATTCATCGCTATTATAACCAACGATGGCTGGTGGGAAAATACATCGGGCAAAGACCAGCACCTGGATTACGCCAAATTACGCGCCATCGAAACCCGCCGCTGGGTGTGCCGCTCGGCTAATACGGGTATCTCAGCCTTTATTAATGAGCGTGGCGACGTTGTACAGCATACCGGCTGGTGGGTACGTACCGCCATAAAACAAGATATCAACCTAAACCAGGAAATGACCTTTTATGTGCTGTACGGTGATTATATTCCACGTGCGGGGTGCATTTTGGCAATAATTGGGGTGATATTTATACTGGTAAAAACGAGGTTAAAGAGGAGAGCCGGAGTTAAGGCCCTAAAATAATGCGTCATTGCGAGCGAGGTACGAGCGATGCAACCCCACAGGACAGGCATTGCAGATCATGTCGGCGACTTGTATTGTGAGGTTGCTTCGTACCTCGCAATGACGCGGTTTATCGTTTATCGTTCAATCCTACAGATCCGCTAAATCCTGGTTCTTCTCCAGTATAAAGTGCAACAGGTCATATATCGGCTGCCTTATAACCTTACCTGTTCGCACGCCGTTAGCCTTGCAAAGAGCATCTAATTCATCTGCGAAAACATAGGCTATAGAACCTACAAAATTGCACTTGTACCTGTTGTAATGCGGGTACGATTTAATGTTGGTTTCAATAAATTCCAGCAGGCCTTCGTTTAATAAACTTTGTGCATAAGCTGTTCCGCGTATCCCGCTCAAAAACTTGGCGAACGATGCCAGGTATGAGTTACCGCCGGGCTTTTGGTACACGTTTTTTATTACCATTTCGCGGGTTAGGTGATATTCGTGTTCAAATTTCCTCTGTATGCCTTCGGGCATATTTCCATAAAGAAAATCGGTTATCAGCCGTTTACCAAACCATGTACCCGATCCTTCATCACCCAACACGTAGCCCAGGCCACGTTTGCCTTCAAAAATATTCTCGCCATCAAAATACGATATGTTTGAACCCGTTCCCAGCACACAGCAAAGCCCCTTTTCGTGCCCACAGGTTGCATAAGCCGAGCCTAACAAGTCGCTATCGACACTAATAAATGCTTTGGGAAATATTACACTAAGCGCGTTCGACACGATCTCGTGCCTGTCGGGGCTTGAGCAGCCAGCACCAAAAAAATATATCTCGGTGATCTCAGCCGCGCGGGTGATCATTTCCCCGCCCTGGTCCTGTAAAACCTTTACAATTTCTTTTTCCGATAAAAAATAAGGATTCAATCCAGCGGTTCTGAATTGTTGTGCTTCCTGCTGCGGTATGGCCAGCAACCAATCTGTTTTTGACGATCCGCTATCAGCAACTAAGATCATGGGCAAAAAGGTCCTCTATAGCTTTGTGGGTTATAGGTTTATGAATATAATTGGAAATGTACTTATTCAGCAGCGACTTCTTCATATCCGTAGGATCAAGTGACGATGACAGCATAAACATTTTTATATCCTCTTGATTTTCAATCTCCAGCTTATCATATTCCTCTAAAAACTGGAAGCCGCTCATCATGGGCATACGAATATCAAGGAATATAACGTCGGGTTTTACCAACCCTGAGCGTAACGACTCTATTGCTTCATCAGGTGACTGGCGAACAACAATATTTTCGACAAAGTTGCCGCTTTCCAAAATTTTACGGGTAACGAAATTATCGATGTAATTATCGTCAATGAGCAAACAGTTTTTAAAGCGGGGAGTCATTGTTTCAAAAATAAGGTATAAAATTGTATTAGAAAAACGATTTGACACTTTATACGAAATATTATTATAAAGGATATTCCTTTGTTGGTTAAATGTGTAATTTTTTTGATATAAATAGCAAATATCAAATCAAAATTGTTGTTTAATAATCTGTAATATAATTTTAAACATCTCGTTTTGAGATATAATATTACAAAAAATGCTTTACAAATCAATTAGTATAATTTTTAATAAATTGCAGCCGTCTAAATTCAGATTTTCCTTTTTTTGCCTAACGCTAATTTTTATGACCGCCAATACCAGCAAGGGTGCAAGCCCGGTTAAAATTTCTTATACCGTAACTTTTCCCGAAGCACAGGCACATTATGCTGATATTGAAATGCATATTGATAATATCCATCAAAAAGAGCTAACCCTTAAAATGCCGGTCTGGACACCCGGCTCATACCTGGTTAGGGAATTTGCCAAAAACGTGGAAATATTCACCGCCAGTTCGGGAGGCAAGGAGCTATCTTTTAAAAAGACACGCAAAAACTGGTGGACAATTAATACCGGAGGTGCAAGCAGCATCTCGGTTAAATACAACGTTTATTGCAACGAGATATCGGTACGTACCAGTACTGTCGATGCCTCGCACGGGTTCTTATCAACCTCGGGTATATTTTTATATCCTGAAGGGATGCTTCACCATCCATCAACCATACGTATTATACCATACAAGGGCTGGGATAAGGTTTCAACCAGTTTGGAAATGGTGAATAATGATCCGTTCACACGGTGCTCACCTGATTATGATATTCTGTTTGATTCGCCCATTGAAGTAGGCAACCAGGACGTATTCGGCTTTGATGCCGCCGGTGTAAAATACGAGGTTGCCATGTGCGGCCAGGGTAACTATGATAAAGAACGCCTTAAAAAAGATATAGCCAAAATTGTGGAACAGGAAACGGCCATATACGGTGAAAACCCTAACAAATATTATGTTTTCATCGTCCACAATTATTTAAAAGGCGGTGGTGGTTTGGAACATTTAAGTTCGACCGTTTTAGGCGCTTCGCGCGAGGCTTATGGCCATGAAAGTAGCTACCAAAGCTTCTTAAGCCTGATAGCACACGAGCATTTTCACTTGTGGAACGTAAAGCGTTTGCGCCCCATCGCCCTAGGCCCGTTTGATTATGACAACGAAAACTATACAACCGACCTTTGGATAGCCGAAGGCTTCACCGCATATTATGAGGACATTGTATTAAGGCACGCCAACCTAATTGCCGAAGATAATTACCTGAAAGTACTATCGAATGATATTAATTTGGTAGAGAACCAACCCGGTAAAAAAGTACAGAGTGTAGCTGATGCCAGTTACGATGCCTGGATAAAAGCTTATCGCCCGAACGAGAATTCAGCCAATAACACCATATCCTACTACAGCAAAGGCTCAGTGTTAGCCATGCTGCTCGACCTTGAAATTATTAATGACAGCCACGCCAAATATTCATTGGACGACGTAATGCACTACATGTACCACGAATACTACAAAACAAAAAAACGTGGTTATACAGATGCCGAATTTAAGCTTGGCCTGGAGAAATTCGCCGGTAAAAACCTGGATGATTTCTACAAAAAATACGTTTACGGCTTAGCGGATATTGATTACAATAAATACCTCGGCTACGCCGGCTATACTATTATTGATGAGGACGCTAAAAAAAATGAACCCGCATTAGGCATAACATCAGCAACGGTAAATGAAAAAATGACGGTTAATAGCGTGATGCGCGGTGGCAGCGCCTGGGTTAGCGGCATAAACACAAAGGACCAGATAACCGCCATTGACGGCCATGAGATAATTGATACTGCAGTCATATTAAAAGATAAAAAACCGGGAGATAAAATAACCGTAACGCTTAACCGCGACGGCCTGCCACTCACCCTGCCTGTAACCCTGCTACGGAATCCGACTGTAAAATACAAGATAATTACACTGGATAAAATCTCTGCCCGGCAACAACTAGTTCGGAATAAATGGCTTAAACTATAAGCAGCTTTTTTTATTAGCGCCTTTTTTCATATTAATTCAAACATTATAGTATTGGATAATGTTACTTCTATATCAATAAAAATCATTAATTAAAAATCACATCACCATGAACTCATTATTGTATGTTATCGCCGTTATATTGCTTATAGGTTGGGCATTGGGCGTATTTATGTACTCGGCAACGGGTATAATCCACATATTATTGGTAATTGCTATTATAGCCTTAATATTAGGCATAATCCGAAGGCCAACAGCCATATAAATTAGGAAAATTGACAATTACAAGGGGCGTTTCTGTTAAAATGGAAATGCCCTTTTGTATTTTGATAGAAATGGTGCTAATATGATTGTATCAATATTTTAGCCGGAATATGTAAAACCTCATTCAACCTGCGTATCATGGCAAGACTTAATTTTCTTTTGCCAGAAAGTATCTCAGATTTTCGTGAACGATAACCCAGTATTTCACCCAATTCTTTTTCGGATAAACCCATCTGGTCTAATCGAAACTTTATAGCCTCAATAGGATTAGGAGAAGGCATAGGATAATGCTCATTCTCATATTCTTTAATTAAAATACTCAGTATTTCAAGTTGATCTGACTCAGGTGTATTTTCCCGAATATCTGCCTGCATTAATCCATACACCTGTGCCAATGCTTCGTTATACTGATCTTCAGTTTTAATTGGTTTTAACATAACTTATAGTTTTAACATCAATATTATCATATTGCTTATGGGTACCGAACCATACTATAAAAACAATTTTTAAACGATATTCTACATCAACAATTAGCCTGAAACTATTACCGTGTATATTAAATACCACTCTTTTACTGTTAATTATAGAGGCATTTTTATATTGCATTTTAAGTTCGGCCACATTATTCCATTCAGCATTTACAGCTTCATCATGCCAGCTATATAATGCTTGTTCTGCCTGATAAAATTCGTTTGCATAATCTTTTAAGGTTTTTATTGCGATAACCCTCATATCAACAAATATATAAAATTGTTACCAATATGGTAACAATGATAAATAAAAAAGATTTGAAAAATTGCTATTGCCGCAACTCTACCTCTGTTGGTATTGTCACTACAGGTGTTCGGAAGATGGGTCTCTTAAATATAAATAAGATTTGGGTTATGTTGAGCTTGTCGAAACATAAGCGTAAAAGCCTTTGCCCACATACTTCGACAAGCTCTGTATGACACCCTTTTTTGATCTTCCGAACACCTATGGTATTGTCACCAACAAATGAAGTCTCAATATTCAGCATCCAATATCCGTTATTAAAACAAACCCGTACTTTTGCCCCATGGCACCCAGCACCGCTTTACCCTTCGAACTACTTGGCCAAAATTTACTCCTCCTTCCTCAAAAAGCCATTTTTTGGCAGCAGGAAAAAGCCCTTATAGTGGCCGATGTGCATTTAGGCAAAGTTGGCCATTTTCGAAAAGCAGGAATTGCTGTACCGAGGGATATGGAGCAAAACGACCTCGCCGTACTGTCCGACCTTATTGATGAACACCGCCCCGAAAAAATATTATTCCTGGGCGACCTCTTCCATAGCGATAAAAACGCCGATTGGGATTGGTTTGTGCTATGGCGCAAACAGTTCCCAAAACTTAAAATAATATTGATAAGAGGTAACCACGACATCATCCACGACCAGCATTACATCGACCTGGATGTTAGTTTATATGATGAATTGACCATCGGCCCCTTCTTAATGCTGCATCATCCATTACCCGAAGAGGCTTTACAAAACACCGGTGGTTATGTTTTTTGCGGGCACATACATCCCGGCATTAGCCTTAAAGGAAAAGCGCGGCAAAGCATTACGCTGCCGTGCTTTGCTTTCGGTAAAAACCAGGTAATACTGCCTTCATTTGGTAAGTTTACAGGCAGGGTAGCCATTCGTAACCAGCAAACCGATCACATATTCGCCGTGTTGCAAAACAAGGTTATTCCCGTACGCTAGCAGCTACTTTTACCTTCAGGTATTTGTTAACCTCCTGGCCAATTTTCTCAAAATCAACATCACGTTTAATAAAGTGCCAATTACCGTCAACAAGGTCGTAAGTAGGTATAGTACTCACCGCCCAATTGGTCATATTAGGCGATGTCTCCCCTTTTAGGTCGCTAACCTGTGTCCAGGTCATCTCATCCTTTTTTATTGCCGCGGCCCACACATCGGGTTTGGTATCTAAGGAAACACTCACTACCGTAAAGTCCTTATTTTTTATGGGGCTATAATACCCGTTAAGTAGCATTCCATGATTAGCCCTGCTTACTTCCGCATCTGATCGCCAAAACTCAACCAATATTACTTTTTTGTTAATGCTTTTCGGGTCGAACGGTTTACCATCAGGTGTTTTCCCTACTAATTGCGGTGCGGGTGCGCCGGGCGCCAGTTTTACCAGTTCTTTCAAATCATCACCTTCGCTTTTTCCATCTGCCGTATTTTGCTGCGCTGAACTGAACTTCTGGAATACAGCATAATAACTCGCAGGGTCTTTCTTATAATCAATTTCCGAAAGTATGTGCGCGGCCACCTCGTTTTGCGGGTTCTTGCTCACAAAATCACCCAATACAACAGCCTGCGTTTTGGCAAACGTTTCCTGTGCCTCCTCAAGCTGCTTTTGCAGGCCGGCCACATTGCCTGCTGCTACAGCCGGCGAGTTTTTATCATACAACAATGAGGTTATATTTTGAACTGCTATATCAGCCACATGTGTCTTTTCAGCGGCTACAGTATAATATTCCGAAAGCTCGTTTTGGGTTTTTGACTCTGTTTTTATAGTTGGGTACAGGTAAAGCTTATCCGCTTCGGCACTAATAGCATAGGTACCACCTTCCAAATAAACGTCATACACATGTTTTTTATAATCTTTTTCAATATCACCCGTAATAAACAGGTCATAATAGCCTGGTTTTTGCAATATATTTTTGGTGTGGAACTTACCATCGGAAATAATCTCC
>CAIWRU010000068.1 GCA_903915155.1 uncultured Mucilaginibacter sp.
AATAATAATAATAGAAGGCTTGTCACTCTTGCAGAATTAGATACCTCCGGCGGGGGTAAGGGTAAGAAAAAAGGTGGACAAAAAAAGAAATCCACACGCGTGGACTTAACAGCCATGGTTGATTTGGCTTTCCTTTTGATAACCTTCTTTATCCTTACTACAACCCTAAACAAGCCGAAAGCACAGGAATTGATCATGCCTGATAAGGATGACAATAAGACACAATTGCCTGTTCCTGAATCAAAAACTATGACCCTATTATTAGGGGCCAATGATAAATTGGAATGGTTTGTTGGTAAAGCCGGCGCCACACCCCCTAAAGTTATAGGTTATGGCAAAGGTGAACTGCGCAAAACTTTGGTTGACCAGAATAATGCCATTAAAGCCAGCCACGGCGGCGAGCCAATGATTGTTATTGTTAGCCCGAGTGCGCAAAGTACTTATAAAAATGTTGTTACTGTAATGGACGAACTGAATATAGTGGATATTGAGCAACGTGCGATAGTTGATATTTTGCCCGTTGACATTGATCTGCTGAAAAGAGACGGTTTGTATAAATAACATTGATATTGATAAATTATTAAAAGCCTAAAAGATGTTTGGAAAATTAGATATATTTAAAAGGCAGTGGACGGACGTTATCTTCCGTGGGCGCAATAAGGAGTACGGCGCTTATCAATTGAGGAATAATAACCCACGTAACACTAACCTTGCCCTTATCATTGGCTCAGCTGTGTTTGTGTTTGTTTTATCATTAAATACAATTATAAATGCTATTGAAGGGTTCATACCGAAAGCGCCTGAAAAGGTTAAGCTATCGGAAGTAAAATTGTTGCCTCCGCCACCGGTCGACCCGGCAAAAAAACCACCTCCGCCACCTCCGGAACCACCAAAACCGAAAGTTACTCAGGTTAAGTTCCCGCCGCCGGTTGTAAAACCCGATAACGAGGTTAAGGAAAATCCGCCTACAGTAAAAGAATTACAAACTGCTGACCCTGGTCAAAAAGATCAGAAAGGCGACCCGAACGCCGATATTAATATCGATGGGCCGGTGGGTAATTCAGATACTAAAGTAACCGAAGCCGACCCTAACCAGATTTTCGCTGCGGTGGAAGTTGAGCCGCATTTTAAAAATGGTGGCGCAGCAGGTTTCAACGCTTACCTTGGTAAAGCGGTTAAATTCCCTGCTGTCGATCGTGAAAACGGTACACAGGGGAAAGTAATAGTTACCTTTGTGGTTGAAAAAGATGGTAGTTTAACTGATGTTAAAGCTTTGCGTGGCCCCGACCAAAGTATGATGGATGCCGCAGTACAAGCAATTCAGCAATCTCCAAGATGGTTACCGGGCGTACAAAACGGCCGTCCTGTTAGGGTACAGTTCACTATTTCATTCGCCTTCTCGTTAGCAGATAGCGATCAGTAAGTACTGATGTCATCAAATTTATATAATAAGCAAAAATCGCTCAAAAGGCGGTTTTTGCTTATTTTAGGTGTTGCCACATTCATTTGTGTTTTAACGGTAGGCATAATGATCATGTTTTGGGAAAAGTTATATTCCAGTCTCGATCTTTCTACTACCCAACGGTTTTTATTCGGGGGCTTTTTTATAGCTTATGGAGTATTACGTTTTTCGCGGATTTTTAAGATACGACCCGATGATGAAATTTAAGCTGGCTGCTTTATTGTTAATTTTATTGGGGATACAGGCTTGTAAGCCTAAAACAAACATACCTGCTTACAACGATACTTTTTCATCGGGTGATGCGAAATTTGCTGCCGATGAGTCGTTCGAGCCGATTGTTGATGCGGAAAACTATGTTTTTAAAGCATTAGACCCCAAGGCAAACCCCAAAATAGTTTATAAACCGGAAAACGATGTAGTGAACCTTTTGTTACAGGATAGTGTACGCGTTGTAATAATATCGCGCAATTTGGATAGTAACGAAGTTAAAGTACTTAAAACGCGTAATTTAACGCCGGTTACAAGCAAATTCGCACTTGATGCGGTAACGTTAATTGTAAATAAAGCATCAAATGACACTTTAATTACAGTTGGTGAAATAAAAAAAATGCTTAACGGGCAGACTAAAACCGGTAAAAATATCGTTTTTGATAACCCCGGCTCAAGTTTGGTCAGGTATTTGCAACAATTATCGGGCAATACAAATAATTTTAAACTAAAGAACGTTTTTTCACTCCAATCAAGCAAAGAGGTGATAAAATACGTGAGCACGCATCCTGATGCAATAGGCTTTACAGGCTTTAACTGGCTTGATGACCCTGACGCTGATTATGCCAATGCTGTAAACAATGTGAAGATATTGGGTGTTAGGGATGAGGATAGCAAAAAGTACGGAACACAGTATTTTAAGCCTTCGCAGGTAACGTTGTCAGAAGGCCAATACCCGTTAAGCAGGTACCTGTATGTAATTAATTGCACCAACAGGCAGGGTTTAGGCACGGGGTTTGCAACGTTTTTAATCAGCGAGCGCGGTCAGAAAATAATATTGAGCTCGGGACTGCTTCCGGCCATAATGCCCGGGAGAGAAATGCAGATTGAACATAAACTAAAATAAAATATAATAGATCTAAAAATGAAAATCAACACTAAAGTAGCTGCGGCAGTATTAGGATTGGTATTTATGGGCGCTGCTGCTAAGGCACAAAGCCTTGATGATGCCAGGAAGGCTATTAATGCCGAACAATATCAGAAGGCCAAATCAATGCTTAAAAACCTCACGGTTACTGAAGCAAGTAAGGATGAAAATTATTTTTACCTGGGTTGGGTATATTTAATCCAGGACGAACCCGATTCGGCAAAATTATGGTTTAATAAAGGTATAGCTGTTAACCCTAAATCGGCATTAAACTTTGTAGGTTTAGGTGCTGTGGCCCGTTTGGATAAAGACCAGAACGGCATGAATACTAATTTTAATACAGCCGTTTCCTTTGTAAAAAAGGACAGCAAACCATATGTATATATAGGAAAAAGTTATTTGCTTTCGCCTCCGGGCAGCCCAATAACCCCTGCCGATGCAAATGCGGGGATAGCTATACTAAGAAAAGATAGTACATTGAATCCTAAGGACCCTGAAATGTTCATAACCTTGGGTAATTTGTATCTTTCTCAATTACGTAATACTGAGGCATTCAGCAGTTTTACAAGCGCCTTGGATGTAGATCCAAAATCGGCTGCTGCTAAAGTGGCGTTGGGTGTAATTTCAAAGTATGCAAATAATTTTGACGATGCGGAAACCGATTTTAAAGCCGCCCTTGCGCTCGATCCTAACTATGGTCCGGCATATCGCGAATGGGCTGAAACCGATTTACGCTGGGCTTTAAATGATCCTAAAATGGCATCGAAAAAGGCTGAAGGCGTTGATCATTATAAAAAGTATCTGAGTTTAACCGATATGTCGGTTGAATCGCAAATGCGTTATGCCGATTTCCTTATCTATGCGCATGATCCTGCCGATTACCAAATATTACAACAAGTAGCAACTGGTCTTTCAAAATCAGCTTCTTCTAACTTAAAAGTATATCGTTATTTAGCTTATTCAGCATATGAGAATAAAGATTATGCCAACGGTTTAACCGCAATAAATACCTGGATGACAAAAGCCGATCCAAAACGTATTATTCCTGAAGATTATTTATACCTGGGCCGTTTGCAAATAGCTACAGGAAGCGATTCTTTAGGTGTACAGAGCTTACAAAAAGCTTATAGTCTTGATTCAACCCAGGCTGATGTATTCTTAGAAATAGCAAAATCTAATTTTGCCCATAAAAAATATGCGTTAGCAGGGGATGCTTATAGAACCTATATTTCAAAATCTAAGAAAGCAGTGCTTAATGATTACTTGTCTGAGGCTTTAAGCTATTATAAAGAGTTTACTACTCAATATTACAGCAAAGCTACTCCTAAGCCAGTAGCTGATACTTCATTGCTTACCAAAGCCGATACAGCTTTTAGCTATATACAGCACAAAGCTGCAGCACCGGTTGCTATTGTGGCACTTTACCAGGCACGTGAGCAGGATTATAAAGAACCGGACAGAAATACTTCAAAAGGTTTAGCAAAACCTTACTATGAACAATTTATAGCGCTTACATTAGCTAAAACGCCATTAAAAGATTCTGATAAACCATTCTTAGCCGAAGCGTACGATTACCTTGGGCGCTATTATGAATTGGTTGGAAAAGATGATGTAAAGGCTGCCGACAACTACAGCAAGGCGCTGAGCTATGATCCGGCCGACAAACAGGCGCTGGATTACCAGGCACGACACAAAAAGTAAAAATTAAATAAATTAAAGGCCTCAGTAAAATGAGGCCTTTTTTTGTTCACATAGGTGATTTGAATTTTTCCTGGCTCTTGATTCTTGACTCTTGAATCTCATTACTATATTTGCAGCATGGAAGTACAAAGTTTGCCGGTAAATTATTTGCCCATCATTTTTCAAATGCTGGTAGCTGTTGGTTTTGTGGTTACCACCATGTTTGTAACACACAAGATTGGCCCAAAACGCGAAACCAAAGATAAATTAACCCCATTTGAGTCGGGTATCGAGGTTATTGGTAACGCGCGTACACCTATTTCAATAAAATACTTCCTGGTAGCCATACTTTTTGTATTGTTTGATGTGGAAGTAATATTCATGTACCCATGGGCGGTAAATTTCAAAGCATTAGGCAGCCAGGGCATGATAGAAATGTTCATTTTTATGGGTACGCTGTTATTAGGCTTTATTTATATAATAAAAAAGAAAGCGCTGGATTGGGATTAGTCAAGTCATAAGTTCTAAGCCTGTAGCCTTAAGTCAATGCAATAATGACAAAAGACTTTAGACTCAAGACTCCCGACTGAATAATTGTTTAGAATAATTCTAAATATATCCCAAACAACCCATAGTGTACTAAATACATCATTTTAATTTTAAATTTGTTCATCCTATTCCTACTTTTTGGATAGGTATTTGTATTATATAATTCATGAGTGATATTCAGTTAGTTGAAGCTCCTCCTGGTGTAGAAGGTGCTGGGTTTTTCGCTACTTCGCTTGATAAAGTAATAGGTTTAGCGCGTTCAAACTCCTTATGGCCCTTGCCATTTGCCACTTCATGCTGCGGCATTGAGTTCATGGCCACTATGGCGTCCCATTATGATTTGTCAAGGTTCGGAGCCGAACGTTTAAGCTTTTCGCCCCGCCAGGCCGACCTGTTGATGGTTATGGGTACTATATCCAAAAAAATGGGCCCGGTATTGCGCCAGGTTTACCTGCAAATGGCCGAGCCCCGTTGGGTAATGGCTGTAGGTGCCTGTGCTTCAAGCGGTGGTATATTTGATACTTATTCAGTTTTGCAGGGTATTGACGAGGTTATCCCGGTCGACGTTTACGTACCAGGCTGTCCGCCGCGCCCTGAAGCTATTATCGATGGCTTTATAGGTATACAAAAACTGGTGCAAACAGAATCGTTGCGCCGACGCAGTACCCCCGAATATCAAAAATTATTAGCTTCATACGGAATTCAGTAATGGGCAAGATTACAAACGAAGAGCTTTTAGCAACTATCAGTGGCAAGTTTGGCGACAAGGTGACCGTTGCAGGCGAACCCTATGGCTTGTTGACCCTTGAAACTGGTCGCGATAGCATTATCGAAATTTTAGATTTCCTGAAGAATGATACCGTATTGCAGTTCATTTTTTTAACGGATATAACGGCCATCCATTACCCTGAGCAAAAAGATAAAGAGATAGGCGTTATTTACCACCTGCATAGCCTGGTAAATAATGTACGCCTGCGCTTAAAAGTATTTTTGGCCGATGGCGATGTACACATCCCTACGGCTACAACCGTATGGCATGGCGCCAATTGGATGGAGCGTGAAACCTATGATTTTTTCGGCGTGATATTCGATGGCCACCCCGATTTGCGCAGGATATTAAATGTTGACGACATGACGGCCTTCCCTATGCGAAGAGAGTTTCCATTGGAAGACCCTAACCGTGTTGATAAAAAAGATTATTTTTTCGGAAGATAAAGAATGCAGAACCATCCCGTATATACAGATAATGATCCGCAAACCGCGCCCTCAACCCTTAATTTAGGGCCAACGCACCCGGCAACGCACGGCGTTTTCCAAAACGTATTGCAGCTGGATGGCGAACGTATCATAAGTGGTGTATCAACCATTGGCTACATACACCGTGCATTTGAAAAAATTGCCGAACACCGCCCTTTTTACCAGATAACACCATTAACTGACCGCCTTAACTATTGCTCATCACCCATAAACAACATGGGCTGGCACATGACGGTTGAAAAGCTGTTAGGTATCGAAACGCCAAAACGTGTCGACTACCTGCGTGTAATAGTAATGGAACTGGCCCGCATAAGCGACCACATTATTTGCAACGGCGTATTGGGTGTTGATACCGGCGCTTTTACAGGCTTCCTGTACATGATGGAGCATCGCGAAGCAATATATGAAATTTACGAGGAAGTTTGCGGTTCGCGTTTAACTACAAATATTGGCCGCATAGGTGGTTTCGAACGTAATTTTAACGCGATAGCCTTTAACAAACTGCGCGCTTTCTTAAAGAACTTTCCACCGGTTTTACGCGAGTTCGAATCACTGTTTAATCGTAACCGGATATTTGTTGATCGTACCAAAGGCGTTGCCGAAGTAACACCTGAAGAGGCTTTAAGTTATAGCTGGAGTGGTCCGTTACTGCGTGCAACTGGTGTTGATTATGATGTTAGGGCTATGAACCCGTATTCATCATACGAAGATTTTGATTTTGAAGTGCCGGTAGGTGAGAAAGGCGACGTTTACGCTCGCTTTTTAGTGCGTAACGAAGAAATGTGGCAAAGCCTTCGCATTATTGAGCAGGCTTTGGTAAAACTGGAAAAAGAGCCAACAGATATTTTCCACGCTGATGTGCCCGAGTTCTACCTGCCCCCAAAAGAAGAAGTTTACAATAACATGGAAGCCCTTATTTATCACTTTAAAATAGTGATGGGCGAAATAGATACCCCAAATACCGAGGTTTATCATTCGGTTGAGGGTGCCAATGGCGAATTAGGTTTTTATTTGGTTAACGATGGCGGAAGGTCGCCGTACAGGCTGCATTTCCGCAGGCCAAGCTTTATCAATTACCAAATGTATGCCCCAATGAGCCGTGGCATGTTACTGTCTGACGCGATTATTAACATGAGTAGTTTAAACGTTATAGCCGGAGAATTAGATGCTTAGAGTTGACGATGCACAAGCTGCCCCGGTAACATTTTCGCCGGAGTTGATCAAACAATTCGATGATATTGTTAGCCGCTATCCCGTAGGCAAACAAAAATCGGCCTTGTTACCCATTTTGCATTTGGTGCAAGCTGAATATGGCTGGTTAAGCGCCCCTGTAATGGATAAGGTGGCCGAATACCTGCAATTACAAAGTATTGAGGTTTACGAAGTAGCTACTTTTTATAGCATGTACTTTATGCGCCCGCAGGGCAAATACGTGCTGGAAGTTTGCCGCACAGGCCCCTGCTGTTTGGTAGGTGCCGAAAAAATAATGGACTATATTGAGCAAAAACTTGGCGTAAAAGAAGGCGAAGTAACCCCTGATGGCTTATTTAGCTGGCGCGGAGTTGAATGCTTAGCTGCCTGTGGTTTTGGCCCGGTATTGCAAATTGGCCCAGAATATACTTTTTATGAGAATTTGACGGAGCAATCTGTTGATACATTGATAAGTGATTTAAAAGCAAAGAGCAATAATTGACGATGACAGACACAAGCAAACGGAACTTACTGTTAGCAGACGCTTTGTTTGTGGTTGCTTTGGTCATGATATATTCAACCGATGGATTAAAGGATTATCCTATTTTTCTTTCACCGTTGCTCATTATAGCTTTCGGAACATGTGTGATAAGGCATATTAATCATTATAAGTTGACAAAAAGGATTTATTAAACAGTAATGGCACGCAAATTACTTTTAGAACATATAAACGTACCCGGCATCAATACTTTTGATGTTTACCGCCAAAAGGGTGGTTATGCCGCTGTTGAAAAAGCGCTGAAAACCCTTACCCCTGAAGAGATAGTTGAAGAGGTAAAAAAATCAGGTTTGCGCGGCCGTGGCGGTGCAGGTTTCCCTACCGGGATGAAATGGAGCTTTTTGGCTAAGCCCGAGGGTGTTGCCCGTTACCTGGTTTGCAACGCCGATGAATCGGAGCCCGGTACTTTTAAAGATCGTTATTTAATGACTTACATCCCTCACTTATTAATTGAGGGCATGATAGTTTCCAGCTTCGCTTTAGGTGCACATGCTTCATACATATATGTTCGCGGCGAAATGATGCCGCAGATACGCATATTGGAAAAAGCAATCGCTGAAGCAAAAGCAAAAGGATTTTTAGGTAAGAACATATTAGGCACAGGTTATGACCTTGAACTGTATGTACAACCCGGCGGCGGCGCCTACATTTGCGGCGAAGAAACCGCTTTGTTAGAATCATTAGAAGGTAAACGCGGTAACCCGCGCATAAAACCACCATTCCCGGCTATCGCGGGTTTGTACGGCTGCCCTACAGTGGTAAATAATGTGGAATCTATTGCTGCTGTCGTACCCATCATTAACGAAGGCGGCGAGGAATATGCTAAGGTTGGTGTTGGTCGTAGTACCGGTACTAAACTAATATCTGCGGGTGGTAATGTTAAAAAGCCCGGCGTTTATGAAATAGACCTTGGCCTTCCGGTTGAAGAATTTTTATACAGCGATGAATATTGTGGCGGTATAGCCAACGGCAAACGCTTAAAGGCAGTTGTTGCAGGTGGTTCATCAGTGCCAATTTTGCCTGCCAACTTATTCTTAAAAACCATAAACGGCGATGCACGATTAATGAGCTACGAATCATTAGCCGATGGCGGATTCGTTAGCGGCACCATGATGGGATCAGGCGGTTTTATTGCTTTTGATGAAGATCAATGTATTGTACGTAACACCTGGAACTTCACCCGTTTTTACCACCACGAAAGCTGCGGGCAATGTTCGCCATGCCGTGAAGGTACCGGTTGGATGGAAAAGGTTTTGCATCGCCTGGAATACGGCCACGGCAAAATGAGCGACATGGACCTGCTGGTCGATGTATCGAAAAAAATTGAAGGAAATACTATTTGTCCGCTGGGCGACGCGGCAGCATGGCCGGTGGCCAGTGCTATCCGCCATTTCAGGGATGAATTTGAATGGCACGTAACAAACGGTGCCGAAGCGGTTAAACGCAACTATGGACTGGCACATTATGCCGACCCGTTGCCAAAACCGGAAGCGGTTTAATAAGTCAAAATTAAAAAGTCAAAATTCAAAAAACAGAGAAAACGTTGGACGAAAAACCTTATAACATCAAACATAGGTGTTATCAATTCTCAAAAGAGATAGTTCAATTTGTATCAACTGCTAACTTTGAAAGAATACATTTTTCAATATTTGACCAACTAATAAGAAGCGGCACCTCAATAGGAGCTAATATAATAGAAGCAAAGTCGGGTAGTTCGACAAAGGATTTTAGAAACTTTTATACAATAGCTCTAAAATCTGCAAACGAAACGAAGTACTGGCTTTGTTTAATAAGGGATACGATTGATAAGAATATCAATAAGGATAAAATAAACGAGATGATAAAGGAAGCGGATGAGTTGTCAAAGATCATTGCTTCTATAATCATCAACTTGCAAAAGTAATTTAACATTAATTCAGACAGTCATTTTTTGACTTTTGAATTTTGAATTTTGAATTGAAAATGAAGGTAACAATAGACGGTATCCCCGTTGAAGTAGAAGCAGGAACAACCATCCTCAATGCCGCAAGGATAATTGGGGGCGATATTGTGCCGCCTGCTATGTGCTATTATTCTAAATTAGAAGGCAGCGGCGGTAAATGCCGTACCTGTTTGGTTAAGGTAAGCAAAGGATCAGAAAAAGATCCGCGCCCTATGCCAAAGTTGGTAGCGTCATGCCGTACTACAGTTATGGACGGCATGGAAGTGCAAAATATCACTTCGCCCGAAGTAATTGAAGCGCGTAAAGGCATTGTTGAAATGTTGCTGATAAACCACCCGCTTGATTGCCCTATTTGTGACCAGGCAGGTGAGTGCGATCTTCAAAACCTTGGATTTGAGCACGGTGCCGAAAAAACCCGCTACGAGTTCGATCGTCGTACTTTTGAAAAAATTGATATCGGCGATAAGATACAACTGCACATGACTCGTTGTATCCTGTGCTACCGTTGCGTATTTACTGCCGATCAGATCACCGACCACCGCGAGCATGGTATCCTTAACCGTGGCGATCATTCTGAAATATCAACCTACATACAAAAAGTAATTGATAACGATTTCTCGGGCAACGTAATTGATGTTTGCCCGGTTGGCGCTTTAACCGATAAAACTTTCCGCTTTAAAAATCGTGTTTGGTTCACCAAACCAGTTGAAGCACACCGCGATTGCGATCATCCCGGCTGCAACGGTAAAGTAACCCTGTGGTACAAAGGCGAAGACGTGTTACGCGTAACCGCACGCAAAGATGTTTATGGCGAGGTAGAAGAATTTATTTGCAATACCTGCCGTTTTGATAAAAAGAAAACCAGCGATTGGGTCATAGAAGGACCGCGTAAAGTGGCTAACTGGTCGGTTATCAGTGCAAATAAATATGATACTTTAAAACCACTTCCGGTTGTGAAAACTAACCCTGTATTAGTTGAGGCAAACAAAGAACAATTTGAAAGGGAGACCCGCTTATAATGGAAAGTTTTGATATAATTTTTAAATGCGCATTGGTGGTTGTGATTTTTCTCATCAGCCTGGTTGTTGCCATGTACTCAACCTATGCCGAGCGTAAAATAGCGGCATTTTTCCAGGATAGGATAGGCCCTAATCGTGCCGGTCCCTGGGGTATTTTACAACCCCTGTGCGATGGTGCAAAGATGTTCCTGAAAGAAGAAATTATCCCAACCAACGCCAGCAGCTTCCTGTTTATCGCAGGGCCTTCATTGGCTATTCTAACGGCTTGTTTAGGTTCGGCGGTTATTCCATGGGGCCAGTCAATCGTTATCGGCGGTCATATTGTCGATTTACAGGTAACCGACATTAACGTAGGTATACTTTACATTTTCGGCGTGGTATCATTAGGTGTTTATGGCGTAATGATAGGCGGCTGGGCATCCAACAATAAATATTCGTTGTTAGGCGCTATCCGCGCGGCATCGCAAAATATCAGCTATGAGATTTCAATGGGCTTGTCTATCATAGCCCTGTTGATGTTAACCGGTACTTTAAGCTTAAAAGAAATTGTAGCCCAACAGCATGGCTGGCACTGGAACGTGTTAACACAGCCGCTTGGTTTTTTACTATTCATAGTATGCGCGTTTGCTGAAACCAACCGTACACCGTTTGATTTGCCTGAGTGCGAAACCGAGCTTGTAGGTGGTTATCATACCGAATACTCGTCAATGAAATTGGGCTTCTACCTGTTTGCCGAATATATCAACATGTTTATTTCATCGGCAGTAATGGTTACGCTGTATTGGGGCGGTTACAATTACCCCGGTATGGATTGGGTACTGGCACACACCGGCCCAACGCTTGGCCCGCTGATTGGCGTGGCAGTAATGTTCGCTAAGATATTTTTATTCATCTTCTTCTTTATGTGGGTGCGCTGGACTATCCCGCGTTTCCGCTACGATCAGTTGATGGACCTGGGATGGAAAGTGCTGATACCTTTAGCCATTGCCAATATTGTGTTAACAGCTGTGTTTAGTTCGTACATAGCCCCTTTAATAGTCTCTTTATTTAAATAGCAGTGCAAAATGGAATCATTAAGTAATAAAAGAAAGCTAATTGAATCAAAGCCGCTCAATTTTTGGGAGAGGGCTTACCTGCCGGCTATTGCATCGGGTTTAGCTACTACTATGAAGCACTTTTTCCGCAAGCCGGTAACTATCAGCTATCCGGAAGAAAAGCGCGAGTTTTCTGAAAATTTCCGTGGCCTGCACTCGCTTAAACGCGATGAGAACGGTAAGGAACGCTGTACTGCCTGTGGCTTGTGTGCTTTATCGTGCCCTGCCGAAGCAATTACCATGATAGCCGCCGAGCGCCAGAAAGGCGAGGAGCATTTATACCGCGAAGAAAAATACGCCGCCGTTTATGAAATAAATATGCTGCGCTGCATTTTCTGTGGGTTGTGCGAAGAAGCCTGCCCTAAAGAAGCTATTTATTTAGACGGTGATATTGTGCCTGCTGATTATTTAAGAAAAGATTTTATTTACGGTAAAGACAAATTAGTAGAAGCG
Organism: uncultured Mucilaginibacter sp.; assembly: GCA_903915155.1. Lineage (GTDB taxonomy): Bacteria > Bacteroidota > Bacteroidia > Sphingobacteriales > Sphingobacteriaceae > Mucilaginibacter. The sequence continues at coordinate 12,342 of CAIWRU010000068.1, forward strand.
CCCTTAAATCAATAAAGAAGTTTTATACCTTTGCCCAACCATTTTTGGGCATAAGGTATTTTGTAAATATAAACATGAATACATTTTACTTCATCGCGTTTTTGTCCATATTCTTTTCGATACTGGTCATATCTGCAAAAAATCCGGTGCATAGCATTCTATACCTTGTACTTACCTTTTTTACGTTCACCGTACAATACATTTTACTAAACGCGCAGTTTTTGGCCGTAGTAAATTTTATAGTTTACATGGGCGCCATATTGGTATTGTTCCTGTATACGCTCATGCTCATCAACCTGAATAAAGATTCGGAGCCCGTAAAGTCAAACATTGTAAAAATTGCAGGTGTATTGGGTGGCGGCTGTTTATTGGTAGTACTGGTAGGTTGTTTGAAACAAGTGGGCGTAGCCGAACCGGTTTTATTGAAAGATCCGGGTCTGGGCCTTGTACAAAACCTGGGTAAAGTATTGTTCAATCAATTTTTGTTACCATTCGAAGTATCCTCGCTTTTGCTTTTATCGGCAATGGTTGGGGCAGTTTTATTAGCAACTAAAGAAACCAAATCAGTATAATGGAAAGCTTTTTTAATACCATAAAAACTGTACCCTTAAATCATTACATCATACTATGCTCTATTATATTTTCAATAGGCGTAATGGGTGTACTGATCCGCAGGAACGCTATCGTAATATTTATGTCGATAGAACTGATGCTTAATTCGGTGAACCTGTTACTTACCGCGTTCTCTGTATACAAAGGCGACGCCAGCGGACAGGTTTTCGTGTTTTTTGTGATGGCCCTTGCGGCGGCAGAAGTTGCCGTAGGACTGGCAATAATTGTAATGATATACCGCAACACCAACTCTGTCGATACCAACGTATTGAATAGGTTGAAGTGGTAGCAGCCCCACCCAACCCTCCCCGGTAGGGAGGGCTTTTGGAGAAGGTTATAAATTTTATTAACAACTAAAAAATAATTAAGTCTCCCCTACCGGGGGAGATTTAGAGGGGGCTTAAATGGATAATTACATCTGGCTTATTCCTGTACTACCCTTAGCCGGTTTTATTATTAACGGACTTGGCCGTAACGCACTGTCTGAAAAAACGATAGGCTTTATCGGCAGTTTCCTGGTATTGATCGCATTTGGCATAAGCGTTGGCGCTTTTCTGCAGATACAATCAACAGGCCAAGCCATAAACGTTCATATTTACGATTGGATAAGCGTTGGCGGTTTCCAGGTGCCATTTTCGTTCCTGGTCGATCAGCTTAGCTCCTTAATGTTGCTAATTATAACAGCTGTAGGTTTCCTTATCCATTTATATTCCATCGGCTACATGCATAATGACGATGGTTTTGGTAAGTTTTTCGCTTACTTAAACCTGTTCGTGTTCTTTATGCTGCTGCTGGTAATGGGTTCAAACTATGTAGTTATGTTCATAGGCTGGGAAGGCGTGGGGCTATGCTCATACCTGCTTATCGGCTTTTGGTACACTAATCCAAGCTATGCAGGTGCGGCAAATAAGGCTTTCATCATGAACCGCATCGGCGATCTGGGCTTTTTACTGGCTATATTCCTTATAGGCGCAACTTTCAAAAGCGTTGCCTTTGCCGATATATTTCCAAAGGCAGCATCAATGCACAGCGCGCCGTTTGTATTGATCACCATATTGTTATTTGTTGGCGCTACCGGTAAATCGGCACAACTGCCGCTGTTCACCTGGCTACCCGACGCGATGGCCGGGCCAACCCCCGTTTCAGCTTTAATACACGCCGCAACAATGGTTACAGCAGGTGTCTACATGATAGCCCGCTCGAATATACTATTCACGCTGGCCCCCGATACCATGCACGTTATTGCAATTATCGGCCTGGCTACAGCCATATTTGCAGCGCTCATTGCCCTTACACAAACCGATATTAAAAAGGTACTGGCGTATTCAACCGTATCGCAATTGGGGTATATGTTCTTAGGTTTAGGTGTAGGTGCTTATACCGGTGCTTTCTTCCACGTAATGACACACGCTTTCTTCAAAGGCCTGTTGTTCCTGGGTGCAGGTTCCGTTATACACGGTGTAAGCGGCGAACAGGATATGCGTAAAATGGGCGGCTTAAAAGGCAAATTACCGATTACCTTCGTCACCATGCTTATCGGTACTTTAGCCATATCAGGCATACCGCCGTTCGCAGGTTTCTTTTCAAAGGATGAAATTTTGGCCCATGCTTTCGCGCAAAGCCCTGCTTTATATATAATAGGTGTAATTGGCGCAATGCTTACCGCGTTTTATATGTTCCGTATGTTGTACCTTACCTTTTACGGAAAATTCCGCGGCACACACGAGCAGGAACATCATTTACACGAATCCCCGCCAAGCATGACCATACCGCTTATTGTACTGGCTATATTGTCAACCATTGGTGGTTTCCTTGGTTTCCCCGGTAATGGTGGTGAGCATCATTGGCTGCAGCACTGGCTTGCCCCAATCTTTGCATCGTCGACTGCTGTATCTCCTTTACCCGAATTATCGCAAAGCACCGAATATTTATTAATGGTGGTTTCAGTTGGCGCTGCTATACTTGCTATAGCATATGCCTATATTAAATATAATAAAAAT
>CAIWRU010000069.1 GCA_903915155.1 uncultured Mucilaginibacter sp.
CGGTGAAAACACCGACCACAGGCTAAATTAATCCTGACCTTGAAAATAGAATTTTCCAGTTTGCTTATCAATATAACCGGCCTGGCTGTTGTTATATGAAATTAAAATAACTTGTTTTTTCAATTCATTGCTGAATTCGAAGTAAACAATGGTTGGTCGTTTTGTTCTATACTCTTCTAATTTATTGTCAGTAGCAGGATCAGTTTTCCATAATTGTTTGCCGTTTTTATCAATAGCAGTTATAAAAATTCTCTTTCTATCGATAATGAACTTGGTTCCGTCTTGCTTATCAACTAAAGTATCGTGTTTGATCTGGTCTTTCTCAGTATAATGTGCAACATAAGAAACTGTTTGTGCTTTTGTAATTGCAGGGAAAAACAATCCAAGTACCAAAACCAAAACTACTATCGACTTATGCAATTTCATTTTCATATCCTGTAAATCCTAAAAATCCGTTTAATCCTGGTTCTCCCTACTCCCACTTAAACATCTTCACCGCCACTGCATAAATCCCTATCCCCCAAAGCAGTAAATAAAATAGCTGGTGGTTCACATCCCACAGGCTTGCCCCTTCAAAGGCTACGCGGCGCATGGCATCGTTCAAAAAGGTTAATGGCAGCACTTTACATATCGGCTGCAGCCACGTTGGGAACGCGCTGATGGTAAAAAATGTGCCCGATAACAGGAACTGTGGCAGCGTAATTAAGTTGGCTATAGGCGGCACGGAGCTTTCGTTTTTGGCGATGCCTGATACCGTGAACCCGAACCCCATAAATATCACCACCCCTATAAACGACAGGATCATCATATTAATAAACGTGACGAACCCGTGTATGAGCGTAAAGCCAAAGGCAAAGCGACCTATCAATAAAATAAATGCAGCGCCAATAAGCGCGAAGGTGATGCGGGCCATGGCCTCGCCTACTACGATGCTGTATTTTTTAACCGGTGTAGCAAAAAAACGTTTGATAACCAGTGTCATCCTTAAGCTCAGAAATACGAATGCTGTACCGAAAACACCTGTGCTTAATAATGAGAAGCCTAATTGGCCCGGTAAAATAAAGTCGATGGTTTTGTATTCGCGGCCCGATACGGTGGTTTCTTTTAGCTCGGCAACTGGGGGTGGGGCGTTGCTTGGACGGGTGGCGATATCCATTTTATAGAACATGGTGCGCAGTAACGATTGCAGTATGTTCCCCTTCTCCTGCGATGCTTTGGTGTATTGTACGTTTACCGTATAATAGGGCGCTGTATCGTGCTTTTCAATATCCATTATAGCATCGATATGCCCTTTGGACAGGTTCGCATTCATATCGGCGGTCGACTGGTCCTGTATAAAATTGATGATGGATATTTTTTTAAGCGAATCGAACAGTTGGTTGTGGATGTCGCTGTTTTTGGCTACGCCGATGTCGACACTAACGGTGCTGCCGCCAATAAAGCCGAACACCAATATAAATATCAGCGGGAACAACAAAGTAAACACCACCGACGACGGGCTGCGCGTTATGGACCGGAAACTGGCTTTGGCTATCGCCAGGGTTGCTTTAAAATTGCTGTATTTTTTCATGTATAAGTTCAATAAGCCCCACCCAAACCCTCCCCGGTAGGGAGGGCTTAAAGAGTATTTGTGTTTTTATCTGTTATTTTAAAGTCTCCCCTACCGGGGGAGATTTAGAGGGGGCTGGCTGCGCCTACCCCTCCCGCCATTCCTTGCCTGTTAAGTTTATAAATACATCTTCCAAATTGGCCAGCTTTACCTGCTTTTGGCGTTCGAAGCCGGTAGCTACCAGCTTGTCGATAAAATTATCGGGGGTGTCAATGTCTATTATTTTGCCGCCGTCGATAAACGCTACGCGGTCGCATAGTATCTCGGCTTCGTCCATGTAATGGGTGGTGATAACAACGGTGGTGCCGTTGTCGCGTATCTCGCGTATCAGGTCCCACAAATTGCGGCGCGCCTGCGGGTCGAGGCCGGTAGTGGGTTCGTCCAGAAATATAATGCGGGGGTCGTTTATTAATGTGGTGGCAATGGAAAAGCGTTGCTTTTGTCCGCCCGAAAGTTCCTTATACTTAGCTTTTGCCTTATCGGTAAGCGCTACTTTTTCCAGCATCTCCATTGGTGTTTTGTCGATGCCATATAAGCCTGAGAATAAAGCGATCAGCTCGGACAAATTAAGGTTTGGATAATAACCTGCCGCCTGCAACTGTACACCGATACGTTTTTTTATACTGTCCGCATCCTTTTCAATATCAAAGCCATCAACCGTTATGTGGCCGCTGGTTTTGTCGCGCAGGGTTTCAATTATTTCTAAGGTAGTGGTTTTACCGGCGCCGTTCGGGCCAAGCAGTCCGAATATCTCGCCCTCGTAAACCTCGAAGCTAATATCCTGTACGGCCTTAAAATCGCCATAGTTTTTTACCAGGTTTTTTACGGTAATAATGGGTTGTTTTGCCATGCTGTAAAAATGCGACAGATTATTGAGATAACCAAAAGCAGCCCCCTCTAAATTGCGGAGCAATCATGAACACCACTAAAGAACAAATAATATGTGAATAATCTCCCCCGGTTGGGGAGACTTTACAATAGCATGTTATAGACCTTGCTTTGTGAGCCCCTCTTTCGTGGAAAAAGAGGGGCCGTGAGCTATATGTGGTACTCGAGGCCTCACCTAAATCCTCTCCAAAGGAGAGGACTTTAAAAACTTTTAGAACCCCCTCCTTTGGAGAGGGCAGGGTGAGGTCGCCAGCGCTTATTTTACCAAGTGGCCCATTGTTATGATCAGGGCGTGCAGGTGTTCGACAGTGTGAACCGCGAAATTTATAAGGTGTATTGTTAATAGCTTTTCCATTTTAGTGAGTGATTTATGATTCAAATATGCTAACACCACGCCGCCACCGTTAGCGGTATTTGGGGAAGGCGGCAAAACCATCGGTAAATAGGGGGAAATTGCCGATGAAATGAACCGAGGTATATAAAAACAGTTCTCAAATCTGGATTTGAGCGGTGATAATTTAAAAAAACAGGATAAAAGCAGTCACCTTTACACCATGAAAAATGTATGTGCATATTTATTATTGTTATTGCTGATTAATAGCATTGGCCGGTTAAACGCGCAGGATGTTGGCCACCTGAAATTAAAGCTGGGCAATAAAAGCTATGACTATTGCGAGATGCAGCCCGCTGGGCCGGTAAAAGGGATACTTATACTGCTGCCTGCATTTGGTGAAAAACCAAAAAGCATTTTTACAAAAACTGCGCTGCCTAAACAAGCAGCAACCTACGGCTATGTTACGCTCATTCCCGATGTGCCAATGCAAATGTTTGCTACCGAAGAATGCATAAATGAATTGAACGCGCTGGTCGAGGCCAAAACCAAGCAATATAATTTAAGCTATGGTGATATAGTGATAGGCGGATTATCAGACGGCGGTGCCATAGCGCTTTGTTATACCGAATACCTGAACAGCAAACCCGAACCAATAAAATTGAAAGCAGTTTTTGCCATTGACCCGCCCGCCGACATGGCCAGGATATATACTTCGGGCGAACAGGAGATAGGTTATGATTGCCCGTTAATAAGCCGTGAAGGCAGGAACGGTATCAATAACTTGAATAACCTTCTTGGCGGCTCTCCGGCTGCGTCGCCCGATGCTTATTACCGTCTTTCGGCTTTCTCGGCCTCAGCGGCTAACGGCGGTAACGCCCGTTTTTTAAAAGATATTCCTGTAAGGCTTTATGCCGAACCCGACCTGGCCTATGTACAGAAAACCTATTGCTCCAGTCTGCAATTCATAAACCTGAATGCATACGACCTGGAGAAACTCATTGTATTTTTAAAAGGGACAGGCAACCAGCGTTCGGCGTATATAAAAACAATGGGCCGGGGCTTTCATAGCTGGAATATTGTGGAACCGGAGGATTTTGCAGTGTGGATAACGAGTTTATAATGCGAGTGTCGCAATAGCGTAGTGGATTAGTGTGTTTTATATTTAGTTCCTATCTTTATATTTATACCAACCCTCGCCATGAAGAAACTACTATTATATACAGGCTGCTTATTAACACTATCAGCCTGCCATACCAAAATTGATAAGCCAGTTACCGATTCGGTTGCTGTATACCATGTGCCCGAAGAAAAGGCCATTAAAAAAGCGGTGGATGATGCCTATGCCGCCATCTGCTTTAAAAAAGGTGAACAGCCGCGTTATGATGATATAAGGAAAGCATTCATCCCGAAAGCGCAATTGATCAACTTCCGCGGCGATACCGCGCAGGTGACCAGCCTTGAGCAATTCATTTATTTGTATCGTACGGTTGTGGAAAGCGATAGTTTGCAATCGTTTTATGAAGACGAGCTATACGGCAAAACCGAACAATTTGGAAAAATAGCCGAGCGCATCAGTACTTATAAAACCACCCTTGCGAATAAGACTACCGAATACGAGCGCGGTGTGAACAGTTTCCAGCTTATAAAAACGCCTGCCGGTTGGAAGGTGAGCAGCATTATTTGGGATGTGGAGAAGAAAGGATTGGCGGTGCCGGGGTATTATTTAAAATAGAAGAAAATCCCGTTCTTCTATTATTCTGTGATACTATACCAGTTGGTATCAAGCTTCTTTATGAATTTCTCGTCTACTCCATTTGATATTCTTTTATCTAAAGATTCTATTTTAATAGGATCATTTGTGTAGAGAAAACATTTGGAATCATCATCCAGGAAACCGAGATATGTATAGAATTTAACTACTACTCTCCCTTTTTTATTTTCATCGACATCGATTTCATTTCTTTTGGAAATGCAAAAAAATGGAGCATTGGGAATAATCCAGCTATGGCGGTTATTTGCTGTATCAGGAATTAGCTTTGCGGCAGTCAGTTGTTTAATAACCGCCATCCTCTCCTGCTTACGTAATTTAAAATCAAAATATTCTACAAAGTTATTTCTTAATGTAAAAACACCTATCATTATTGCAACAGCAAGGCCAATAATGTGATATATTGAGGTTGTTGATTTATGCTTTAAAATGTTTATCAACAAATAGATAATGAGATATAGTGCTATTAGTAAGTATAAAGGTTGAATAATAATTTGGAAATCGTAGCAGAAGTAATAAAAATACGGCCCTTGCAATAAGGCCAAAACCAAAATAACAGTAGTAATTATATTTTTGGTTTTTCTCGACATGGATAAGTGTTACGGCAAACAAATATAGTAACAAAAAAGCCTTTCAAATCTAAAACTCGAAAGGCTTTTCTTATTTGCGCATCTGCATATCTACGCATCCGCACATCAATATTATTTCATCGATTCAATAAACTGATCAAACAAATACCGGCTATCATGCGGGCCGGGCGATGATTCGGGGTGGTATTGTACCGAGAAGGCTTTTTTGTCTTTTACACGTATGCCTTCAATGGATTGATCGTTCAGGTTCACGTGGGTGATCTCCACCTTGTCAGACGCCCTTACCGCTTCAGGAACTACGCCAAAGCCGTGGTTTTGCGAGGTTACCTCGCAATGGTTAATGATGATATTTTTTACCGGGTGGTTCAATCCGCGGTGACCGTTAAACATTTTTTTGGTTGGTATGTCATTAGCCAAAGCCAATAGCTGGTGACCTAAACATATACCGAACATCGGTTTATCGGCTGCTAATATTTCCTTCACGGTATCAATAGCGTAAGGCATTGCCGACGGGTCGCCGGGGCCGTTGGAGATGAAGTAGCCTGATGGCTTAAAATCAGCTTCCATTTCTTCAAATGTTGTACGCGCGGGGTAAACTTTGGCGTAAACATCGCGGTCATCGAAATTACGCAGGATGTTTTTCTTCACACCCAAATCCAGCACTGCTACACGGTATTTAGCACTCTCACTGCCGAATGTATAAGTTTCGGTGGTTGATACCTGCGATGATAACTCTAAGCCGTCCATTGAAGGCACTTCGTCCAATTTGGCTTTCAGTTCCTCAATATCCAGTATCTCCGATGATATAATGGCGTTCATGGCACCTTTATCGCGTATGTGGCGTACCAACTGGCGGGTATCAATATCACTTATGCCAACAATGTTTTGCTGCTGAAAGTAATCCTGTATACTTTCATCAGCCTGTTTGCGGCTGTAGGTAATATTGTAGTTTTTGCAAACCAAACCGGCAATTTGTATGTGGCCGCTTTCTACTTCCTCATTTGCAATACCATAATTACCGATATGCGCGTTGGTGGCCACCATTATCTGCCCAAAGTATGATGGGTCGGTAAAAATTTCCTGGTAGCCGGTCATGCCGGTGTTAAAGCATATCTCGCCGGTGGTAGTACCAATTTTTCCGGCAGCTTTGCCATAAAATACAGTTCCGTCAGCCAGTAATAATACTGCCGGTAATTTGGTGAAGTAAGTCATTTTTTAAAAAAATAGAATGATTATCTTGTTGGTTAGCTTTGTGACAAGCTCCCTTAAAACAGGTTGGAAGAGCGAAGTGGATTACCTCTTGATTCACGGGTGCAAAGGTAGGAGTTTATTTCGGAATTTGGAACTTGGAATTTGGATTTTTTTGTCTGAACCATGATTTATAGGATTTAAGGATTAACCTGATAATACTTTGCGAGTTTATCGTAAATAGAATCAAGTAAATCTATTAATCCGCGAAATCATGGTTTAGACAATTATTTGGGCGTTTCCCTTGCGCCACCGCTAAAGCTAAGGCGACACGCGGTCGGGCCGGGCTGTTCGCTCATACGCCTGCAGGCATTACGCGCGTGGCCGGTATTTGCTGCCATCCCTGACGCGGATAATTTTTTGTTCAAAAGCATTCATTCCTCATGAACACTGGAAAATGTTAAAGTATTGTTTATTAATATTTTGAGTGTTTAGGGGTGTATGGGTTTGTTTAGGTTAATTTCGATTTGTTTCAGTTCGTTTGGGTTATGTTTATGGGGTGTTTAGGCCCTGTTTAGGTTGTGTTTAGGTGCGTTTAGGCTCCGTTTGGGTTGCGCCATTTTATTGATATACAACAAAATATGAACATTGAAAAAGCTGCGTTTAGCGCTATTAAATAAATCCGAAATCGAAATTTCGAAATCCGAAATTATTCTCACCTTTGTTCTGCATAAAACTAACACCATGTCGGTACATAAAGAAACTAAGCGCATAACTACCCATACTTTGCAGGAGATGAAAAATAGCGGCGAAAAGATCGCTATGCTCACCGCGTATGATTACTCAATGGCTACTATTGTTGATGATGCAGGCATGGACATTATACTGGTGGGCGACTCGGCATCGAACGTGATGGCCGGGCATGAAACCACGCTCCCCATTACGCTCGACCAGATGATCTATCATGCTTCATCGGTAGTACGGGCCGCGAAGCGGGCCTTGGTGGTGGTCGATTTGCCGTTTGGGTCATACCAGGGTAACTCGAAAGAGGCGCTGAACTCAGCGATCCGCATTATGAAGGAAGCCGGGGCACATGCAGTTAAAATGGAAGGCGGCGTGGAGATAGCCGAATCAGTAAGCCGCATTTTAACGGCAGGCATACCTGTGATGGGGCATTTGGGGCTTACGCCGCAATCTATTTATAAGTTCGGCACGTATACTGTACGTGCAAAGCACGAGGCCGAAGCTAAAAAATTAAAAGAAGACGCCCTGAAATTGCAGGAATTAGGCTGTTTTGGCATCGTATTGGAAAAAATACCTGCCAAACTTGCCGCCGAAGTGAGCAAAAGCTTAAGTATACCAACTATTGGTATAGGCGCTGGCCAGCATTGCGACGGGCAGGTATTGGTGATACACGACATGCTGGGCATAAACAAAGGCTTTAAACCCCGCTTTTTACGCCAGTATGCCGAATTGTACGATGTAATGAACGGCGCAATAAAAAATTACGTAAGTGATATAAAAGCGAAAAAATTCCCGAACGAGAAAGAGCAATATTAGCCCCCCAACCCCCTAAAGGGGGAGCATATATACTTGCGGACTTTCGGACTAAAACTAAGATGGCCAAACCCGAATTTAAATATACCAGTTACGATATTACCGACAGCGACGTGTTGTACGAGGATAATCACCTTATTGCTATAAACAAACGCGCGGGCGATATTGTGCAGGTGGATGATACAGGCGACGAATCGCTGGAGGATAAGGTTAAAAAATACATCGCCAAAAAATACAACAAACCCAATGGCGCGTTTTTGGGCGTAGTGCACCGTCTCGACAGGCCTGTGAGCGGCGTTATACTCTTTGCCAAAACAAGCAAGGCGCTTGAGCGTATTAACGAGATGTTCAAAAAACGGGAGATGCATAAAACCTATTATGCCGTAGTGCGCAATAAGCCCCAGCCCGAAGAAGGCAAACTGGTGCATTGGCTGTTAAAAAATCCGCAAAAGAATGTCACCAAGGCCCACGACCGTGAAGTAAACGGAAGCCTGCGCTCCGAACTTAACTATAAGCTGATTAGTGAATTAAATGGCTATTATTTAATCGAAGTTGACCCCATAACCGGCCGCCCCCACCAAATACGCGTGCAACTAAGCACCCTTGGCTGCCCTATAGTAGGCGATAATAAATATGGCTATCCGCGCGGTAGCCTACGCCGCAGCATTTGCCTCCATGCCCGCAGGTTGCAATTTATCCACCCTATAAAAAAAGAGCCTGTTTTAATTACTGCGCCGGTACCGAAAGATGGTTTTTGGGAAAAGTTTGAAGGGATGATGGGGTAAGCCATCGCTCAATATCACACTATTTACCCAATTACTTAATGTGATAAGGTTTAGGGGTAATTAAATATCTTGGGTAAATAGTTTAAATTTTCTTCTCAAATTTACTCAAGCGGCACACCTACTGCAATCCCTATTTATATGGATTTTTTGTCGGGAAATTAAAAAATATTATATTTAAAAAGTAGAATTTTAATTACCTGTTAATAAATCTGAAGCGCCAAATTTACCCCTAATGGTAGTATATGAATACAGAACTTTTTAACACCGAAGCCAACAATATCTGGAGAAAAGCCCCTAGTGAAACCAACGTAGGCCAGTTGAATATTGAGCTTGAATTATATAAAAAACTGCTGAACTTTTTCCAAGTGGGCGATCACTTTTATTTGATCTTTAACCTGGTAAACATTCAGGTAGACCTGGTTAGCAATGATGTACAAGCCGTATTGGGCTGTCAGCCATCTGAATTTAATATTGAATATTTATTAAACAATATACATCCTGATGACAGGCCCTGGTTCCTGAACCATGAAAATAAGGCCCGTGATTTTTTAGCCGGATTGCCGGTAGATAAATTGACGAAATATAAAATACGACATGATTTCAGGGTGCAGAAAAAAGATGGTAGTCATATAAGGCTGCTTAGCCAGGGTGTAGTTTTTGAACATAATGAAAAGGGGGTGATACTGCGCTCGCTTGGCGTATTTACTGATATTACCCATTTAAAGCCGGAAGGCAAGCCTATGCTATCGTTCATCGGTTTAGATGGCGAACCATCATACATTGATGTTGATGTAAAAGAAATATTTACTGTAAGCAAAGAATACCTTAGCAAAAGAGAAAAACAGATATTGCTGCTCATTATTGAAGGAAAACTAAGTAAGGAAATAAGCGAAATTCTGCACATCAGCAAGCAAACGGTTGACAGCCACCGCAACAATATGCTGGCAAAAAACAAACTGAAAAACACCAGTGAATTAATAGCAAAAGCCATAAAACAAGGCTGGATATAAGTCTTATATATACATATGCCGCCAGGCGATGTACTATTTCTAACTTAAAACAGTTATAATTACCGTGGCCTGTTTACAATAGCGGCAAATTTTTACTTTTGCACATATATCCTTAAATGAAACACAAGATCATCTTCCTTTTTACCGCATGCTTATTGCTTACCGGCATTGCAGTTAATTCGTGCAAAAAAGATAACAATACCTCTATACAAACGCTATTCACTACAGGCCGCTGGCAGTTGGCCTCGGTTTTAGTTTACCACTACTTAGGCAGCAGCCAAACAAGTATTGATACATTTAACACCACTTGCGATTCTACCCAGTTTTTTACTTTCCCCACCAATACTACCTGCGCATTTACCAATTACCATTGCATTACGCAATTAACCACAGGCTCATGGTCGTTATCGAGGGATCAATTATATTTAATGGTAAACATGACCTGCCTCGATACACTTGCAGGTGGAAAGGGCACGAAACCCACACCTGTTTTTGCCTATACAAAAATCATGACCTTGGGCCCCTATTCCATGATACTGCAAACGGGCGATATTGGCGCTTACTACACGTCGACCACAAAACGCACCATTTACCAGTACGGTTTTGTGCACCAGACTACCACCCATTAGCAACCTGGTTATTAAAATGTCAGAAAATAAGCTAACAGACTATTTAAAAACAAACTTTAGCCTTATCCCTTAATTGTATGCTGAAAATTTTATATTTGAATGAATATAAAATTGATCTGCCATTTTGAAAAAAAGAATAGCCATTTTTGCTTCAGGTTCCGGATCAAATGCGCAAAAGATAATGGAACACTTTAAGCGCAGTTCTGATGCCGAGGTTGTGCTTATACTTACCAACAACCCACATGCCTACGTTTTGCAGCGTGCCGATAATTTCGAGGTACCTTCGCATATATTCACCCGTAACGAACTTTATAATACCGACGATGTAATAAAACTGCTCAAAAACTTACAGGTTGACCTGATAGTTTTGGCCGGTTTTTTATGGCTGGTACCGGTTTCGTTGTTAAAGGCATTTCCTAACAAAATCATCAACCTGCACCCGGCCCTGTTACCCAAGTATGGTGGCGCAGGTATGTATGGCGACCATGTGCATAAAGCTGTATTGGCCAATAAAGAAGAAGAATCGGGCATTACTATCCATTTTGTGAATGAGATGTTTGATGAGGGTGAGATCATTCATCAATCCAAATTCCGTATTGAACCCGGTGATAACCTTGAAATGATAAAATTCAAGGGCCAACAACTGGAATATCAGCATTTTCCCAGGGTTGTTGAAAGCTTGCTGAAAAAGATGAAGAGTTAATTTTAGCATGATACGAAAAAAGGCAGCTCAATTAACCAGCAGGCCGGGCAATATTGTTTGGCGAAGTCACGAGCCGTCGCGATTGGAAACTTTTAGCGATGCAGTTTTTGGGTTCGCGCTAACACTTATCATTGTATCGATCGAAGTTCCGCAATCGTTTAGTGATCTGCTCGAAACTATGCGCGGCACATTAAGTTTTGCAGTCTGCTTTGCCGCATTGTTCCAGGTTTGGAATAGTCAGAATATTTTTTTCAGGCGATATGGAATGAAAGACAAGATGACCGTATTATTAAATGCCGCCCTGATGTTTGTGGTGCTAATCTATGCTTACCCGCTTAAATTCCTTTCTATACTGTTATTGCAACGACACACCTATATGCTTAACGGGCACGAGTTGCCCATGATATTCGACCAGCAGGTACCAGCGCTGATGATGATATACGGAGCAGGGTTTAGTGTTATTTATTTACTTTTTGCGCTGATGCATTTTAATGCCTTGAAACATAAAAACGAGCTGGAAATGAAGCCCGTAGAGGTTTTCGAGACCCAAACACTTGCCTATATAAATGTGATAGGTATTTGTATCGGACTTACCTCGATAACATTAGCAGCACTGCTGCCGTTAGCCTATACCGGCCTATCAGGATTTACTTATTTTTTAATACCTCTTGCTTACTGGATATGGTACAGTTATCGCGGAAGGAAAGGAAGACAGCTTTATAAAACTACTGACTAAGCCACTTTTTTGCTTCCACGATTTTTCACCAGTGCAAATAAAGGCGGAACGATGGAAAGTAATATAATAACAACCCCTACTAATGAAAAATGATCGCGGAAGAAGGGAATCGTACCTAATTCATACCCGGCGAAAAGGAAGGCGATGATCCACGCTGCGCCACCTATAATATTATATAAACTGTAACGCGCTATGGGCATTTTACCCACTCCCGCCACAAATGGCGCTATGGTGCGTATAATAGGCATAAAACGGCTCAATATCACGGCTTTGCCACCATGCCTGTCGAAAAAAGCTTTGGTTTTTAAATAGTAATCAAGCTTAAGCACTTTATTTTCCGGCTTAAATACCTTTGCACCTAAATAGTTGCCCAGCAGGTAGTTTACGGTATTACCTGTAAATGCTGCGGCTATAAGTATAATTGCCAGTGTATAAATATTTAGACCCGAACTACCACCTGCAATTAATGCTCCTGCGGCAAACAAAAGCGAATCTCCGGGCAAAAACGGAGTGACAACAAAGCCCGTTTCAGCAAAAATTATTAAAAAAAGAATGAGATAGGTCCACCCCTGGTACTGGCTGGTAATATCAACCAGGTGTTTATCAATGTGTAAAATAAAATCGATAATACTTTTTACTATTTCCAATGCGCTTAATTTTCAGCAAAAATATAATATAAAAGGTGAAAGCCGAAAGGTAAAAGGTAAAAGCTGAAAGCGAAATGCTGCAATTAGTGTAATTAATACTCATACCATTACAAAAGCTTTATCCTTTTTGCTTTCAGCTTTAAGCTCAAGCACTATCTGTTTATCAGCATTCCTGCATTAAATGCCGAAGTATCGGTACGGCCAACTATGCCATAACAATACAATGTATATAAACGGCCATCCTGTATGGTTGTAGTGCCCAGTGTGGTTGATAAAACGCTTGCTGGTGCTGATGCCGGGCTTATCTGAAAAATGTAGTTACCCACAGGAATTTGAACATATTTTGATACAGAATCAAACCGAGTAGTATTAAATGATTTGGTAGCAGTACGGTTAGCGGTAATATAAAAAATGGTATTTGGTATAGCTAAATTAACAAACCGTATTTTACCAAAACCCACGTTCGGTGTTGCAGTGGTATCATCTTTTGTTAAAACGCCGGTTAGCGTGTTTATACTTTTACCGCTAATACTATCTGTTGAATATTGCCCGGTTATAAATAAGGTATACTTGTGATTGGATGCAAAACCCGGCCGGCTAATAGATAAAAGGTTTGTGGTTGCTGCTGAAGCCGACCTTATCTGCAAAGGCGTATCAATATCATTCAAATAAAAATAGCCTGACGCGTTTGGATAATAGTATGGCGTGGTGCTTTGCTTTATAAAATTCATGTATAAATTAACAGGGTGTACATTAGGGCTTAAATTTAAAACCTCAAGCTGCACATTTAAACCTACGCTTGTTGCCTGCCCACCTTTACCGCACGAGCTTACGTACGGCGTTAAAAACACGCTTAGCACGCATAGCAGGATGAAACCTGTTAACCGATTATTTTTTTCTCTCTTCATTTATTGTACGTTAGGTGTTACAGTAACGGTAAAAGCATTGCCTTCTTTTCCGGCTAATTGCCCGTGTGTAAATAAAGTATAACCGATACCTGCCGTAAAAATAATGGATGTATCGATCTGCGCGGTGGTTGATCCGTTCACATATACCCTAACTTTTTTTGTTCCACTAATAAATGGCTTAAATACCCCCCACGTACCAAAAGCATAGCCTTTAAAGTTTACCGTGTCGCCACCACCCACGGTTACATCAAACTTATCAGTGCCGGGGGTAGCGTTTACATACCTTACAAATGCATTCACATTTGTAGCAACAGTTGTGTCCGCTGCAATAACCGCAAGCAAACTGTCTATAGGATCTTTTATTTTAAACGCAAGGTTAGCAGTTTCACCTCCTACAAAAATGGAATAATAATTTGATGTATCTAAATTAAATGTGGTGTTAAACAAGGTAGCGAACCCGTTATCTGCCTTACTGAACCTATAATTTTGCTGACCGGATAATACCGACAGGTAGCCAGTTGCCCCACCAATAAAAATAGGTGTAAAATTATTCTGCCGGGTACCGTTTATAAAAAATTTAATGGTATCGCCTGTCGCGTTAAAAACGTTCAAGCGGGTTGTTGAACCGGCAGGTAGCGGCAGGTCTTTATTCTTGCACGATAAAAACCATGTTATTACAGCAAAAAAAAGTAAAGTAAATAGCCTGGTTCTCATATTATTGCTATATAACTGTTTTTGCCCGGCATTTGTTATCCGGGCGAACAAAAAAGTCCGGTTTTTACGCCGGACTCATGTTTTGGATTTATAATTTAAGTTTACAACTTAAGCATAACTATTAAGCATTACCGGCATTACCAGCATCAGCACATCTTCGTTCTCATCCCCGCCCTGCGGTAACAATAAGCCGGCACGGTTAGGTGTCGACATTTCCAGCGATACTTCTTCACAAGCCAGGTTCTTTAACATTTCAATAAGGAAACGGGCGTTAAAACCTATTTCCATATCATCCCCTTCGTATTGGCAGCTTAAACGCTCATGCGCCTCGTTTGCAAAGTCAATATCTTCTGATGATATATTCAGTTCGCTGCCGTTTATTTTTAACCTTACCTGGTGAGTGGTTTTATTGGCATAAATAGCTACGCGGCTAAGCGAGCCTAAAAATGCCTGGCGGTCGATACTTAATTTATTAGGGTTATTCAGCGGTATTACGGCCTCATAATCAGGGTAACGCTCATCAATTAAACGGCAAACCATATTAATGTTGCCGAATTTAAAAAATGCGCTGGTGCTGTTATATTCCACCGATACATTTACATCATCTGTTGGCAAAGCCGACTTTAATAATGTTAACGCCTTTTTAGGCAATATGAATGATGTTGTGGCAGCTGCCTTGGCATCCTTACGGCGATAGCGCACCAGTTTATGCGCGTCGGTAGCTACAAAGGTTAACGAGTCGGTGGTTAGCTGGCAAAAAACTCCTGTCATAGCCGGGCGCAATTCGTCATTACTTACCGCGAAAATGGTTTTGTTTATCGCCTCGGCCAAAACCGATGCCGGCAGGTTTACTGATGATGCATTTTCAACAACCGGTATCTTCGGGAAATCTTCGCCATTCTCGCCGCTTAGTTTATATTTTCCATCGCCGGCACTTATTTCAATCGCAAACGTGCTGTCATCAACCGAAAAGGTTACAGGCTGCTCGGGCAATGATTTCAGTGTTTCTAACAATATGCGCGACGGGATAGCAATACGGCCATTCTCCTTTGCTTCAACAGTTAAAGAGGTGGTCATGCTGGTTTGCAGATCGGTAGCCGAAATGGTTAAGTTTCCATCTTTTATCTCAAACAAAAAGTTCTCCAGTATAGGCAGTACGGTGCTGTTGCTTAGCGCGCCGCTTACTGACTGCAACTGTTTGAGTAATGTTGATGTAGAAACAATAAATCTCATATGTTTTCAAGTATTAATCAATCAAAAGTATAAAATTTAATGAGCATACTTTCGCTTACGGATATAATGTTGAAAAATAGCAAATATTAACACCAAACACAAGGGTAAAATGGTATTAATTAATTGCCATTTTAATTTTTCTGAACGGATCCGGGCCCTGTCCAACAGGCGTATTTGTATCTCCTTTGTACGCAGCGCGATGAGGCCCAAATCATCGGTCATATAATCGGCAATGTTCAGTAAAAGGTTCTTATTACCATAGGTTTGGCGGGTAAATTGGTCGTACCCTAACGGGAATGGTGAACCATCAGCTGCCAACTGGTTTTTAAATATATCGCCATCGCTCATCACTATCATTTTTGTGGGAACGCTTTCAGGTAATTGCAGCACGTGTTCGGTCATACCCTGAGGTATCGGCCGGTTCAAAAAGTCAGAAACAAATTTCCCTTCAAGCAACACCGCCACAGTTTTTGGCGTACTCTGGAACTCCTTAGGATTAGGTTCCTGCTCCAATGCCTGTAACGACAATAGCTTAGGCGTACTCAATTTTTTATTATAGGGCGATGATTGCAGCAGCACTGTTTTCGTTACGCCCTTTATGTCGAGCGTATCAATAGTGCTTGCAAACTCGCTGCGTATACCATCCAGATTTTTCACTATAGGATGTTTCGAAAGCGGCATAAATATAGGGTAGAACAGCCAGGGCACTAATTGTATTTGCGCCTGTCCGCCAATTTGGCCCGTACTTACCGGTATCTGCGCACAGTTAATGTCGGCTATCAGGTCGTAATTCAAACGCACGCCATAAGTAAATAACTGGTCGTCCAGGTTCAACTGTTTCGGGAAGGCCATCTCCTCGTTGCCGTGTCCCTGCATACTGTCAAGTTCAGCATTCACCGGGTCAATGGCCCACAGCACCTTGCCGCCGCGCATAATATATTGGTCGAGCTTGAATTTTTCCAGTTCAGTAAAGGGCTTATCAGGTTTGGGTATTACCAGTAATTTAAGTTGCATCAACCCGCCAAATGGTATGGTGGTAAGGTCAACCCTGCCAACATCAAACCCATCCGACAAAGTTCTCATTGCATCTTCCAATTGCAGGTCAGTTAGTTCCTTATGGCCCTCGGTAAAACCAATTTCGGGTTTGCCCCCGCTTGTTATCTTTTTTATGGCCGATGAAAAAGCATACTCCAAATTCTGGATGGAATTATTGGCAATTTCTTCTTCCGACAGCCCAATGCGCGATTGCATCAAATTCACCACTATCTTTTGCCCCTGGTACTCAATCTGCGCCTCGGGGAATATCATGATCTGCGAAACGCCGTTGTCGGTCTTCACTCCATAAGCCTGCCCTACTACCCCTTTAGCTTCCAGCGAATCATAAACTGCTTTCTGACTGGTGTCGGGTAAATTTTTAACCTCGGCAATTGGGTCGGCAAATTCATATTGCAGGTTGCCATGCGTATAAGCTTGCAAGTCGCTCAGCATATCACTTGTGCCGCGTTGCAGCCGTTTCATCCAGGGCTGAAAATTATCTCCCTTTAAATAAATAGTAACTTTAAGCGGCTTTTGCAGGCTACCCATTATTTGCCTGCTTATGGGCGATATGGTGTATCGTTTTTCTTTAGTAAAATCAAACCGCGTAAATGTAGTGATGGACACAGCCGTTAAGCTAAACATCAGGCCAAGTGTGCTTAAAAACACTGTATTTACCAGCTTTTTTTGCCGCTGCTTTAGTAATACAAAAATTGTAAGCCAAATAAAAAGAGCCGATAATACTACAAAATAAACAAGGTCGCGTGTATCCAGCACACCCCGGCTTATCGATTCATAATGCTCGGTAATACCCAGGTTCTCCAACGTAAGGTTTTGGAGTGATAGTATCTGGCTTAATGAATCAAAGCCGCTATAGAAAAAGAAGCATAGGAAAACGGCTATAACAAACGCTATGACCTGGTTTTTTGTTATGGATGAAGCAAACAGGCCAATGGCAGCAAAGCCTGCACCCAATAAAAACAACCCGATATACGATCCGATAACAGCCCCGGTATCAATATTCCCCTGCGGGTTGCCTAATGTATATACCGAATAGTAATATACCAGCGTAGGTAGCAAAGCAAACAAAATAAGCAGCAGCGATGCCAGGTATTTGCCCATTACTATCTGCCAGTCGGTTAGCGGGCGGGTGAGTAATATTTCGAAAGTACCTTCACGGCGTTCCTCGGCTAACGAGCGCATGGTAATTGCCGGCACCAGGAACATAAAAAGATAAGGTGCGGTGCTAAACAGGCTATCGAGCCCGGCGTAACCGTAATCTAAAATACTGGATTGAGGGAATACCCATAAAAACAGGCCCAGCACCACTAAAAACGCGCCAATGGTTACATAAGCCACCAGTGAGCTGAGATACGAGATTATTTCTTTTCTTAATATTGAAAGCACTTTTTGTTGCAGGTGTTGTGCGCCGAAATTACAACAATAATAAACTAATGCAAAAGGGGTATGATATATTTTAGGGCATAAAAAAAGAGGCCCTGTTTTTTACGGGGCCTCTTTAGTTTAATATTGCTTTTTATTGGAAGCTATACGCAACACGCAAACCGATCTGGCTGATAGAGCCGCTTTTTGACCAGCCTTCGTACCGCACGCCGACTTCAAAACCACCGTCCATTGCATAACCTATGCCTGGGGCATAAAGAAATGCAGTTCCACCACCATCCTGGATGAAGGCTGCACCGAAAGCAACCTCACCAAAAAAGCCTGTACTGCCATTAAAATTGTAACGGCCGGCAAGTTTTACAGGAATTCCTTTTATACTTGGGAGTTTAAAGCCATCAATTGTTTTTCCCAGGAAAGCAGTATAACCTGCTGATAGACTGACATCAAAATTCTCGGCCGCAGGCAACGAGTATTTTAAATCTCCACCTATTGCGAATGAAGAATAGTCACTGGCACTTCCTACAGGCAAACCCGGGTCAATACCAATACTGAATTTACCGCCAC
>CAIWRU010000070.1 GCA_903915155.1 uncultured Mucilaginibacter sp.
ATCAGGTCTAACCGGTTATAAAATGTTTTTTCGTAGTAGGAATCGCCGTAGTAAATGATACTGCCCTGGCCCTTGTAAAGTTCTTCCCGCACTGCAAACCGGTGATATTGCGCATAGGCAGTAAACACAAAACCATTGCGTGTTTGCCAGCCGTCGACGCCACGTTCGCGTAAAAACGATGTAAGGTTACCCGCCTCAAACGTCAGGGAGTCTAATCCTGTTTTACCGGTCAGGTTCAATCCTAAACGCACCTCAAGCGCGCCATTATCAAAAATGTGGTCGGTTGGCAGCAGAATAGCCGCGCCGGCATCATGCTCCATCAAAAAATAATCGCGAACGTAAAATATACTGGTAGGGCTTGGCTTGTATTTTCCTTCGGCACCAAATAAAAATTCCTCACGTTGGGTATCTGTTTGGCGGCTTACCCAGTCAATCCAGCCGGTTTGGGTAAAGTGCTCGCCGGTATATCTCGCCATCAAACCTTCGACATTTGGCCGGTAATACATTAGCGTATCGTTCAGCATGGCGCGTGGGTAATCATCTATCAATCCGGCTCGTGGAAACTCACCCGCGTTAAACATCCATTTCCTGCTTTGGTAGTGGTAGTAAGCAATGGGCACCGCATTTAAAAAATAGGGCTGCGCACCAAATTCATGTATGGCATTAGTACCTATAATAAAGGTGTTACCGCTGTCAATATGTAAGCCGAAATCAAGCTCGGTGCGTGTGCCCGAGTAGGTGCGCGAGCGGGGGATAAATGCTTTGTACTCGCGGTTATCCAGCCAGCCCAGGCCGTTAAAATGTACATCAAGGCTATCCTGCGCAAACGCAGCTCCGGATGTTAATGCTGTAAGTATGATGAGTAAGTATAGTTTTTTAAACATATTAATAGGGGTTATTCTGCTGTAAATTTAATTATGCGGCTGTTCTTGCTGCCCGTAAATGGTTCGGTGCGTATGGAGAACATGAGTTCGTATTTGCCCTTTTTAAGCGGGGCAGTAACTGTAAAACTATGGTGTATACTTTGCCCGGCATTTAACGCAATTTTAGTAAAGGTAGTATCAGTATCCAGTTGTTGTACCACATCGTGTTCATCAAAAAAACAGGCTTCAAGAAAAGCCTTATGCTGCCAGCCCTTGTTGCCAAAGTTAACGGCGTGGGGGTAAGGGTTGGTAATCACCAGGTCAAATATTTTTTTCTGTCCGGCAGGAGCGCTCATTTTATAATTGCCGTTATCAATGGTGATTTTTTGGTACGTGCGCACATCGTTAACCCAACCGCCATACCAGGTACCGGCGCTCACTTTTAGCGAGTCGGTGGTTACGCCGGGTTGTTTAAAGGGTACAAGGTAATAAACCCTTTTATGTTGCAGGCTGTCTTCAATGGGCCAAATATCAAACTGCGTGCTGCGGTAATACCTTGAGTCATAGGCAAAGCCCTTCAAAGTATTGTTGTAATAATCATATTTCGCCGGGTTTTGGAAACCTTCGTTAAACATAACATAATTATCGCCAATCTTTTGCCTTACGGTCAGTGCCCAGTTTTTAAAACCAAACTGGCTTTGTAAGCGGCCCACGGGGAAGCCAGCAATCAGCGTTAACCTTATGGCTACAATTATGGCAATGTTTATATAGGCCACCGGGTAAAACCATTTTGGTAGCGTTGGCTTTTGGGCGAAGCTGATGCCGATAAGCAGTATGAGCGGCGCGAAAGCAATGTACGTCCACTGTGGCTGAACTTCGCCACGGAAGGAGGTGATCAAAAAGAAGATAGGCGTACCTATGGAGTTAACCATCAGGCAGCGGATGAAAGCATCCGTTATTTTAACGGTAAACCCTTTGTAAAACAGGAACCATCCGATGAGCGGCCCGGCCATTAACAACTGGCCAAGCGGGTACAGGTAGGTAAACTCGGGGTGATAGGTATCTGCCGAGCGTTCGGACAGATGGTAATTAAGGGACGGGAAATCATGGTGCACCTGCCACAAAATATGTGGGATGTACAGAATCCCGGCCAACACTACTGCCAGCCAAAACGACCCGCGTTTTAATAATTTAATATTTGAAATTACGGTGAACCCGATGAGCAGTATAGCGTGATATTTGCTGTACAACAAGCAGGCGACAACCGCGCCAAGTATAATGCCAAGCAGCCAGCTATCATTCAGCAAATACTTGCGGTAAAAGTAATAGAACACCACCGCGAAAAAGAACAGCGGCGCGTCCGGTGTTGTGGTAAAGCCATACATGTGGCACATAAACATGGAGGCAATAACTATGGCAAACAGCTTGGCGTTGGCGCTATACTCTTTAAGGATGAGCCACAAAATGTAAATGGAGCCTGTGCTTGCCGTTATGGTGAGCAGCCGCAGCCCCAGTTCGTTGTGCATTATGCTGTCGCCAAAGCGGATGAAGAGCGCCACCATAGGGGGGTGGTCAAAGTAGCCCCAGTCTAAAAAACGGGAATAAAGCCAGTAATAAGCTTCATCGGCATGCAGTTCGAGTGTGGCCGATTGTATAATATTGAGCGCTGTCCATGCCAGTAAAAAATAAAAAATTATTTTTTTTGATCGGGGCGATTGTGCTGCGGCTAATTCCGGCATTAATGAACAATGTTGGTTAAAGCCTGTAAAGTTAAAATAAAAGCGTTATAAAGCTGAAAGGAGAAAGCGAAAAGGACAAAGCCAAAAACACAAAACTGAATGTGAAAATAATGTGATTTGTAAACTTGTTTATCTTTTTACTATCCTGTAATTCTTGTATTCGCCAATGCTCCATCCCGTTAGGTCGAAAATGAACTGCAGGAACCTTCTGCGCGGGGTAAAATCTTTTTGCAGCGGTTTTTTATGCAGGTCTATCTTCCAGTTTTTTTCGGCTATGCGTTGTTGCATAACCTGGGGATGTGTGCCTGTAAATTTCTTTATCCTGTCGGCATTGTCGTACTGGAACTCGTAAACTTCTTCCATGCGTTGCTTGTACCATTCTTCGCCATGATAAAAGCGACCGAAGTTTTTTGTTTTATAGGTTAACGCTTCAGGCGGTTTGGCCCAGCCGTAATGGTAAACATAAGCATCTATCAGTTTTACCTGTATTTTTTCACCATTCAGGCGGAAACCCTGCACGTCTTTGTAGGAACTCATGCCTTTAATGTTCCGTAATATCCTGATCTCACGGCGGTACCAGCGGCGGGTATCGCCATAATAATCATACGAGCCATAAAAGTGTACGTATTTCAATAACAACCCTTGTACGTTGGCATCGCCCAGGTTGTCTTCCATTTCCTTTTTGATCAGCGGCAAATATTTTTCGTGGATAACCTCATCGCCTTGTATGTAAAAGGCCCAGTCGCTGTCGGGCGAGATGGCCGCCAGCGCTTTGTTGGTTTCCTGTGCGAAAACGCTGCCGCTTTTGTAGGCTTCCTTGTCCCAAACAGTATCAATTATTTTAATTTTGGGCGAATTAATATCTGCAATAAGCCGCCTGGTCGCGTCTTCCGAATCGCCGCAGGCAACAATAAATTCATCGCAAATGGGTAAAATTGAAGTGATGGCTTCAACAACAGGGTAGTCGTTTATTATCGCGTTTTTAACAAAAAGTAAAGCCTGAAACTTTCATATGTGCTATAAGGAATAATCGGGCACTAAGCTACAAATGTTTTTTTATGGATAAGCCGGAATAACTATTACCAATGGCAGACAATCTTCATCATGGTGCATTATTCGAACTATATTACAAATATTTTCCGCACATTAGTCCTCAAATTTTACAACCATGAACCCTGCAATTGACAGACTTAGACAACCCCGTACCTACCTGCTGAATCTTATAAGCGAATTAACCACCGAGCAATTGAACAAAGTACCCGAAGGCTACAATAATAACATTATATGGAACCTTGGCCATATGGTTGCCGCGCAGCAGGGTATTTGCTACAAGCGCGCGGGTGTGGATATGATTATTGAAGAGGATTTTTTTGAAACTTACAAACCCGGTTCCAAGCCTGTAAAGTTTGTTGATGACGATGAAATTGCCATTATTAAAGAAAGGTTTATCACATCGCTCGATAGATTTGAGGCCGATATTGAAAAAGGCATTTTTGTTAATTACACACCGGTTATGACCCGCTACGGTGTTGAACTTACCAATATAGATAGCGCTGTGGCTTTTCTGCCCTTTCATGATGGTTTTCATATGGGCTATGTGCTGGCGCTGAAAAGGGCGGTGTGATGTTGGTTGCCTGTGGGAACACAATAGGTGTTCGGAAGATCAAAAAAGTGGCGAAATTGTGCGATTCCTTTTTTAAGTAGGATAATAGCTAATAAAACGACGTTTATAGTGTATTAACGCTAATTATATGGTTAACATAACTTAACACAATTTCGACCTATTTATCAATTAATATATTGTATATCAATGGTTTAACAAATAAAAAGGGTTGATTGTGTTAACCATGTAGTTACGCTTTATTGGATTATTTCCAACGTTTTTTTATTCCTTCCGGGGGAATGGCCTCAAGAGGGGGGACTGTTATCATCAAAATAAATCTTCCGAACACCTATGATGGGGACACAGACAATGTGGGAAAATCAATAACTTAGCAAAATGACAGACGAATTTAACAAGGAAATAGCAGCGATAGGGGAAAAGAACGCGGTTGAAATAAACGGTGATCTGAAGGATTACTTCTCTATAATCCAAAGGCCAAATGATTCCTACAAAATAATATGGAGTAAAAAAGCATCAACCCATATTAAGCACAAGGTTACGGCCGTGGTAAAAAAATATTATATACCGACTTTTTAATCAAGTTGAGTTTTGTGATTGTTTTGTTGATATATATATTATTAGACATAATTATTACATTATTCTTTCTTTCCGTTTATTAAAGGTAAAGGTTTCCACAAATCTCTTTTTTCTTCGTGCATTACTTGAATAATATCGATTTTGCTTTCTCCTATCGGAGATGCTTCCATAGTAAATGGAAAGCCCGGCACAGTTCCTCTGGAAATTCCCAAAAACAGTGCATTGTAATTTATAAGCCCTTTATTAGCCACATTAATAAGAAAATTACTATTAAAGCTATTCTCACTGGTACAACTAAAGTCTATTTCGCTTTATAAGTTTGTTGTTAAAAACAAATAATTTGATACTGGTTCTAAATAGTGTTCGGCATGACATTCAATAATGATTTTTTGATCAACGATGGTTTTATATGCTCTTAGATTTGAAAAGGCTTGAGGACCCGGTTGAAATGTATTTTTTCCCGAAGTAATATCAAATATTTGTCTCAAAGCGACTTCAAGTCCCTGTCCAAATAAATCTATGTAAAGAGATTGTAACAGAATGGCGGGCATAAAGCAATCATCCAATTTAATTGGGATTAATTTTGTTTTGCCTTGGGTTGCTTTAATGACAGCATTCTGCCATTCTAACTCGACCATTTTGCTTTGAAGGCTATTCTTGGAAACACAAAACAAGAATAACTCACAATTCTCAATGCCCTTATTCATTTTATCAACTATTCCATCACCCGGTTGAATAGACCATGAATCATAGAAAACTTGATCTTGTCCAAAAATATCTCTTAAACGCAAAGCTATTTGTTCAACGATGGGTTTGTCTTTATAATTATGCGAAATGAATATCATGATATTGTTAGGTTTAAATCAAATATATTAATTATTTGGAACTTGAATACACAAAAAAGCCCGGCAACCCGGGCTAATATTTATATCCTGTAAATCGAAATAATCTGTTTAATCCTGGTTCAGACTAAACGCCCAACAATAATCTTGTAGGATCTTCCAATAACTGTTTCACTCTTACTAAAAAGCTAACTGATTCGCGGCCATCAATGATGCGGTGATCGTATGATAGGGCTACGTACATCATCGGCCTGATAACGACCTGGCCATTTACAGCAACCGGGCGCTCGATGATATTGTGCATGCCCAATATGGCCGACTGCGGTGAGTTGATGATAGGTGTAGATAACATAGAACCGAACACACCGCCATTGGTAATAGTGAATGTACCGCCGGTCATTTCTTCCAGGCTCAATTTGTTATCACGGGCTTTGGCGGCAAGTGCTGCAACAGCTTTTTCGATCCCGGCAAGGCTAAGGCTTTCCGCGTTGCGGATAACCGGTACTACCAGGCCTTTAGGGGCTGATACGGCTATAGAAATATCAGCAAAATTGCTGTAAACTACTTCTTCGCCGTCGATACGTGCGCCAACTGCGGGCCATTCTTTCAATGCCTCGGTCACCGCTTTGGTGAAGAACGACATAAAGCCTAAGCCAACGCCGTGTTTCTCTTTAAATTTCTCTTTGTATTTGGCACGAAGCTCCATTATTGGCTGCATATCCACTTCGTTAAACGTTGTAAGCATGGCGGTTTCGTTTTTAACGGTAACCAAACGCTTGGCAACAGTCTTGCGTAACGACGACATTTTTTCGCGTTTCTCGGTGCGATCGCCGGGGTTTATTGGTGCCGGAGCTGGCGCAGCCGCAGGGGCTGAAGCAGCCGGTTTTGGTGCCGGGGTAGCAGCGGGAGCTTGAGCATTCAACGCATCTCCCTTGGTTATCCTTCCGTCAACCCCATTACCACTTACACTGGCAGGGTCAACGCCTTTTTCGGCTAATATTTTTGCAGCAGCAGGCGATGGTGTGCCCGATGCGTAAGTGCTTTGTTTCGAGGTTTCTTTTTCCGTAGTTACAGCTAATTTTTCTTCCTCCTGCGCTTCTTCTTTGGTAGGTGCAGCAGTTTTAGCGTCGGCTACAGGTGCAGCAGCTGGAGCCGCGCCCGCTTCAATGGTGCAAACTACTGCGCCAATAGGCAATACATCGCCTTCTTTGGCTACGGTTTTTAAAGTTCCGGCTTCGGTTGCAGTAAGCTCAAATGTGGCTTTGTCTGATTCTAATTCGGCAATCACTTCGTCCATTTGTACTGCATCGCCGTCTTTTTTTATCCACGATGCCAGGGTTACTTCGGTAATTGATTCGCCAACCGGCGGAACTTTGATCTCTAAACTCATATTGTTAAATTATTATTGATTATGGTTAGTAACTGGTAATTGCAAAGCTAATTTTTAAACTAATCTCTGGTCTCCGATCACTAATTAACTAACTCAATCTGCGCTAACAGTCGACATTTTTTGTGTCGTTTTATTTATTTTTTCCTTTAATTCGGTACTTACCGGCGATTCAAACGCCTTGGCAATAATGTGTGTTTGCTGCGCGGCGTGCTGTTTAGCGAAACCGGTGGCAGTGCTGCTGCCTTCCAAACGCGATATTACATCTAAATTCAGCACATCGCCCTTACGGAACTTGCGGCACATGTACGGCCAGGCACCCATGTTCTCAGGTTCTTCCTGTACCCATGTAAATTCTTTTGCCTTGCTGTATTTAGCTTTTAGTTTAGCCATTTGCTGTATAGGCGTAGGATATAATTGCTCAATACGCACTATAGCTACATCCTTACGCTCATCGGCAAGTTGTTTTTCCTGCAGGTCGTAATATATTTTACCTGAGCAGAATAATACGCGTTTCACTTTTTTGGCATCGGCGTAGCTATCGTCAATCACTTCCTGGAATTTCCCTTCGGTAAATTCAATCAACGGCGATACGCATTTAGGGCTGCGGAGCAGGCTCTTTGGCGTAAATATGATCAGTGGCTTGCGGAAGTCGCGGTATATTTGCCTGCGCAGTACGTGGAAGAAGTTTGCTGGTGTGGTGCAATTGGCCACTTGTATATTGTTATCGGCACAAAGCTCCATGAAACGCTCGATACGTGCCGATGAATGTTCAGGTCCCTGCCCTTCATAACCATGCGGCAATAACATTACCAACCCATTACCACGCTGCCATTTCGTTTCGGCGCTGGCTATATACTGGTCCACAATAATTTGTGCACCGTTAACAAAATCGCCAAACTGGGCTTCCCATATAGTTAAGGCATTGGGTTGTGCCAACGCATAACCATATTCAAAACCTAAAACGCCATATTCCGACAGTAAGGAGTTGTAGATGCTGAATTTAGCTTCGGTACCCAATTCATCAAGCGGGGTGTATTCATGCTCTGAATCGGCCAGCGTTAATACCGCATGGCGATGCGAGAAGGTACCACGTTTAACATCCTCACCGCTTAACCTGACAGGGTGACCATCTTTTAATAAAGTACCGTAAGCCAGCAGCTCGCCCATAGCCCAATCGAATACATGGCTTTTGTTCACCATGGCGTTCCGATCCTGGAAAAGCTTCTCAATCTTCTTGAAAAATTCCTTATCCTTTGGCAATAAAGTTATCGCCTCACCAACGCTCAGCAGTTCTTCTTTTGAAACTGCGGTATCGGTTTTGGCTATTGTTTCCTTTTCGGTTGCAATATGCAGCCCCTGCCATGCGCCTTCAAACATCGCTATCTTGTCGGTAAAGCGTTCTTCTGATTTCGATTCATCAAGCTGATGCTGCATCAGGTCGCGGAATTTCTTTTCAGTAGCCTTAGCTGTGGCATCATCAATGCTGCCTTCGGCTAACAATTTATCTAAATAAACTTTACGCGGGTTATCATGCGCGTCGATAGCTTTGTATAATACCGGCTGGGTGAATTTAGGCTCATCGGCCTCATTGTGCCCGTAGCGGCGGTAGCATAAAATATCTATAAATACATCGCTGTGGAAAACCTGGCGGAATTCCATAGCCAGGTTTATAACATAAGTCACTGCTTCAACATCATCGCCGTTTACGTGGAATACGGGCGACAATACCGTTTTGGCAACATCGGTACAATAAGTACTTGAGCGCGCGTCGAGGTAATTAGTGGTAAAGCCTATTTGGTTGTTAATTACCAGGTGAATGGTGCCGCCGGTGCTATAACCGTCGAGCTTTTCCATTTGCAGCACCTCGTAAACTATGCCCTGGCCAGCAACTGAAGCATCGCCATGTATCATTATCGGGGCAATTTTTGAGTGGTCGCCGCCGTATTTAAAATCAATTTTTGAACGTGTAAGCCCTTCAACAACCGGGTCTACTGCTTCTAAGTGTGATGGATTAGGGCACAGGCTAAGGTGTACTTTTTTGCCATCGGTGGTAGCTACGTCGGTTGAATAGCCTAAGTGGTATTTAACATCACCGCTGAAAGCTGAATCCTCTTCATAATTTTTGCCCTGGAACTCAAAGAAGATCTCTTTGTAGGTTTTTTCCATGATGTTGGCCAGCACATTTAAGCGACCGCGATGGGCCATGCCTATAATATATTCCTGGATACCTAAGGTTGAACCTTTTTGTATAACCGAATCAAGCGCGGGGATAATAGCTTCAGCTCCTTCGAGCGAGAAACGTTTTTGCCCTAAAAATTTTGTACCCAAAAAGTTCTCGAAAATTACCGCCTCGCTTAGTTTTTCGAACATCATTTTCTTTTGCTCAACACTAAACGAAGGGGTGTTGCGGGTGCTCTCCATACGGTCCTTAAACCACTTTAGTTTTATGGGGTTCCGCAGATAACGGTATTCAACACCTATCGTACGGCAATAAGTATCTTCAAGCACTTTGCGTATGTCGCGCAATGTGGCGGGGCCCATGCCTAACTCAACACCGGCATTAAATACGGTGTCCATATCTGCGTCGCTCAATCCAAAAGTTTCCAGTTCTTTACCGGGGAAATACTGGCGGCGTTCGCGCACGGGGTTGGTGGTAGCAAACAGGTGCCCGCGCGAACGGTACCCGTCTATCATATTCAAAACGTGTATCTCTTTTAAAAAGTGATCAGGCGTTTCAGTACTTACGGCAGCAGCTTCAGAGCTACGGCCAAAATCAAAACCTTCAAAGAATTTTTGCCATCCAAAATCAACAGATGAGGGGTCCTGTTTGTATGTTTCGTATAGGGAGTCAATAAAGGCTGCGTTCCCGCTATTTATATAATTTAGGCGATCCATGTAAAACCAATCTTTAAAACGGTACAAAAGTAAGCATAACGCCTTACAAACTTTGAAATTAATTTGTAAAACATTTTGGTATATCGACTATAATACGGCGCAGGGGTTTATATGTTCTGTAATTTTTACAGTATTTTGATGTCGCAGGAAAATAGCCGCAAATTAATGCATCAGCTTATGCAAAAAATCCTTTGCGTAGCCGAAGCCTTCTATCAGCACTGGAAGCAGGCCGATAATAACGGTGAATTCTTCAAAGTAGTTTATTTTGGGTTAGTGATTGTATAACTACAGACAATACAAAGTACAAAAAGCTACTTAGAACCTGTTTGAAATCTCCCTGCAAGGTTTTCAATTGCCGTTTGGCTTTAGCCAACGGAACTTATAAATTGAAAAGACAGGCTTCAGCCAAATATGAGGCGTACTTTTGGCTAAAGCCGCATATTATGCCTGTAAGTATCCGTTGGCTAAAGCCGAACGGCAATATTACACCTATAATAAATACTGATCTTTTATTATAGCGAAGTGATGTGCAGGTATTTTTCGTCAACATTCTTTAATTCAGGCAACCAGGTATCAATAAAATCGCCTTTCATTTCGGCTTCGGTGGGTTGTTTGACTAAGTTAAAGTAGCGGCTGTCGCGCGGGTCGCTGTTTATGCCCGCTATGAAGGCCCAGTTGCCCCAATTGCTTGCGGGCGAGTAGTCGATCAGCTTTTCTTCGAAATATTTGGCACCTTTCATCCAGTCGGCCTTAAGATTTGCCACCAGGTACACCGCAACTATTTGCCGGCTGTAATTATTGATATAGCCGGTGGCATTCAACTCATGCATAATGGCATCAACCAATGGTATGCCGGTATCGCCGTTTTTCCATTTTTCAAAAAGCTCATCCTGGTTAGCGGCGAGTTCTGGTTGTTCTTCATCATTACTTTGGGCAATGAATTTTTGCCCGTGCTTTTTAAACATGAACCTGAAATAATCGCGCCATAGCAGTTCCAATATCAGCGGGTTGTTGTTGTTAACGTTGCCCTCGTGCTTCATCACCTCCCAGTAAATATGCCTTAATGATATACAGCCCAATGCCACCCACGGCGAAAGTTTTGAGGCGATGCTCGCAGGGCCTTGTTTAACAACTTTCTGCTGATCGGCCTTATCGATATTTATAAAGTACTGTTGCAATTGTTTTAATGCCTCGGTTTCGCCGCCAATGAAGCGGATTGTGGCGCGGGGATCGTCGACTGGTTCATCCAAACCTAATTGTTGCAGGGTTGGTAGCTCGCCGGCATCGGTAATAACCGGCGTACTTATTTCACCGGGGGTATCAATGCAAGGGCGTACATTGCTGTCGCGCTCAATTTTCTTTTTAAAGGTGGCAAAGCTGTCGGGTATATCTTTTATGGGGAAGGGAAGGTCTTCTTTATGGTAAAGCGTATGGCCTATAAAATGTTTAAGATTCAGCTTTATTTTCCATAAAGCGGCTTCAACCTGTTCGGATATATCAGTTTCTTCATGCGCTACTTCGCGGTGATGGTACACCTCGTTCACATGATATTCTTCGGCAAGCAGTGGTAATATTTCAGCGGGATGACCCGTGCGGATGATGAGCTCGGCACCATGGGCACGGAGGTTTTTGCGGAGGTCGGCGACTGATTCCAGTAAAAAACGCGCCCTGAAATTACCTGTCTTAGGTTCGCCGGTAGTTGTTTTGGTAAAATAGAACGGGTCGAAACAATACACGGGTAATACTTTATCGGCCTTACGGATAGCTTCTAACAGTATTTCGTTATCGTGTATACGCAGATCATTTCTAAACCAAACCAGGATAGTTATTTCGCTCATTTTACAGGAGACCTCAGCAAATAGTAGTGTACAAAAATTGCAAATTTTTATATCTTTTTCATATTTAGGCAAATTATTTGACATCGACTAAACATTTCGGTGTAATTGTAATTAATTATCACGGGCTGGTGTGTCGGATGGGTAGTGATAACATATTTAGTCATCAGCCGTTTAATTATAGATAAGCATGACAATCTATCTGCTAATAAAATCCGTAAATTTATACTGAAATTTAAAACAGCATGGCAACTATCGAAAGCATACAAAAGGCATATATTGATTTTGTGCTCACCCAGGGCGAGCAGCCTAAATCGGTATATATTTTCGCCAAAAAAAATAAAATGACCGAAGCTGAATTTTACCAGTTCTTTGGTTCGTTTGATGCGTTGGAACAGGGCATTTGGTCGGGTTTCGCCCAAAAAACTTTGAACGAGGTGCAAGGGCAGGAAGTTTATGCGCAGTACTCTGCCCGCGAAAAGGCGCTATCATTCTTCTACGCTTTTTTTGAGCTGTTAAAGGGCAGCCGCAGTTTTGCCGTTTACAGCGTTAAAAAGCAGCCTAAAAGTTTTACAACCCCGTTTGTTTTTGAGGGGCTGAAAAATTCATTTGAAGCTTTCGCAACCCAGATCATTAACGAAGGTATTGAGACAGCCGAATTATCAGACCGTAAATTCTTTTCGAAACGGTACAAGGACGCGCTTTGGGTGCAATTTGTATTCGTGCTGAATTTTTGGATAAACGATAGCTCGGCAGGGTTTGAGAAAACCGATGAGGCCATTGAAAAAGGCGTTAATGTAACGTTCGATCTTTTCCAGCGTTCGCCGATAGATAACTTGTTTGAATACGGCAAGTTTTTGGCGAAGAATGGTGGGATGCCGGAGAAAATGGGTTTTTAAACAAGCCCCACCCAACCCTCCCCGGTAGGGAGGGCTTAAAAATTACCAATTCAACCAAAATCAAAAAAGTCTCCTCTACCGGGGGAGATTATTCGCAAACATTTAATTTTCAGCGGAGCTCATGAAGGCTTCGCCGTTTAGAGGGGGCTAATTGAAAAACTTTACCGCAATTTTTGATATGGATGGTACCCTGGTGGATAATACCCCGTATCATTTCAAATCGTGGCAGCACTTGTTTAAGAAATATAACATGGGCGAATTATCCGTAGAGACCTATAAAAAGGAAATAAGCGGCGTGCCGATAATTGAAACGTTACGCCAGCTATTTGGCGATAAATATGATGAAGACAGCTTAAAAGGCCTGTTGGATGAAAAAGAAGCTTATTACCGCGAAATATACGCGCCATTTTTAAGGCCAATAAACGGTCTGGAGAATTTTTTAACGGAACTGAAGGATGCCGGTATAAAAATGGCCATGGCGTCATCGGCAACTGTTGGCGATATTGATTTTATACTTGACAGGATACCCATAAGGCAGGATTTTGAGGTGATAATCGACGGCAGCCGGGTAAGCAAGGGCAAGCCCAATCCGCAGATATTTTTAAAAGCCGCCGCCGACCTGCATGCCAATCCTGCTGATTGCGTGGTTTTTGAAGACTCGCTGGCAGGAATTAAAGCCGCGAACGCAGCCGGCATGAAAGTGGTAGGTATTACAACCGGCCACCCGGCGGCCGACTTGCAACCGAGCAACCTGGTAATAGACGATTATGCAACACTGACGGTACAAAAACTGGCCGCATTATTTTTTTAGTTCATGGTTGATCGTTAATAGATCATAGTAAAAGTTAACAGCTATGAGCCATTAAATTCTACCATGAACCATGAACTACTAACTATGAACTAAAAATGGATACACCGAAAGAACAAAATAGCATACCAACCAGCAAAGTACAGCGATCATCGAAATTTGTGAAGACCGGCTTTAAAATAGGGGGCAACTACATTAAGCATTACTCCAAGAAACTGTTCAACCCCGATATGGACAAAAGCGAGCTGAACGAGGATAATGCTTCCGATATTTATGAGTCATTAAGCGAACTGAAAGGCAGTGCCCTGAAGGTTGCCCAAATGCTCAGTATGGATAAGAACCTGCTGCCGCAGGCTTACGTGGATAAGTTTTCGCAATCGCAATACAACGCGCCGCCGCTTTCGGGGCCGCTTATTGTGCAAACGTTTAAAAAATACTTTGGCAAAACGCCAGATAAGATATACGATAAGTTCAACATCCGTTCATCCAACGCAGCCTCGATAGGGCAGGTGCATGAAGCGGAGCTTGGCGGCAAGAAACTGGCGGTTAAAATTCAATACCCCGGTGTGGGCGATTCCATTTCATCCGACCTAAAACTGGTTAAACCATTCGCTTTCCGTTTGCTTGGCATGAGCGAAAAGGAACTGGATGTGTACATGAAAGAAGTGGAAGAACGTTTACTGGAAGAAACAGATTACGAACTGGAGATACGCCGTTCCATCGAATTTTCAAATGCCTGCGCCAATTTGGATAATGTAGTGTTCCCGAAATATTATCCCGAACTATCCAGCAAACGCATTATTACCATGGACTGGCTTGAGGGATTGCACCTGCGAGAGTTTTTGAATACTAATCCATCGCAGGAATTGCGCAATACTATAGGCCAGGCGTTATGGGATTTCTATAATTTCCAGCAGCATGAATTGCGTGCTGTACATGCCGACCCGCATCCCGGTAATTTTATGATAACACCTGACGGCAAACTGGGCGTAATTGATTTTGGTTGTATAAAGGAAATGCCCGAAGATTTTTATTCGCCTTTCTTCTCGCTTACCTCAACCAATTTGCTGGATAATAAGGAAGAAACCATTAAGGCCTTTCGCCTGCTGGAAATGATCCACCCAAATGACACCCCGGCGCAGGTGGAGTTTTATTACACGCAGTATAAGCAAATGATCAGCTTGTTTGCCATGCCTTATATTGACAATAGTTTTGATTTTGGCGAAACCAAATTTTTTGATGAACTGTACAGCTTCGGCGAGAAAATTGCAAAAATGCCCGAGTTTAAACAGGCGCGTGGCGTGAAGCACTTTATCTACGTTAACCGCACCAATTTTGGCCTGTACAATATTTTACATGAGTTGAAGGCGAAGGTGAAAACGGATACATTTAAACCGCATGTGGTTGGAGAGTTTGTATGATATTACGGGTTGTAGTTTAAAAATAAGTTATGCCCTGTAAGGGCTATACCTTTGTAGAAAAAGATAGAAATAACATTGCCTCGTCAGAGGCTACCCAATTCGCAAAGGGTAGCCTCTGACGAGGCAAAACACAATATTAATTTTTTTTCTACAAAGTGGTAGCCCCGCTGGGGCAATCTTTAACTCGAGTTAACGCTATGAAAATTTAATTTTAAAGAAGATATAAATTAAAAAACCATGCTTTTAAAAAATACATTCGTTCACCACGTCCACTTTTGGCTGAAAGATAAAGCCGATAAAGCAAAGCTTATTGAAGGCTTATATTCGCTTGTGCCGATAAAAACCATCCGAGATATCCATATTGGTGTGCCTGCCGATACCAACCGCGATGTTATCGACCGTTCGTATGATCTGTCGCTGTTGATATTGTTTGATGACAAGGCCGCGCAGGATGCCTACCAGGATGATCCTATCCACCTGCTGTTTGTCGACAATTATGCAAAGCCCCTTGCCGCGAAAGTGGTGGTACAGGATAGCGTGAACGTTTAAATTTCCTTTATACTCTTATTAGGAATAGGTTTGAAACACCTTGTCCGTTAGTTTGTTGCAACAACATGAAAGTATTGATCGCGGGTGCAAATGGTTATATTGGTACAAGGCTCATCCCCATACTTTTGGAGAAAGGCCACGACGTAATTTGCCTGGTGCGCGATAAGCGGCGATTTCATGAACAAAGCGATTACAGCGATAAGGTAACCCTTTTACAGGGCGACCTGCTGCATAAAGAAAGCATAGAGGCATTCCCCGAAAATATTGATGCGGCTTATTACCTCGTTCATTCCATGTCGCAAAACGAGGATTTCGCGAAACTGGAAGCGCAATCGGCACAAAACTTTGTCGAAGTATTGGATAAAACATATAGCAGGCAGATCATATTTTTAAGCGGCATTACCAACGACGATAATTTGTCGAAGCACCTGGCATCGCGCCGGCATGTGGAAGATGTACTGGAAGAAGCAAAAGCGAGTTTAACGGTACTGCGAGCATCCATCATTATTGGTTCGGGCAGCGCATCGTTCGAGATCATCCGCGACCTTACCGAAAAGCTGCCTTTAATGACCGTCCCCCGCTGGGTGAACACCCGCTGCCAGCCCATAGCTATAAGGGATGTGTTGGGTTACTTAGAAGGCGTGCTGTTAAACGAAAAAGCATTCGACCGCACCTTTGATATTGGCGGCCCGGATATACTCACGTTTAAGGAATTGATGCTGGGCTATGCCAAAGTGCGCAAATTGAACAGGCATATCATCACCATCCCCTTTCTTTCACCCAAAATATCGTCATACTGGCTATATTTTGTTA
Source organism: uncultured Mucilaginibacter sp. (assembly GCA_903915155.1). Taxonomy (GTDB): domain Bacteria; phylum Bacteroidota; class Bacteroidia; order Sphingobacteriales; family Sphingobacteriaceae; genus Mucilaginibacter. The sequence goes on from CAIWRU010000070.1 coordinate 16,255, forward strand.
CTTCAACCAGTTACCAATTGGCGCAAAGCTTGGTTGACAGCATGAAGAATGAAACGATAATGAAGGACCATGCCATTGACGAGGTAGTGCCCCGCAAATGCTTAACTTACCACGAGGCGCTTGAATTGGCCTTTATGAAGATAGAGCAGAATTCCATCGTTTCAAGCTGGAAGGATGCGCTGAATATGGGATATTTGAATTCTTCGTTTATGGACCAAATAAAAGTGCCCCAAAACGGAACGCTGGAATATAAAGTTAAACTGCCTATTACCGGCGACGATAAGCCCGTGCTAAACAATATTATGGCCATAGGCGGTAATCGTGGCTGGTATTATTGGGACTGGATATGGGTGCTGCGCGGTTTTATTGATAAAATTGTGGGTGGGGTAGGCATGCGCCGCGGTCGGACCAGTAATATAAATGTGTCGCCGGGTGATGTGATAGATTTTTGGCGCGTTTTGCTGGCCGATAAGGCAAACAAACGCTTGTTGTTGTATGCCGAAATGAAATTACCCGGTGAGGCCTGGCTTGAATTTAAGATTATTGACAGGAATAATAAAAAAATATTGAGCCAGGTGGCAACTTTTAGGCCCAATGGTTTGTTAGGCAGATTGTATTGGTATAGCATGCTGCCATTCCATTTGTTTATTTTTAAGGGAATGGCCAAACAATTAATTGAATTTAAAATACCCTCTGTTACATGATGCAGGCGGATAATATGTTACAAATGCCTAAACACATTTTAATAACCGGCGGCACCGGAGTTTTAGGAAAACACCTCACAGAATTGCTATTAGCTAAGGGGCATACCGTAAGCCTTTTAAGCAGGTCGCCGGGGAATGATGCGCGGGTAAAAACCTATTTATGGGATATTAACAAACATGAGATAGACCCCGATTGTATTATCGGCGTTGATACCATAGTGCATTTGGCAGGCACCGGCATTGCTGATAAGCCCTGGACGGATGAGCGCAAGGAAGAAATATTGGAAAGCCGTACGCGGTCGATCAAGTTGATATATGACTTGTTGAAAAGCCATCAGCACGAGGTTACATCGGTTGTTTCGGCATCGGGCATTGGATATTATAGCGACAGGCGCAACGAATTGCTTGACGAGGACAGCGAACCTGCGCATGATTATTTGGGCACCTGTTGTGTTGAATGGGAAAAGGCTGTGGACGAGGGGGAGGAGCTGAACCTGCGTGTAGTGAAATTCCACACGGGGGTTGTGCTTACCAAAGAGGGTGGGGCATTAACAAAATTGGCCATGCCTGTAAAATTTGGCTTTGGCGCGGCTTTAGGCAGCGGTAAGCAATGGGTATCGTGGATACACTGGCACGATGTTGCCGCCATGTACCTGTATGGTATTGAGCGCAAAGGGTTGAAGGGTGTGTACAACATGGTATCGCCTAACCCCGTTACCAATAAACAACTTACCAAGGCAATTGCCAATCAGCTACACCGCCCGCTATGGCTGCCTAATGTGCCTGCCTTTGCATTGAAACTTATTTTGGGTGAAATGAGCACAATTGTTTTAGGCAGCACCAAAGCGTCGGCCCATAAAATTGAAGCGAAAGGCTTTAAATTTGCTTACCCCGTGGTTGAACAGGCATTAAAGGAGATATATGGAGCATAAGGGCCCAATTAGTATTTTTTGGTTTCGCCGTGATTTACGCCTTGATGATAATGCGGGATTGTACCGTGCCTTAAAAGGCGAAAATCCTGTTTTACCCGTTTTTATTTTTGACAGGGAGATACTGGACAAACTGGAAGACAAGGATGATGCGAGAGTGACTTTTATCTATCAAACTATTGACGATATAAACACCGAACTAAAGAAGCATGGCAGCGGTTTATTTATACTGTATGATAAAGCGGAAGACGCGTGGGATAAGCTGTTGAAGGAACATACCATAGCCGCTGTTTACACCAATCATGATTATGAGCCTTATGCCAAAAAGCGCGACGAAGCCATCGCCCAAAAGCTAAAGAAGCAGGGCATTGAATTTAAAACTTACAAGGACCAGGTAATTTTCGATAGGGACGAGGTAGTGAAAGGCGATGGATCGCCCTATACCGTTTATACGCCTTATATGCGTAAGTGGTATGAAACTTTAAAGCCGTTTTACCTGGAGGCGTATCCCACAAAAAAATATTTAGAAAACCTGCTGAAAACCGATAGTTTTAAAATACCCACATTAAAAGAAATGGGGTTTGAAAAAAGCAGCCTTGAAATACCCGGCAAAAGCTACGAACATTTTATAAAGGAGTATGCGGAGAAAAGGGATTTCCCGGGTACGAAGGGTACATCGTATATTGGGTTGCATTTAAGGTTCGGTACGGTAAGTATACGCGAACTGGCATCCACCGCCAATGGCTATGCGGAAAAGACCTGGCTGAATGAGCTGATTTGGCGCGAGTTTTACATGATGATACTCGACCATTTCCCTGCAACGATGGATCATGCCTTCAGGCCTGAGTATGACCGGATAAAATGGGTGAATGACGAAGGACAGTTCAAGGCCTGGTGCGACGGCCAAACCGGCTACCCGCTGGTTGATGCAGGTATGCGCGAACTGAATGCCACCGGCTATATGCATAATCGTGTGCGCATGGTAGTCGCCAGTTTTTTGGCGAAGGATTTGCTGATAGACTGGCGCTGGGGCGAGCGCTACTTTGCCCGAAAATTGCTGGATTATGAAATGGCAAGCAATGTTGGCGGCTGGCAATGGTCGGCGGGGTGTGGGACGGATGCCGCGCCCTATTTCCGCATTTTTAATCCCGATTCACAGCTAAAAAAGTTCGACCCTGAATTTATATACCTAAAAAAATGGGTTCCGGAATATGCTGACTTCAGCAAGTATCCAAAACCCATTGTTGACCACGCTTTTGCACGCGACCGTTGTTTAAAAGCTTTTAAGGTAGCTTTAGCTAAATGATATTTACGGCGATACGCTTTGTATGGTGAATTCAAATCGTAAACAGCTATTGGCCGGTATCTCGCTTTGTGCCTGCGTGCCATAGCCTAAATATGATGGCATGATCATGGAGATTACCGTGCCTTTTACGGCATGTCTTTTCAATGTACGTGATACGCCGGCTATAAGGCTGGGTATTTCAACTGAAGTGCTATCCGGCGAAGTAGCACTGCTAAAAACGGTTCCGTTTAACAAACGGCCGTTAAAGGTTACCTCTGCAGTTGTATTATCTGTCAGCGGGTCAGTACCGGTACCCTGTGTTTGTACGTGGTAGTATACTCCTGAATCAAGCGTATAAAGGCCTGTTAAACTATTTGCGGCCATATAATTCTTTATCACCTGGTAATCATAGGCCGCCTGCCTTTGCGCTTTATCAGGCTGGCTGGCTATTACGTGTACATAATAATCAAGGCATTGGTTGCCGGCAATACGCGAAGAGGTATTGGTGATACTGCCCGAACCATATCCGTTAACGCCATAAGCCAGGTGCGATGGTATAAGCACACGCATACTTGCGCCAACATATTTAAGGTCGTTTAAAATAGCCAGTTCAAGGCCGGTGGGCAATGCACTAGAAATAATATGACCAACATAGGTTTGGAAATGGTTTTGAATAGTATCGCTGCTTATGTAATGCCCGTCAAAGCTTTTTATGGTAAATACGAATGATATATTATCAGAATAAGTTAAAGCGGTATCGGTTTGTGGTTGCAGGATGATTTTATAGTAGATGCCTGAAGTGTCGCCACCTACCGTATCTTTTTTCATGCCGGTAATGCCATTGGCACTTATATAGTTTTGTATCTGTTCCTGGTCATATTGTTTAATATTGGGTTGGTTGCCATGCTTGCGGCATGATACCAGCCCTATAGCAGAAATTAGTAAAAGCGTAAAAATTGTTTGTTTCATTTAATTAGTTACATTATAAAGTGTTATATAAAAATCAAGCACCGCATTACCGGGCAATCCATTTTTTAGCCCGAAATCCTGCCCTATTTGTGGCTGAGCATAAGGGCCATACGCATAACGTGACGGTACCAACAGCCGCACTTCGCCCCCGGTTAATATCATAGGTACCCCTAACTGCCATCCCCTTATCACTGCGCCTATTGAATACGTTGGGTGAAATTCATTTGTTTTGTAAAACAGCGTTTCGCTCAAATCGTTATTTATTAGCTTAGCCGAATCACTAACTGTTATTTGGGTTGACGTAGTAAAGAGCGTTTGCCCGCTACCAGGGTTGATCACTATATAATAAACCCCTATCGTATCATTTAACTGTACGTGTTTGGCTACCCCCTTTAAATTATGGGCAACAATAAATCTACTGAGCAGCGAATCATCAATTTTAGCCTGTGCTTTAGCCTGCACCGGCCCATATAACGATGATTTTGTACACGCGGCCAGGCAGCAAACAAAAACAAGCCCTAAAACTAACAGTATCCTGTTCATCCCAATTTCAAAAGGCAAATTTATTCTTTTATATTTCAAAAACGGCAGCTTAACACTTTTTAACACTATTATGCTCATTTAACCATGTAAAGTGCGTTTTATTGTGGGGAATGTTGCTTTTTCAGTGGTTATCTGGTTTATAATTCAGGGTTAACTGGTTTATTTTTTCAAGCATCTCAATCAAATATTGCTTGTCGCTTTCATTAATATGGCTGTTAAGGTAGTTGTTAAACTGTTTTACTATCCCGCGCGCCAGGTGGCGCTTTTCCTTACCCAGGTCGGTTAAATATATTTTAACCGAACGTTTATCCCCGGGGTTCAGTTCGCGGTATATCAAGCCTGTTTTTTCAAGCTGGTTCAGCATACGCGATAAACTGGTAGATTTCAATCCCAGCAACGCCGCTGCTTGCGAAACGGTAGTGCCTTCGTGTTCATCGATATTTATCAGCAAATAACCTATTGATTGTGTAAAGCCATATTCGGTTACCAATTGGTTATACCTGTTGGCTACCGTTTGCCATACTATTTTTAAAAAATAATCAATGGTTTCGTGGTTCTTTAATTCCTTTCTCATTCGTTCAGTTTTCAGTTTGCAGTGGGCAGTTTGCAGTTGGTTTTGGTTTGCAGTTGAATTTTAACTGCAAACTGTCAACTGAAAACTGCCTACTGACTAATATCCCAGCTTCGTATCATCCCCCCGCGGGTCGGCACCGCCTTCGTAATAACCCCATTTGGTTTTTAAAATTGCATCAACGCGGCCAATGGGGTGATCATTGATAATTTTATAGCCCTTCTTCTGCAATTTTTGACGGGTCAAGGTGTCCAGTGCGCCGCTTTCCATGTAAACCTCATCGGGCAACCATTGGCTGTGAAAACGTTTCGCGTCCACGGCGTCCTGCATACCCATGTCGAAGTCGACAACGTTTAATATGGTTTGAAATACCGATGTGATAATTGTTGAGCCGCCCGGCGTGCCTACTACCATAAACAACTTACCATCTTTCTCGACTATGGTTGGCGTCATGGATGATAACATGCGTTTATTGGGTTGTATGCTGTTTGCTGTGCCGCCAATAAGTCCGAACAAATTGGGGACGCCCGGTTTCTCACTAAAATCATCCATCTCATCGTTCAGCAAAAAGCCGGCACCCTTCACCACTATTTTTGAGCCGAAGCCGTTATTTAAAGTTGTGGTTATTGATACGGCGTTGCCGTCCCTGTCGACCACGCTGTAGTGCGTGGTTTGCGTGCTTTCGTAACCTACAAATGTGCCGGGCAGTACGCTGGCGCTTGGCGTAGCAGCGTCCCAGCTAAAGGTTTTCATGCGTTGGTTGATATACGCGGGGTTTAACAGGCTGTCGACAGGTACTTTGAAAAAGTCGGGATCGCCCAGGTATTTTGAGCGGTCGGCGTATACCCTGCGTTCGGCCTCCACTATTAATTGTACAGTTGAGTCCTGGTTATGGCCCCATCGGTGTAATGGGTATTTTTCGACAGCGTGCAGCAATTGCAACAGAGCTATACCCCCGCTTGATGGCGGCGGCATGGTGATTATAGTGTAGTTTTTGTACTTGCCGATGATGGGCTTGCGCCAAATGGCGTGGTAATTTTGCAGGTCGGTTTTGGTAAAGATGCCGCCTCCGTTTTTCATTTCGGCTATAAGCTCATCGGCAACGGGGCCGTCATAAAACCCGTACCAACCCTTATCTCGTATCAGGGTCAGCGTTTTGCCCAGGTCGCCTTGTACCAGTATATCGCCTTCCTTCCAGGGAGTATCTTTTATAAAGTAGGTTTTACCGGGGTTCAGCTTTTTAAACTCGGCCTGGGTTTTGTTCAAATCATGGGCTAATTCTTTGGTTATTTTGAAGCCGCTATTGGCAAGGTCGATGGCGGGTTGTACCAGGTCGGCCCAGTTTAGTTTACCATATTTATTGTGTGCCTCAACCATGCCGTCAACCGATCCGGGTATGCCCGATGCTTTGTGGGTTGACAAGCTCATGTCGGGCACAGGGTTGCCTGCTGAATCCAAAAACATATTGGTAGTGGCTGCGGCAGGCGCTTTTTCCCTGAAATCGAGCGTGTTGCTTTGCCCGTCAGCAGCGCGATAGACCATAAAACCGCCACCGCCTATGTTTCCGGCTTCGGGTACTGTTACCGCCAATGCAAATTGCACGGCGATGGCGGCATCGACTGCGTTGCCACCTTTTTTTAAAATATCGAGGCCTACCTGCGATGCATCGGGATAGGCACAAACCACCATGCCGTTATAATACTCATGGCTATCAGTATTGGTTAGGCCACCGCGCACGCAACCAAAAGAAAAAATGCTGAGCAAAATAGCAAGCGGCAGGCACGCTTTTTTTATATGGGTGTTATATGGCATAGTTTATAAAATATGAGTTCATTAAACCTTTATCGCTAATCAACGTCTATGCGTGTAAAATTGCACTAATTTATAATATTTTGACCCATTGCCTTATTAAAACAGGAATTGTTTTTTGCTGTTAAACAGTATATTACCGGGCCTTTGTAATATTTATTTTACAATTGGAGCCATAAAATTTAATTTCGGCCGTTTATTGCAACAAACAACATCACTAATAAAAACACACAATTGAAATTATCTAATGAAAAAACTAGTATTCTCAGTAGCCGCTCTATTTTCCTTTATGCTGATAGCGAATAAGTCGCTGGCTCAAAATTCCCAGTATTCGCAAGACTATAAAACCGCCGTTGGATTGAAGTTCGGCGCTTATGAAGACGGTATTGCCGTAAAATATTTTGCGTCTCCCGATATTTCATACGAAGGCGTATTAGGTTTCCGCAATCATGGCGTTGTTGTAACCGGCCTTTATGAAATAAACCAGGAAGCATTTAACGTATCGGGTTTAAAATTTTACTATGGTTTTGGCGCACACATTGGTGCTGAAGGCAAAGGCGATTACCAAAGGTTAGGCAGCGACCAGTATTATAACAGCAGCCACATATTATTAGGTGCCGATGGCGTATTGGGTTTGGAATACGTTATCCCAAATTCGCCAATTGCTGTTAGCCTTGATCTTAACCCACGAATTGAACTGGCCACCGGCCCGTTTTTCGACATTGCCCCGGGATTAGGGATCAAGTACACTTTTTAAGTTAAAAGTATAAAGTTGAAAGTGTAAAGTTTCTTTGCACCATTAACTTTCAACTCCTAAAAAAAGCGTCATTGCACGAAGCAATGACGCTTTTTTTTGCTTTTAACTTTCATCTCTAAACTTTCAACTCCCCCTCTACCTATCTATAATTATCTTATTGGCATATACCTGGTTGCCTAATAGTAGCTTGAGTATGTATGTTCCGGGTGGATAGTTGGTAACGTTTAGTATAGTGCTGAAGTTACCTGCTGCAATATTCTGGGTGTTTTTGTAAACGGTTTCGCCCACACTGTTTATTAACGATAGGGTAAGGTTGCTGCTTGCTTTTGCACTAAACAATACATTCAGCACCGTATTTGCAGGTACGGGATATATAGCCAGGCTAATATCATTGGATCCCATTTTTGGCGGTACTACATATACAAAACTGGCCGATGTATCGGTACAGCCGGTATTCAAAGTAACTAACAACTTAAAGGTACCACTGGTAGCAGGAGTATAGGTTTGATTGGTAGCGCCTGTTACTATCTTCCCATTTTCATACCATTGGTTGCCCGTGGCAAAATTAGAGTTCAATACACCCGAATTTAGGGTGATAGTTGGTCGTGCCAGGGTTACCACCTGCCGCACTGCCGATGGGCAGCCTGCGGCTTTTATCTTCATGTTATAAAAATAATAGTAAAAATTCTTGTAGTAGGTGGTATCGGTACCATTAACAGCGGTGTTGCCTGTTATGCTGAACAGGCCATCGCCCACAGTAAACGGATAGCCGCTTACACCGCCATTATTGCGGTATAGTGTGGCGTTTGCATCAAAAGTAGTAGTTATGGTATAGTCGCCGGCGGCGGGGATCAGTAAATTCAAATTATACACTTTGCCGGTATCGCGGGGATCATCCGCCTGAGCGCCCGCCGCGGGGGTGGTGCGTGTGGCAGCAGCGTTAATGGTGGTGCTTGATAGCGTTTCGCCGTCGTTATTGGTAACACTGAAAGTTATTTGCCCCGGGTAACCTACATATAATCGTGCACTTTCAATAACAACAGGCGCATCTGTATGTACCAGCACCGATGGCCCGTACTGATTATAGCCTCCTGATGAAAATACAGTTTTTGTTGCAGGGCCAACATTTGCGCTAAAATCATTCAAGCCGGCATAGTAGGTGTTATTTGTTGGTGCCTGTGTGGTTTCAACGGGTGAACCTAACGCGATGGGGGTGGCCGATGTAGCGGTTTGGTACCAAAATATTTCGCCATCGCCTGTGCCAGTAAGCAGGTACTTACCGGTTTCATCACAAAAATTGGCAGCTATGGTGCTTATTACCGGAGCCGGATTAGTGGTTACGGTCAGGCTTGCCTGGTTATTGGTTGTAATGAGGTCGTTAACCAAATTTGTGTTAGCGGTTATGAAATAGGTTGACGATGCTAAGGCATTAAATGTGGTGTTTAATGTAAAGCTTTCTTCTTCCAAAGGTTGAAGTGTGCCTGTATAAGTTTCATTTATAGTAGTAACCGAACCACTGGGGGCCTTTACAGTTACGATAACCGGTACGTTGCTAATTGGCTGGGCACCAAAGTTTTTTACGGTAACGGTAATAGGCGTAATCCCCGAGCATGCCCCGGTACTATCGGGGCTGGTAATGCCTGTTATGCCGGCATCAGTAGTGGTTTGTGTAAACTGTACCCGGTAATCCTGGGTTTCGCCCTTGGCATAATTGCCGCATGGCTTTATGGTTGATGTGTCGCTGGTTTCCGTACATACAACCCGCATTACGCTATAATTGCCGGGTACTACTGTTATAGGCACGGTAATATTGGTTTTATAGGTAGCAGTTCCGTTTATTACGGTAGTGGTAGCCACCAGGTCGCTGGCATCGGTAAAGCTGCCATCACCTTTCCAGTCGATAAAAACTTTGGCCGCTTTGTTAAAATTGCCGCCGCATGTACCCAAAGTAATGCTTAACGGATAAGTTTTGCCCTGTTCCAACACAGCTGTTTGGCTGGTATAGTCGGAATAAGTGGTGCAGCCGCTGTTTTGCGTATTGTTTATGTTTGATATAGTAACGTTGTTGATGCGCGAACCGACGCTTGAGGCAGGCCCCGACGTGCAGTAAGCGGTACCACCCAACCCTGTAGCTATAAGCGAATAAGCCTGCGAACCCGATTGTAGCGTGCCTTTGTGCGAAACTGTAATGGTATACGTACGGCCGGGTATGGCGTTGGCTACATAAACCTGTTCCACATTATCGCTTATGTTATCGCCTTTAGTTGCCGCTGTTGCCGGATGGTTGGGGTCAAGTATCCATGGCAAAAAGGTGGTTGTGCCATCGCTAACGAGAATATCAAGGTCATTAACCAATTTTATGGTACGGTCGTTCACGGTTCCGTCGGCAGTTGGCGCAGCGGCAGGGTCGGTCCAGGATATGGTAGCCACCAGCGGCCCGTTGCCCGATGCAGTTACCTGTGTGGTTTGCGTTTGGCCCTGGCTTAAAGTATTTTCTTTTACTATGCTTTTTGTGCCGTTATCGGTTATAGCCTGTGCCGCTTTTTGCATATCGAGCAGGCCCCATCCGTAAATATAGTCGGGGCCTACGTTGCCTGCGTCATCGGCAGTAGCGCAGGCAAGGCCCTTTAATGTTGCTGCCAGCATAAATTTTCCGCCATTTTTCTGGGCATAATATTCCTGCAATAAATAAAGCGAGCCGGTAACATTGGGCGATGACATGGATGTACCCGATAAGGTTAAATAATTGGTTGCATCAAGGCTCCCGCACGATACCACATCTACGCCCATGCCCGATATGTCGGGCTTCACCCGCCCGTCATCAGTTGGCCCCCAACTGCTGAAATAGGCTACTTGTATATTTTTACTGCTTGCCGGCCCAAAAGGTAAGGGCCCAACTGCCGCAACAGTAAGTATATTTTTGGCATTACCTGTCGAGGCTATTCCGTCATACCATTGCTGGTTGCTTATGCCATCGGTAGCTGTATGGTTTTTTAGTACCATTGTGGTGTTTGTTGTGCTTTTGTAGCCGTAATAGGTTCCCCCAACGGCGGGGCCCGGATAACCGCGGGCATTACCGGCAGATTCAACAATTAAGTAATAAGGTGCATTATAGGCTATCTGATCATAAGCCTGGGCGCGTGTATTGTAGATGCCGAAAGTGTAATCAACCGTATCGCCGGGCAGGCCATACCATGTCCATGTTGTGCCGGTTTCGTCAAGATCCCAACCCGCTACATCGCCGTAGGAATGATTAGAGAGCAGCAAGCCTGCCGCTGCCGTACCCATGGTAGATATGTCATTATCAAAATCGTACGACTGCAATGTTGACGCGCTATAAGCCATGCCCTTAGCAGGCGGGTAAACACCTTTAGCTATCATGGTGCCGGCTACGTGCGTAGCGTGGTCAATGGCGTTTTGGGTAGTATTAAGGGTGATGGTTTTGCCTGCAAATTCCTGGTGCTGGGCATATACGGCACCACCATCCCAAATAGCCAGTTTGTTGTTTAAAAATGTGCTCGATCCTGTAAGGGTAAGCCCTAATGCACCGCCTGGATATACCGTATTGGTGCGTGTTGTAGCAGCCGAAATAACGTTGCCGTTATCGTTTGTTTTTAAAAACACGGGGAAACCAAGTTGATTTAAACCCTGTAGAGAGAATGTGCCGCCGTTTTTAGTTTTCTTACGCACGGGCCACTTATGGCTATCGGCCAGGGCCACAGCTTTTTGATGCGACACGGTATATGCTGAAGCTTTTTTAACGGAGAAATCTGTTAATGCTTTTTTATTTGCATCGGTAACCAGCACTTGCTGACCAAAAACATCGCCTGCAAAAAATAAAAATAAAAAACCAGTAATAATTGCCGAGTAATGTTTTTTCATAAGCCTGGGGTTGACGAACTAATATTATAATAACAAGTTTCTGTAAATTAAACCGTAAAATGAAATATTTTGCCTGTAAAGAGAAATAACAATAAAAATCAGCGCTGATAGAACGATAAAAAGAGAATTTATTGTATTGAATTATTGATAAGGCAAGGTTTGGTTTTGAGACAGTAAGTTATAAAAAAACGCGCAAAAGCAGGGCTTTTTGCGCGTTTTTTGACCCGTTTTTTATGTTTTTTACACGTTTTTAAGGGCAAATAGCCTGAAATAATGCCTGTTTAAGCGTGTTTTTGGATGAAAACAAGGATAAAAAGGGCGATTTTGGGGCGTTTTTACGATGTTTTAAACCATGGTGAGACGCGAGTGGTTGGTCTTCCAGTTACACCTTATCAATCCTCACCCAGCGCATCCCGGCAGCTTCGGCGGCTTGTACACCCGGATCGCCGTCCTCAAAAACAAGGCAGTGTTCAGGTGCTACGCCTAAAAATTCGGCCGCCGCTAAAAAAGGGTCGGGGAATGGCTTGCCGCGCGGCGTTTCGCCGGCACAAACCAAAACTTCGGGCAGATCAAGGATACCCAATATGCTTAGTGTGCGTGTAACAACTTCCCTGTCGCCGCCTGATACTACGGCAATTTTCATCTTACCGGCGTGGGCCTTTAAGTGGTTTACCACATAATCAATAGGTTGTGTTTGGTCGATGTATTCGCTTAAGAATAATTTTTCTTTGCGTTCGGCAAAATCTGCCGGATCAAAAGTACTGTTATAACGCTTGTTTATTTCCACTATCACATCACGTATAGGTAAACCTGCGAACTCATCAATTATCGAATCTTCGAGCAGCACACCATCTTCAGCTGCCACGCGTACATAACTTTTTTTATGGCCGGGCATGGTATCGGCAAGGGTACCATCGCAATCGTATAAAAAAGCTTTAAAATCGCCTGCGGTTAATTCGGTAAGTGCCTGGTATTTATCTTGTTTAGTGTTATTCGTCGCTGTCATATTGCCGCAAAGGTAGATAATGGAGTTTAAGGCAAATGTCAGGATTGGAATATTTTATCCATTAAAACCCATTTCTGTACCGAGCCTTCAAAAGGCTGCTGGTATTGCAGCATCAGGGTTTCCCATTGCTGTACTTTAGGGTTAGCATCGTCCATAGCAGCTTTTCTTTCAAAACTAAAGGTGCTGTCTGTTTCCATTATCATAAAAAGGCGGGTGCCATAGCGGTATATCCCCATGCTGGTTATACCCGAACCTTTTATACTTTCAAGTATTTCTGGCCAAACGTTTTTATGGTGTTCCTCATACTCACGGATAAGTACAGGGTCGTCTATCAGGTCCAGCGTTAAGCAATATCGCATTTTATTTAGTGATTGAGTGAATCATCAGTTGGTGAATATAAAAAAATGAAGCGATAATCACTCAATCACTCATTCGCTAACTCACTCAATGCATCTACTCGCTAAACTTAAAACTATTCACTAAAATAGTTTGCAGCACATCGGTGGCGCTTTTGCATTTATTGGTGGTGGTTTCAAGCGAGTGCAGTATCTCGCGATATTTTATCAGGGTGATGGCATCCTGTTCATTGGCAAAAAGCAACGCCAGTGAACTGTAATATATCTGGTCCGACTCGCGTTCATGCCCCTTTATCACCCTGCACGATTCCAATATCAACCGACCTTTTGACGATACCCGCAGCATATTGATCGATTTTTCTATCTCGCGGCTGGCTTTTAGTATAATATCGGCTATTTCTTTAATGGCAGGGATCACTTCATCAATATTATACAAAAACATACGCTCGCTGGCCTCGTGTATATAATCGGCAACATCGTCAATAGCCGAAGCCAGGGTGTGTATGTCAGATCGGTTCAGCGGGGTAAAGATAACCTTATCAAGTGCCAGGTATATTTTATGGGTAATATCATCGCCAACACTTTCAAGGCGTTCTATCTGCTTAAAGTAGGTTTCTCTGTCGGCCGCCTCTTCAATGTTTACCGCCTGTACCAGTAATTCGGCAATTTCTACGGCATTTTTCGCAGCCTGATCAAACAAATTATAAAATTGTACCCCATTTAAAAAGTAGTCCTGTAGAAACCAACCCATAGCCGTTTTATTGAAAACGCTAAGGTAGCGGCCACATGTTAAGTGGATATTAACGCCAAACTATGCTATGTTAATTTTGTATGAATTTTTAGCATAAAATGCGTTTGTTTTAAATTATTTAATAATTCACTGTATAAGGAATGAGATTTCGACCAAAAAATTCAGAAATAAAAATGAGCCCATTTTTTGCTCCCTTATTGTTTCAAAAATCTTCCAATTCCTCTTCCCGATTTGTCATTTTACGGTAACGAAATGAGTGTGTTAACAAAATATTAAGCCAAAATAGCCCAATGTTAACTCAGCGTGAACTTTTTAACATTTGTTAATATAGAACATAATTGCTTATAAATTAGATAATTATAAATTTAGTTATTAACTATCGATTAAATTATCGGTACTTATAGTATGTAATTTTCGTCAACTTAATATTTAAATAACATTACCAAATGTTAATCCATCCTTAATATTAAGGTAACCTATGTGCCGCATCTTTGGAGCAAAAAAAAATTAAACTTATTTCGTTATAAAAAAAATGTTTACGAAACTATTTAGTACTGCCTTATTAACAGGATTGTTAATATCGGGCATTAACGCTAGAGCTCAAACTACTTTTGCATCGGCAGAAACGATGAATACAAAAGACGCTCCAAAAGCGGCTGCTACTACAACTACTACAGTTGCACCTGCTAAACAGGCCGATCCGGTTGACACATCGTTCCACCCTGTAAGAAGGCTTTGGGGTTACACATTCGGCGATTTTTATTATGCAGCAAGCGCCGATCCTGCAAACAGAGGCGCCGAAACCAATTATAACGGCGTTCCTAAATACCGTAACGCATTTCAATTCCGTCGTGTGTACTTAGGTTATGATTATGACATCACTAAAAAATTCTCGGCTGAATTATTATTAGAAGCTGCTCCTGGCGCTAATACCAATGCGGCCGCAGGAACCAGTATATCTAACGGCGACAACCTTGCTGACAACAAAATGTCATTTTATATCAAATTGATAAACTTAAGATATAAAGGCATTTGGGATGGTACCGATTTCGTTTTTGGCCAGGTTTCAACCCCGGGTTTTGCCTTATTATCAGAAAAGATATGGGGTTACCGTTCAATTGAAAAAACTGTTGCCGATTTTCACAAAACCAACTCATTTGATATTGGCGCAGCTTTACAAGGTGTATTCGATGTTAAAACCAAAAACTTTGGCTACGATTTAATGATCGGCGATAACACAAGCGCTAGCGTATTACCTGCAACTGTAGGCAATGGTTTCTTTAAAGCATTTTATGGTGATGTATACGGTAAATTCCTTGATAAGAAATTGATACTAGATATATATGCCGATTACATGAAAACTACTATTACTAGTGGTATTGTAGGCCCGCAATCGCATAATATGATTAAAGGTTTTGCAGCTTATACCACCCCTCAGTTAACAGTAGGTGTTGAAGCATATACAAACAAATTTAAAAATGCTGTAACTGCAACAGATGGTACTACCAAAACTGTTAAAGATGCTACTGCACAAGCTATCTCGATCTTTGCTCACGGCCAGATCAATAAAGATAAATTAGGCTGGTTTGCACGTTATGATGGTTACCAACCAAATACCAACTTTAATACTGATGAAGCATTAAATGCTACTCCAATATCATCGTACAACCTTTTCACTAAACAACGCTTTGTAACAGCTGGTTTGGATTTATCTCCGGCTAAAAACGTACACTTTATGCCGAACGTTTGGTTTGTACAATACAAAGACGAAAGAGACCCTGGTACAACAGGTTATGTTCCTGATGGCCATAGCTTGGTTTACAGGTTAACAGTTTATTTCACTTTCGGTAAATAATCATTTCAAACATACATTATAAACAAAAAAAGATCATGAAAGTAATTAAAAGTTTAAAGTTAGCGGTTGTTGCCCTTGCAGCATCATGTTTAACATTAGCGGCTTCGGCACAGGATAACACCTTATTAGGTGCCGGTAGTACCTTTGCTTACCCGCTATTCTCAAAAATGTTCTCTCAGTATACTGCTTCAAAAGTTAACTACCAGTCTATCGGTTCTGGCGGTGGTATATTGCAGTTAACCAACAAAACTGTTGATTTTGGTGATTCAGATGCTCCTTTAAACGCTGATCAAACAGCTAAAATGAGTGCCCCTGTTCTGCATATCCCAATGACCTCAGGCGCCGTTGTTGTAACTTACAATGTACCCGGTGTTGCAGGTGGTTTAAACCTGAGCGGTAAGGATCTGGCTGACATCTACCTTGGTAAAATTACCAACTGGAACAGCCCCGAGATAAAAGACGCCAACAAAGGTGTTAACATCCCAAGTATGCCTATAGTAGTTATCCACCGTTCAGACGGTAGCGGTACATCATTTATCTTTACCGATTATTTAACAAAAGTTAACCCTGATTGGGCATCGAAAGTAGGTAAAGCAAGTGCCGTTAACTGGCCTGCAGGTTTAGGCGGTAAAGGTAGCGAAGGCGTTGCCGGTTTAGTTAAAAACACACCGGGCGCTATCGGCTATGTTGAATTAGCTTATGCTAAACAAAACAACATGCCTTTTGCTAACATCCAAAACAAAAGCGGTAAATATATTACCCCAACTCTGGAAGCTACAACTTTAGCAAGTAATGTTGCTATCCCTTCCGATACTAAAGTATCTATTACTAATACCGATAACCCTAAAGGTTACCCAATTGCCAGCTTTACCTGGGCTTTAATATACAAAGAGCAAAACTATAGCAGCCGCTCAAAAGAAAGGGCTACTGCTTTATTGAAATTGTTATGGTGGAACATTCACCAGGGCCAGGCTGATTGTGCAGCATTAAACTATGCACCACTTTCAAAAGCTGCTGTTAAAGCTGCTGAAGCAGTATTGAAATCAGCTACTTACGATGGTAAGGCAATACTTTAATTAGTGAATTGTTGATTTAGTGAATTATTAAAAAATTAAATCTCGTTCATTCTCTAAAAAATATCAATTACCGGCAGATTAAATGTTTGCCGGTAATTGTTGTGTAATAGCAAAACCCAAAATTTGTGGAAAATAAAAGATTAGACCTGTCCAATAGCCAACTAAAGTGGGAAACCCTTTTTAAGCGGATATTAATAGCAATGAGCATACTGTTAGTGCTCATTATATTAGGGGTGCTGGCAACGCTTATCCTTGAGTCCATGCCCTCTATCAAAGCATTAGGCATTGGGTTTTTATGGGGTAAAATATGGGATCCGGTTCAAAATATTTACGGTGCTTATCCATTTCTGGTGGGTACTTTACTTACCTCATTTATAGCGCTTATTATCTCAATCCCTTTCAGTTATGCTATAGCCATTTATTTGGGCGAATACAATCCGAAAGGCTGGTTATCCGATCTGCTTAAAAATACCATTGAACTGATTGCCGCTGTGCCATCAATTATTTATGGTTTTTGGGGATTGTTTGTACTGGTGCCCATTATCCGCACATTTGAAATGAAAATAGGCGTTGCCCCTTATGGCATAGGTGTTTTCACCTCATCGCTTATTTTGGCGGTAATGATCATTCCTTATGCTGCTTCGTTGGGTATAACATTGATCAGGATGGTGCCATCGCCTTTGAAAGAGGGTGCATATGCATTAGGTGCAACACGTTACGAGGTGATAAAAAGCGTTATCATGCCATATACACGGTCGGGTTTATTTGCCGGCGTACTGCTGTCTTTAGGCCGTGCCCTTGGCGAAACCATGGCCGTTACCATGCTTATAGGTAACACCAGCGCTGTAGCTGATAGTTTAAACAATGCAATTTTTGGCCCGGGCAATACTATGGCCAGCGTTATAGCAAACGAATTTACCGAGGCCGACCATACCGAATATTTATCGGCATTGATAGAATTGGGCCTGGTGCTATTTTTCGTAACAGTTGTTATTAACCTAATTGGCAAACGGATAATTACCAAATTCACTAACAACTAACATGGAAGCAAAAATAGGATTCAGAAATACCAAGAGCGTTATCTTTAAAGGGATAGTGGTATTCTTTGCGTTTGTAATTACGCTGCCACTCATCATAGTTTTAATTTACATTATTAAACAGGGTATAACCCAGGTAAACTGGCACTTTTTAACCAATGTGCCGGCACCTGTAGGCGAAAAAGGCGGCGGTATACTTAATGCCCTGTGGGGGAGTTTTTTAATGGTGATGGTAGCCGCAGTAGTTGCCATACCCGTAGGGATGGCTGCAGGTATATACCTGAGCGAAAACCCGCGCACCAAACTGGCTTATTATAGCGGTTTATGTGTGGATATTTTACAGGGCGTACCATCCATTGTGGTGGGTATAGTAGTTTACTTTTGGATAGTAAAACCGTTAGGCACATTCTCGGCATTATCGGGTAGTTTAGCGCTGGCCATTATGATGCTGCCCATAGTAATACGTTCAACCGAGCAAACCCTCAGGCTATTGCCCGACTCACTAAAAGAGGCGGCTTTATCATTAGGCGTGCCTTATCACAGGGTTATATTAAAAGTTATTGTTCCCTGCGGTTTTGCAGGTATACTTTCGGGTATAACATTGTCAATAGCCCGTGTAATAGGCGAAACTGCTCCGTTGCTATTCACCGCATTTGGTAACCCATATCTTTCCAGTTCGTTAACCAAACCAATGGAAAGCTTACCCCACCTTATATTTACCTATGCCACCAGTCCGTACGACGATTGGCATAACCTGGCCTGGGGCGCGTCATTCATCTTATTAATGTTCGTTTTAATCTTAAACATAGTCACAAAAGTGATAACAAGAAAATGGAAAATACAATTGTAAAAGCTGAAAATTACAACTCTTATTTTGGTGATAACCACGTTGTAAAAGATGTAAACATCAGCATAAACAAAAACGAGGTTATAGCGGTAATGGGCCCGTCGGGCTGCGGTAAAACAACGTTTCTGCGTGGTATTAACCGCATGCATGAGTTGATCCCCGGTGCAACATCAAAAGGCAAGATATTGCTGGATGGCCAAAATGTTTACGACATGAATGCTATTTATGTAAGGGCTAAAATTGGCATGGTTTTCCAGCGCCCAAACCCTTTCCCAAACCTTAGTATATATGAAAACGTTGTAGCAGGTTACCTGCTTAACGGTATCAAAGTGTCGAAAGCTGATAAAGATGTTATTGTTGAACGCTCATTAACCAGCGCCGCGTTGTGGAAGGAAGTTAAAGATTCACTGCACAAAAAAGGAACATTCCTTTCAGGCGGACAGCAACAGCGTTTATGTATAGCGCGCGCCATAGCAATGCAGCCCGAATTAATTTTGTTTGATGAGCCAACTTCGGCGCTCGATCCTATATCTACATCAAGTGTCGAACAATTATTTCATGAGCTGAAAGCAAATTATACGCTTATTATTGTAACACACAATATGCAGCAGGCAGCAAGGGTGAGCGACAGGACCGCCTTCTTTTACATGGGCGAACTGGTTGAGTTTGACGATACCAAGCAAATGTTTACAAACCCCGCCGACCAACGTACACAAAACTATATTACGGGACGCTTTAGTTAGCCCCCCGGCCCCCTGAAGGGGGAGAAAAACATATATGAGAAAAATATTTAATAATTAACTTTAAAATTCCCCCTTTAGGGGGTTAGGGGGCTAATATGACACCATTAGAAAACGAAATAACCGCAGTAAAAAAAGAGCTGGTCAATATGTGGATATTGGTACAGTCGCAATTAAACAAGGCCAGGGAAGCCATGGTTCAGTTTGATAAGGACCTGGCCCGCGAAGTATTGGTTAAGGAAAAAAGGGTAAACTCGTTTGAGTTGAAAATCGACCGTGATTGCGAAAATATTTTCGCCCTGCATTGCCCGGTTGCTATCGACTTACGCTTTTTACTGGCTGCCTTAAAAATAAACACCAATCTTGAGCGTATTGGCGACATTGCCTCAAGCATAGCAAAGTATGTAGTTGATTCGGCAGTTAATTTTGATGCCGCTGCAATGGAGAGCACTTCAATGCTGCGCATGTTTGATGAGGCCATCAATATATTAACCGATGCCCGCACCGCATTTGAAATGGAAGATACCGTACTTGCACGCAGCATTTTTAAACGCGATGATGTGTTGGATGTGATTAACGATAACGCTTCAAATACCGTTGCCGAGGTTATAAAAGCCAATATCAGCAGCATGACCGAAGCGCTTTATATCCTTTCCATTATCCGCAAACTCGAAAGGGTAGGCGATCAGTCAAAAAACATTGCCGAGGAGATCATATTCTACGTTGAGGCCAAAATATTAAAACACTACGCCAGCAGCCAGGCTGATTCTGCTGACGAAGAATAATTTTTTCAGGTTAAACAATTGGTTAATTGGCAGGTATTTATACCTGCCTTTTTTTGTTGGTAGGTACTCTAAAGATTGTATTACATTTTTAATTCCCTCCCCTGGGAGGGGTGCGGCTGGTTGCGAAATGGCAGGGAGGGGTTTAGCCGCCAAATAGTTTAATCCAATCCCTTTACCTTTGTTGATGTTTTGAGGCGACTGTATACGAGTGCGACCAAACTATCTTTTTTAATACAAACTTGCTTCAGAATTAGGATATATATTAGCGTTTCAAACGTGCCCCTCAAGGCACATTGTGATAAGGTTTAGGTTAATGCCCCAAAGTGCGATACTAAGGGGCATTTATTTAAAATTTCGATTTTTTTGTCTTTGTTGGTGTTGTCACCAACAAAACTACCTGTTATAAGCCTGCTGCGTAACCCAATGAAATCCCCTCGACATCAGCGGAAAACTATTGCCCATCGCCTGCTTCACCAGTTTTATTTGCACCGAATCTTTTTTCCAGGTACCCTGTAGCATAATGGTGTCAGGTTTTAATATCTTATAGCGCAAAATATATTTATGCCGGCTTATCACAAAGTGTTTATGTACCGTATCAACATTTAACAAATAGCCGGTTGTACTATCGCTGCATAGCTTCACATTCGCGTTATAGTCAATGGCCAGTATATTCCAACGCGTAGTGTCCGTTGTTAATGGTGGTAAGGTATCTTTGCCGCTGATAAAGGTTTCCACTTTGTAAACACCATAAAACGGCGGCTTCTTCCCATCATCCGGCGAGCCGTAATAAAACGCCATAAACACATCATTATATAACACATAAAATACCAACAGGCATTTAATAACCAGCAGCGTTATATTCTTCCATTTAGCGTTAAAGCGATGCGGTGAAAGGTTCGACGGTGCCGCCGCTTGGTTCTTGAAAAAGAAATTAACCAGCCGGTGATAATCCCTGAACATCAGGAACACGCACATAACCACCAATGTTGTCGACATTAGCTTTACCGGTACATCAAAGCAATAATTAACCGCCATTACATTGCCTATAACAAATACGCCCAAAATAGCGCCCAGCGTAGTTGTACGGCGGAAGAACATCAACAGCCCCACGCTCAGTTCTGCAAGGCCCGTCACCCAATTAAAAGCTTTGGAATAACCCATGTACGTCCACGCCAGCCCCATGGGCGACATTTGCCCCAGCGGCTGCATCATCCTACCCAGCGTTGGCGCCGGGAATTGCAGTTTAACCACCTTAATGCCGCCATAAGTCACCATGGTAATGGCCACATAATAACGCACGATGACACACAGCCAGTAATATAGTTTATTGTAGTTTTTGGTCTTACGGTCAATAGCTGTCCATACCAGCATACCTGTAACTGAGGTAACCACCATAAAAAGCATCAGGAGATAATCGTACATCGTATCGCCGCTGCCGGTTTGTTCAACCGCAACAGGCTGTGCCAGGTGCAATATGTTTTTCCCTATCCATGGCATCAAATGCACAAACGGTGCCATATAAATTCCTGATAGTATATCCGAAACAGGAGAAAGTATTCCGTTCGTTTCCATAAGGATATACAGCGTAAAAAATATCATGAAAAACCGGAAAGCAACTTTTTGGGCGGTCGTCCAGTTGGCGGGTTCAATAGTGGTAGTTGGCATTATGAATAGTTTAAGAATCCCTAAAATAACTTTTTAGGGGTTAAAAACAAAAAACAAGCCCTCTAAATAACCAAACTTGGGATTTATAAATTGCCACCTTCCGCATGATTGCGGTAGATTGTGAAGTAGTTGGCCGTGTTTTACACAAAATGACAGATTATTAAAGCAGATATTCATCAGCTTTATTTGCACTGGCTTAGTTTAGTAATAAATATATTGTTGTTATTCCCGGGTATATTCAAGTCGTAATAGCCTGTAGTGTATATGTTGCCATTTGCATCTATCTTCATGCTTGTTGTCGATGAGCAATTCGGGAACTGGTATCCCGCCGAACTGTGTGTCTTTATCACCCACACAAAATTCCCCGAGGCGTCTATCTTCTCAATATAATCGTCAGCAATGCCATCTGAAGTGAGATAATGAGCGCCTTTAGGGTCAAAATTAATTTTACCATTAAATTGCCCGGCCAGGTATATGTTCCCATCGGCATCGGTAACTGCAAAATGTAATGACGAAAGGTTCGGTGCTGCATTGGTGTTACCCACCCAATGCATGTCATGCTGCCAAATCACATTGCCGGAAACTATTTTTGCCAGTGTATCAAGATTCAATACATAAATATTGTGGCCGTAGTAAACCCCGTTTATATGACTGGTGGTGGTGGCGCTTAAGAAATTGCCTTTTGGGTTAAACTGCGCGGTATAATCAGTTAAAACAGCTGCCGATCCCGCATTATATACGGCGCTACCGGGGTCAATATCCTGTACGCCATTTATAGTTGCATATAATTGCAGGTTGCCACCGCTATTAATGGAAACATTTGCCGCGCCATTACAAACAACAGTATTCACCCATAAAAAATTACCCGAAGCATCAAGCTTTAATAAAAATGTGCCGTTTAAAGGTGTCAGGCTGGCGCTATCCGGCCCCGGGTCAAAATCAACTGTTCCATATACATTGGTATATGAACTTGTAATATAAACGCTCCCGGAATTATCTGCTTCCAGGCTTGCACCGGTATTAGCTATTTTCTTTATTGCTTTTGTCCATGCCACAGTGCCCCCGGCATCAATTTTTGTGATGTATAAAGTAGCTACCGCCTGATATGGTGGGAACGGTGGATTTAATTGATATAGTGCCGACCATGTTACATAGCAATTTTGCGCGGCATCAACTGTTATGCTCAAGTACGTGGCATATGCACTGCTGTTAATTGATTTCCCCCATAAAAAAGCGCCTTTTGCATCCAGTTTTTCAACAAACACACTCCCTCCACTTACGTTTAGTGTGCCACTTCCGGGGTTAATATCAATAGTGCCCCCGCCATAATAACCCGTCACATACGCATTGCCTCCGGCATCGTAAGCGATGTCCGAACCGGTAAATGAGCTCCCGTACATCCCGGGTATATTTATGGCCAGGTCATACACGCTGTCGGTAAGCTTTGTGCAGGGTTTCTTAGGATCGTCGGCATTTTTATGTATATTCTTTTTGCAGGCAATACATAAGCATAACAGCAATACCGGTAATAAGGGTAATATTCTTCTCACAATAATAATATTATGTCGAACAATAAATAAGGTTAATACAGTGGGGTATTGGTAAATCGGTTTAGTAAATATAAATACTAATTTGATTTTTACTATATAATACAAATAAATTTATTTGTAGCCTGTATAATAAACTACTTTTGCAGCCGTATGAATACAGATAGCAGCTTAAAAAACAAATTCGATAGTATAATTTTTGATCTCGACGGCACGCTTTGGGATAGCACAGCCAACGTGGCCCGGGCATGGCAGGCAGCAAACGAGCAGGTAAAATATATCAGGGAAGATAACATAGACCAGGCAATGGTACGCTCCATAACCGGCATGACCTACGTCGCCATCTTCGAAAAGCTATTCCCATATCTTTCGAACGAGCAAATGGAAGAATTTATGGGCATTTGTGCAGTGAAGGAGATAGAAATGCTTCAAACCCACGGCGGCGACCTATACCCGCAACTGGACGAAACATTGCAATACCTGTCATCGAAATATAAGCTGTTTATTGTAAGCAACTGCCAAAGCAATTATATCGAAACCTTTATTAGTTTTAGCGGCCTCGGCCATTACTTTATGGGCCACCAGTGTTTCGGTACCAAAGGCCAACCCAAAGCCGAAAACATTAAGGATATTGTTAACGACCACAACCTAAAAGCCCCGGTATATGTAGGCGATACCATGGGCGATTTCACCAGCGCCAACAAAGCCGGTGTGCCATTCATTTTCGCATCATACGGTTTCGGGGTAGTGGAAACAGGCCAAATAGCCACCATCAATAATTTTGTTGAATTAAAAGATCTATTGTAAAAGCAGTGCAGCTACTAATCTCTAATCTCCAATCTCTCAAAACCTTTAAGTAGTCACATTCTCCATCACCAAAATAGCGGCGCCAACCAGTTCGGCATCAAAACCAAGTTCCGATATTAAAAGTTCAGTGCTGGCCGCCAGGCGGGGGATGCAATATTTATGTAATGCCTGTTGTATAGGCGCAAGTAAAATTTTACCTACTATCGCCCCGCGACCGCTCAATACAATGCTTGCCGGGTTCATAATATGCATCAGTATAGCCAGTGCTTTACCAATCTTATAGCCCGCGTCTGATAGTAACTCAATGGCAAACTGGTCGCCGTTATTGGCGGCTTCCATTAGGGCGTCGCCCACTAGTTTAGGATGGTCCTCCTCAATATATTTTAATATCGATATTCGCCCATCCTTTATACCTTCAATAGCCTTTTTCACCACTACCAGCATCGATGCTTCAGCTTCCAGGCATCCTCTTTTCCCGCAGGCGCACATGTTGTTGCTATCCGTTATAGGGGATATGGCTAAGCTCACCGGCAAAACCATTATGCCCGCGATAAATATCGTCGTTTATTATCATCCCCAAACCAATGCCCCAGCCCAGGTTTATAACCATAACATCTTTTCGGCTTTTGGCTATCCCAAATTTCTGTTCGGCCAGCGCTATAAGGCTCGAATCATTGTCAATATAAGTAGGTATGCCGGTTTCAGTGGTTAGCAACTGCGTAAGGCTTTGGCCATCAGTAGTCAGGTGGGTATAGTTAATACCCTCATTTACATTAATAAATCCCGGCATGCCAATGCCTATGCCCGCAAACCTGTCGCGTGGTACGCCCGTATTATCAATGTAATCGTTTAGCTGTATAATCAATTCGGCCAATGCACCGGGGTTATCCCATAGCG
The DNA here is from genome assembly GCA_903915155.1 of uncultured Mucilaginibacter sp. Classification (GTDB taxonomy): domain Bacteria; phylum Bacteroidota; class Bacteroidia; order Sphingobacteriales; family Sphingobacteriaceae; genus Mucilaginibacter. Next base: position 41,073 of record CAIWRU010000070.1, read on the forward strand.
GCAGCTCAAATATCAGCATGTCGCCTATTGGGTTGTTTAGCAGGTCAATCAGTTGTATCCGGGTCGAAAACTGGTCCATTGCCACTGTAAGCATATACAATGCATCGGCTTTTATCGAGTAAATCAGCGGCCTGCGCCCACCGCTTGATCGGGCGTAACCGTCCTCTATCACCAAACCATCCTCTATCAGTTCGTTTATTGCTTTTGATATAGAAGGTAAGCTTTTATCCAAAATCTCACTCAATTCAGCGCATGATAAACCCTTATCAAAATAAAGATTTTTAATGATCAGGCTTTTTAAAGGAGTGTTTTTCACGATTATTTTTTAATGATACAAAGCTATGTATGCCTTGAGGTTGAGGTTTATATCAACGTGGATAAATTTATAAATAAATCCTAAAAAAAGCGAAAAGCTTAAAGCTAAAAGCAGGAAGTCATAACTCCCAAGCTTTTAGCTTTAAGCTTTCGCCTTTTATCTTTCGGCTTAAATTTATTTTGCTAACGCGAATTCGCCATCGGCTTTAATAGTAATCTCATCGCTCAACATAGCATTAGGGTACATACCACCAATATTAAATGCCGAACGGCTGATAACACCTGTAAGCTGGAAACCGGCATCATTAGCCTTGCTCATAGGGTTCACAATGGTGCCACGGTACCAAAGGTCCATGGTAACAGGTTTGGTAATACCGTGCATAGTAAGGTCGCCGCTAAGTTTGTAGTGGTTAGCGCTTGTTTTGGTAATGCCTGTGCTGGTAAACGTAATTTCCGGGTTAACAGCAGCATTAAAAAAGTGGTCCGACCTTAAGTCGTCGTCGCGCATGTCAACGCCTGTGTTTATTGAAGCTACTTTAGCAGTTAGCGTAAATTTCGCATCGCTAAAATCAGGTTTTGTATTGGTGATGGTTACATCAAAGTCTTTAAAGTTACCGTCAACGTCTGATACTGCTAAGTGCGTAACGGTAAACTGCAAACGCGAGTGCATTTTGTCATTTTTCCAGGTTGATTGCGCAAATACAGCTGTTTGCATAGCTACAAATGCCAATAGGGTGATAATTTTTTTCATGTATAATTTTTGATTTAATATTTCAGCAAAAGTAAGCATCTGAATTTGAATTAAATGTTTAAACATATAATTCAAATGTAAAAATTACCCTTAGGCTTTCAGAAGTGTAGATTTAGGCCTCCTGACTAACAAGGGCCGGTATAGATTGCGAACGATAACGCTATTTGTTTTTTTCTGATGTTTTTATGTCCATCATTTCGAGCATCCAGATACCCGCCGAAAAAGTGATCAAACAGAGTATTAAAGTTGTATCAACAATAATATGCTCTTTTGGCACAGAGGCGAAAGAAGTACGCAACGCCTTGGCCATATCAGGCCCGGCGATTCCAATAAATGGAAACAGGACAAACATCCTGAACAGTAATAACTCTTTCATAGGCGGTAAATTGTTTTAGAGCTAACAAGAGTAAAGTTACAATTATATTGTGCACAATGCAAATGAAAGTTGCTTTTTATTTAATTATTAAC
>CAIWRU010000071.1 GCA_903915155.1 uncultured Mucilaginibacter sp.
ACGCGAAGTATCGCGTCTCTACAATAAGCTTATCATTCTTTTGGCGTTCTCCACTCCTACGGCGTCGTAATCATTGTTGAAATAGAACCAACCGTGCTTTGCCTGTTTGTCGGCTTTAACTGCATCAACTACCTTTTGCAAAAACTCTGTTGAATATGATGAGCGATACAGGTTGGGCACACCATGAAAACGGTAATAGATATTGGGCGTGTTGATGATCACATCATCGGGCAGTGTAGGGTGGCTCATGCCACAAAACGTGATATTGTGTTTGGCCAATACATCATAAACGCTTTGCTGCCACCAGCTAATGTGCCGTGGTTCAAATACATTGATAAAGGAACTATCGAGGCTGTTGATGATGCGCTCTAATTTCTCCTCATCATAATGTAAGCTTGGCGGCGTTTGAAATAGCACGGGGCCAAGTTTTTCTTTAAGGCCATTGTTTATTGTTTCATAAAAGCTGGAAATGATATCGGCGGTATCATTAAACTTTTTATAGTGGGTGATAGCCCTCGGGGCTTTTACCGCAAAGCGGAAATCGGCCGGGCTTTTATCGTACCAGTTTTGCAGGAAGGATAGTTGCGGAAAACGATAAAAAGTAACGTTCAGTTCCAGTGTGCTGAAATGCTTGCAGTAATAGTCGAACCACTTTTTTTGCGGTAACCCTTCGGGGTAGAATTTTATCTTCCAGTCGTTATAATGAAAGCCTGAACAGCCGATATGCCAATCCATAGTGATGTGTATTTATATAACACACCAAACGGCCTTACTTAGTTTTTAAAATTTCATAAGGCCGTTCAAAAAAAAGAGACGCAAAGTATTGCGTCTCTACAGTTATACTATTTATTAATACTTCGCCGCCTGTCCCGGTTTGGGCGTCGATGCTTCTATAAACTTTCTAAGGTCTTCGGCAGCCGTCGGCAGTACTTCTTTCCTTAAGTATATCATGTGCCCGCTTTTGTAACCCTTCCATTGCAGGCGATCCTTAAGTCGGCCGCTCGGGTCTATCTGCCATAGGCTATATTTTGCATTAAAATAATCACAGGCACCATCATAATAACCCGACTGTATCAATAAATGAAGAAATGGGTTTTGCGCTATGGCCTGCCTTAAATTCTCGCCGGTCTGATCGTTGCTGTTATCCCAGGGATAAACGCTGCCAAACATATTGTATTTAAGGTCGGTTTTGTAGTTTAGTTCATCACGCAAATAAATATTTATGGATGGTGTAAACTCCTGCAGCCAGGCGGTAAGCTCGGCATTATAATCAGTGCTGCTGCCTCCTATTTGTCGGTCGATCCCCTTGTAACGGGAATCCAATCGCCCTACAGTAAAGCCTTTATCCCGTAACAGTTCCTTCCAAAACAGGTCGTACGAAACATCCAGGTTGTTATCCAGCACCACTTTCTCAGATAGGCCACTGTAGCGCGCAATTTTAGCAGCGATATTTATCCGCTCCGTACTATCCAGAAATCCTCCCCGCGATATGGCAGGGATCAATTGGTTAATGGTAAAGTTTTCTATTTCGGGTAAAATATCGGTTAGTTCTTTCTGTTGCAGATCAGGCGCTAATGCTTTGTGATACCAGGCCGTAGCCGCAAAATAAGGCAATTTTAAAGCCGATTGTACCGGGCCGCTTCTGTTGATACCCAGTTCGGTAGGTGAAACCAGCACTACTCCGTTCAGGTACATCCATTGTGAGTTTTGCAGTTCGAGTGCCAAGCCCGATACACGTGTAGTACCATAGCTTTCGCCTATTAAAAATTTAGGTGATGACCACCTGTTCTTACGGGTAACGAAGGTATTTATCCATTCAGCAAGGTATTTTATATCTTCATTTACGCCGAAAAACTTGGTACCGGGGGTATTCTTATCAACAATGCGAGAATAGCCTGTGTTTACCGGATCGATATAAACAATATCGGCTATATCCAATATCGAATTATGATTTTCGCCAATGCCGTAAGGCTGTACAGGATAGCCTTCGCTGTCGGTATTTAGCACCCTTGGGCCCGTGTAACCTATTTCCATCCATACTGATGGTGTTCCGGGGCCGCCGTTGAAAGATATTACCAATGGCCTGTTTGACCTGTCGGCAATGCCATCACGTTCGTAATAAGTATAAAAAACGCCTGCAACCGGCCTGCCATCATCGTCCCAAATTGGCATGCAACCAGCAGTCGCGGTATATGATATCAATTGTCCTTTTATAGTAACCTGGTGTTTGGTAACCACAGCAGAGTCAACTTGTAGAACCCGGCTTTTAGCAACGGGTTGTGTGTTTTGTGTTGTTGGAGGGTTTTGGGCAATTGCAGTAGTAGCTAAGCAGCAGGCAATTGCAATAGAAGTAAAGTATCTATGCATATTACAATTTTTTAATGAGTCAGTTTTTAAATATAGCGCATAAAACATTAATGGCGAAAATTAAATTTCACTGTTAATAAAGATATAATTGATGCATAAATTTTTGTACGTATAAATCACTAATAACCCTATATTTGGAAATTGGATCGGCCTGTTTACGGCCGGGTTTTATATTTATGACAGTTCTCACAGGCGGGATAAGCGACAAATATGAGTTGGTTGTTGGGTTAGAGGTTCACGCGCAGTTATCTACTTTAAGCAAAGCATTTTCACCGGATTCGGCAGCGTTTGGCGCCGAGCCAAATCACCATATCAGCGCTATATCGCTGGGGCACCCGGGTACTTTACCATTTTTGAATAAACGCGCAGTTGAATATGCCGTCAAAATGGGAATTGCCTGCAATTGCTCTATTAACTTAAATAATAGCTTCGCGCGTAAAAATTACTTTTATGCCGACCTGCCCAAAGGTTACCAGATAACCCAGGACACCCAACCAATTTGTATTGGTGGCTCGGTACATGTAAGGCTTGCTGACGGCAGTGCGAAAGACATCGCCATTCACCATATACACATGGAAGAAGACGCGGGTAAGAGTATGCACGATAACCATTCAGAAGATTCGCTGATCGACCTTAACCGGGCGGGCGTACCCTTAATTGAGATAGTTACCGAACCCGATTTACGCAGCGCCGAAGAAGCCGGCCAGTTTTTAACCGAAACACGTAAGTTGCTGCGCTACCTTGATGTTTGCGATGGTAACATGGAAGAAGGCAGTATGCGCTGCGATGCCAATATTTCGGTACGCTTGAAAGGGCAAACCACTTACGGTAACCGTTGTGAGGTGAAAAACCTTAATTCGATACGCAATGTGCAACGCGCTATTGAGCATGAGTTTGCAAGGCAGATAGCCATTATTGAAGATGGTGGCCACATCGACCAAAATACATTAAACTTTAATGCCGATACAGGCGAAACATCTGTTTTACGCTCAAAGGAAATGGCAAATGATTACCGCTATTTCCCGGAGCCAGACCTTACTCCGCTGTTTTTAGATAAACATTATGCGGATAACATAAAACAGGCCATGCCTGCTTTGCCGAATGAGCTTTATAAAAAATACATTAATGAATTAGCGCTATCAGATTACGATGCTTCGGTAATTACGGCTGACAGGGATTTGGTTTTGTTTTTTGAGGAGCTAATACATCATACCGATAATTATAAAGCAGCCGTGCACTTATTGATGGGGCCGGTTAAATCGCACCTGAACGAAAGTGGCAAAACCATTGGTGATATAGGTGTTAAGGCCGAAAACTTTGCACGACTGATAAAACTGGTTGATGCCGGTAAAGTAAACAACACTGTTGCATCGCATAAACTGTTCCACGCGTTGCTGGCATCGCCTGATAAGACAGCTGAGGAACTGGCTAAAGAATTAAATTTACTGATAAGCAACGATAGCAGCGATGTTAGCCGTTATATACACGATGCGATTGCCAAATACCCGGATAAGGTGATAGAATACCAGAAAGGTAAAAAGGGCGTTTTAGGTTTGTTTATGGGCGAAATAATGAAAAGCTCAAAAGGCAGGATCGATCCGCAGAAAACAAATCAACTGTTAATAAAAGAATTAGAATCAAAATAAATGAAGACCCGCTTAACATTATATACGCTCATATTATTATCCCTTACCATATTTTCGTGCACCGATAAAAACGCCTTCACCATATCAGGCACAGTAACCAACCCTGGCAGCCTTAAAAAAATATTTTTGGTTGAAGCAGATAGTGCGGGTATTAAAGTTGTCGACTCGACACAATTAAGCGAGAACGGTAAATTTGAGTTTAAACACTCGGCACCTTACGAAAACCTGTATAAAATACGTGTTGGCGGAAGTGTTTTTGACATCATCGCCAAAAACGGTGATGCGATAACCTTTAGCACCGATATTAATGATATTAGCAAGGCTTACACGGTAACAGGTTCGGAAGAGTCGGAAAAAATAAAGGACTTTAATAAACTGAACAATGTTTACAGCGATAAAATGAGCAAGCTGTATAACGATTACCAGGCCAAAGCACAGGCGTTGGGTAAAGAAACAGATTCGTTGATTAATGCCTATCGCCCGCAATTCCAGGTAATAATGGATGAGCAAAGCGCGGCTACGTTAAAATATGTAAACGATAACAAAAACTCACTTGCCGGTTTTTATGCCGCTACCTCGCTCGACCCGGATAAATATGAGCAGCAATTAATTGCTTATGCCGATGCTATAAAAGATAATTTTAAAGACAACCTGGGTGTTCAGCAATTTGAAAAGCAAATGGCTGCTGCAAAACCTATTTCAATAGGTCAGCATGCACCTGATTTTACCATTATTGGGATTGATGATAAACCTATTAAATTATCAGACTACAAAGGCAAATATGTAATGCTTGACTTTTGGGCGTCGTGGTGCATGCCTTGCAGACAGGAAAACCCTAACGTGGTTAAACAATATGCTATTTATCACGCTAAAGGGTTGAATATCCTGGGCATATCGCTCGACCAGGATAAAACCAAATGGCAACAAGCTATCACTGCGGATAATTTAAGCTGGACACATGCTTCAGATCTTAAGAATTTCGAAGGCCCTACTGAAGTGCTTTATCACATACAAGCTATACCATCAAATTTCATCATTGATCCTAACGGGATAATCGTTGCAAAGAATGTCCGGGGTGCCGACCTTGAACAATTTTTAAATAAAACATTTAATAAGCCTCAATAAATTGTTAACATTACGTAACATTTAACAATTTCTTAATATTGGCATAACTATTTGCTTCTATTAAGGTTATACTTTTATACCAAAATTTAACCCCAAATGAGCAACACATCCAAACAGAAGATCCTTATTGTTGATGATGAACCTGATATTTTAGAGCTGATAGAGTATAATTTAAAGAAAGAAGGCTACCAGGTATTTTTAGCTCATAATGGCCAGGAGGCTGTTACTGAAGCTAAAAGATCGCTCCCCGACCTTATAGTACTTGACATAATGATGCCAAAAATGGACGGCATCGAAGCTTGTCGCATTATGCGCACCATGCCCGAGTTTAAAAACACCTTCATGGTATTCCTTACTGCCCGCAGCGAGGAATACTCGGAAATTGCAGGTTTTAATGTTGGCGCAGATGACTATATAGCTAAACCTATAAAGCCACGCGCATTGGTTAGCCGTATAAACGCCATACTGCGCCGCAACGCCCCTGCCGAAGACATTACGGATAATAAACTGGAAATAGGTGACCTGGTGATAGACCGTGAAGCTTACCTTGTTTTCCAAAAAGGTGTTAAGGTAGTATTAGCCAAAAAAGAATTTGAACTACTGTACCTGCTGGCCTCGAAACCTGGCAAGGTTTATACCCGCGAGGTGATCCTGAAAAATATTTGGGAAGATTCGGTAGTAGTAACTAACCGTACCATTGATGTACATATCCGTAAAGTACGTGAGAAGTTGGGTGATGATGTGATTTCGACCGTAAAAGGCGTAGGATACAAATTTGGTGCATAAAACAGCCAGCCCCCTCTAAATCTCCCCCGGTAGGGAGGGTTTGGGTGGGGCTGATTACTTTGCAGCAACTACTTTCTTTTTAGCGGCAGTTGTACGTGCGGCTACAGATTTTTTAGCAGAGGACACTGCTTTCTTTGCCGGAGCTGCTTCTGTTTTTGCTTTGGCAGTAACAGCCTTTGCTTTGGTAGCCGCTTTTGCTTTTACATCAGCAACTTCTTTTTTTGCAGCAGCTACTTCAGTTTTAGCCTTGGCTGTAATTTCTTTAGCTTTTGTATCGGCTTTTGCCTTTACATCAGCTGCAACAGCTTTGGCTTTTGTAGCCGCGGCCGATGCTTTTGCGGTAACAGTTTTTTTAGCGGCAGTAGCTTTACGGCTAACTGTAGCTTTTTTTGCACCTACGCTTTCCTTCACGTTCTCAAATGTATCGGCAGCTTTATCTTTTACTTCTTCGGCGGTATCTTTTGTACCGTCCCAAAGGTTTTCAATTGTTTCTTTAACCTTCTCAAAAAATCCCTTTTCTTCAGGCTGGGTTGTGTTATTACTCATGGTTTTTATAGTTAGATCGTTGTTTAAATAATTTTTAATTATCCAACCAATGCAACTATTAAACCAAATTAATTATCAAGCTTAAAAATTGGGTTTTAGCACATATTTATCATAAAAACGGAAAATATGTTCAGTAGCTTCTTCTGCGGTGTCCACTAATCGGTACAAATTCAGGTCGTCGGGGCTGATATTGTGTTCATGTTCGAGCATATTCTTTTTCACCCAGTCGAATAATCCGCCCCAGTAATCGGCACCGATAAATACTATCGGGAAACGTGCTATTTTACCGGTTTGTATCAATGTCATAGCCTCGAAGGCTTCATCCATGGTGCCAAAGCCACCCGGCAGTACGATAAAGCCTTGTGAGTATTTCATGAACATTACTTTTCTCACAAAAAAATAATCGAAATCGAGCATCTTATCGCGGTCGATATATTTATTATTAAACTGTTCAAAAGGCAATTCAATGTTCAACCCTACCGACTTCCCTCCTGCCTCATAAGCGCCCTTATTGGCTGCCTCCATGATACCCGGACCGCCTCCAGATATTACGCCATAGCCTCTCTCAGAGAGCATGGTAGCGCACGCTTCGGCTATGCCATAGTATTTGTTGTCGATGTGTGTACGCGCCGAGCCGAATATGGAAACACATGGGCCTATCTTGGCCAGTTTATCAAACCCGTCGACAAACTCAGCCATAATTTTAAATATCTGCCATGAGTCGGTTACCTTAATTTCCTGCCAGTTTTTATTTTCAAACGCGCGTCTTATTTTATCATCACCTGTCATAATTTGTATATAGTATAAAAAGTATTAATTGTTTAAAACCGGTTTTGTTTTCGCCGATGAGGTAAGCAAAAGTCCAAGCATGGTAATGAGGCCATTAACTATGATCAGTTCGTTATCAAATGTGTATCCGAACAGTTCTTTGGAGTGCGTACTTAGGTAATAACATATCGCCGGGGATATTAAGCAGATGAATGGCACAAGCTTATCAGCCACCTGCCTGTTTTTGAATAAAAGTCCAAAACTGTACAAACCAAGTAATGGCCCGTAAGTGTAAGATGCCACAGAGAATATGGCCGTAACTACGGCTTTGTTATTTATGGCATTGAATATGACAATGGTTAGCAACATCAATACGGAAAAACCTACATGGACAAAGTGCCTGATGTTAACTTTTCTTTTGCTGTTAATCGTTTCGCCTTTATTGAAGCCTAAAAAGTCGACACAAAATGAGGTGGTGAGCGCAGTAAGTGCTGAATCGGTTGTGGCAAATGTTGCTGCCGTTAAGCCCAGCATAAACACCATAGCCGGTATTATGCCCAGGTATTGCAGCGCGATAGTTGGGTACAGGTAATCGGTTTTTTCAACCTTGATGCCATACTTCGTGGCGTACATGTATAATAATGCGCCAACGCTTAAGAAAAAGATATTGATCACCACAAATACAGCGGTAAAGCTGAACATATTCTTTTTGGCTTCACCTATGTTTTTCAGGCTGAGGTTCTTCTGCATCAGGTCCTGGTCGAGGCCTACCATGGCTATGGTGATAAACATGCCGCCTAAGAATGCCTTTGCAAAATGGAACTTGCTGGTCATAAAATCGTTCCAGAAAAATATTTTAGAATAGCTGCTGTTCTTCACTGCTTCAAATGCTGTAAACACATTCATATCAAGGCTTCGACAAATGAAATAAATGGACAGGAACACGGATGATACCAAAAACAGGGTTTGCAAGCTATCGGTAATAATAATGGTTTTAAGGCCACCTTTAAAAGTGTACATCCATATCAATAACAGGCATATCATACCTGTGACCGCAAATGGGATGTGGTAGCTGTCGAAGATGAATTTCTGTAAAACTATCACCACCAAATACAACCGGAATGCCGAGCCGATAATTCGGCTGATGAGGAATATCCCTGCCGCTGTTTTGTAGCTCCATTGCCCTAAAGCACCTTCGATATAACTATAAATTGAAGTTAATTTGAGCCGATAATATAATGGTAGCAACACTGTGGCCACCACTATGAAGCCTACGGCATTACCCAGTACAAATTGGAAGTATTCGAATTGATCGCCTGTGGGGGCACCAACCTTGCCGGGAACGGAGATAAAGGTAACTCCGCTCAATGCGGTACCTATCATGCCAAAAGCCACTAAATACCATTTTGAATTCCGGTTGGCAACAAAAAAGGTATCGTTATCGGTTGATTTGCGGGAGGTTAGGTAAGAAATAACCAGCAATACTAAAAAGTAGCCTATGATGAAAGATAATAGTATTGCGGGTGACATTTGCTTTTTGAGTATCTAGTAATTAGTATCAAGTAGCAAGATAGGAATAAAAGGTTGAGAGGGTAAAATTTGTAACGTAAATTTTAACTGTAGTTAATTTAATAGTTGGGAACTGGTATAAAAAACAAACCTACGAAGTTTTAAAAACTTCGTAGGTTATTAGCATGATAGGATGTTCATAAATCACGCATCCTATAAATCAAATAAATCTGTTTAATCCTGGTTCCGACTTACCTTGTATAATTCGGTGCTTCCTTAGTGATAGTAATATCGTGCGGGTGCGATTCGCGGATACCAGATGCAGTGATGCGCACGAACCTTGCGTTTTGCAAAGTAGGTATGTCTTTAGCCCCGCAATAGCCCATGCTGGCGCGTAGGCCACCTACGTATTGGTAAACTACTTCGCTTAATGTGCCTTTAAACGGCACACGGCCTACAATACCTTCAGGAACCAGTTTCTTAATATCATCTTCCACGTCCTGGAAATAACGGTCTTTCGAGCCGGATTCCATGGCTTCTATTGAACCCATGCCGCGATATGATTTAAAACGGCGGCCTTCGTAAATAATACTTTCGCCCGGCGATTCTTCGACACCTGCAAACAGTGATCCTGCCATAATCGACCCTGCACCTGCTGCTATCGCTTTAGCAATATCGCCTGTGTGTTTTATACCGCCATCGGCAATAACGGGAACGCCTGTGCCTTTTAAGGCTTCTGCACATTCGTAAACTGCGTATAGTTGCGGAACACCTACACCTGCTATGATACGGGTGGTACAAATAGAGCCTGGGCCGATACCAACCTTAACACCGTCAGCGCCGGCGTTAGCTAATGCCAGTGCGGCCTCGCCTGTGGCTACGTTACCAGCTATCACCTGCAGATCAGGGAAAGCGGCTTTAACTTCTTTTAATTTATTGATAACTCCCAGCGAGTGGCCGTGGGCAGTATCTATTGCTATAACATCAACACCTGCTTTGTACAGGGCCTCTACCCTTTCTAAAGTATCGGCAGTAACGCCAACAGCAGCGCCAACCCTAAGGCGACCATTCTCATCTTTACAGGCATTGGGGAAGTTTTTGAATTTTTTTATATCCTTAAAAGTGATCAAACCTATTAAAACGCCATCGGCATCAACAACAGGTAGTTTTTCAATTTTATGATTTTGCAGTATAGCTTCAGCTTGTACAAGATTAGTGCCTTTTGGAGCGGTGATCAGGTTATCCCTGGTCATTATTTTGCTCACATGCTTGGTGGGGTCTTTCTCGAAACGCAGATCGCGGTTGGTTAATATACCTTTCAGTTTCCCTTTATCGTCAACCACAGGTATACCACCTATTTTGTATTCCTTCATTATTTTAAAGGCATCGGCTAATAAAGCGTTTTCGTGCAATGTAACGGGATCCTGTATCATGCCGCTTTCCGAACGTTTTACTTTACGAACCTCTTCGGCCTGGCGTGCAATGCTCATGTTTTTGTGTAGCATACCTAATCCGCCAGCCTGTGCCATGGCAATAGCCAGTGCTGCTTCGGTAACTGTATCCATCGCCGCTGAAACAAGCGGAATGTTCAATTTTATTTTTTTTGTTAAATACGAACTGGTATCAACCTCGCGGGGTAATACTTCAGAGTAAGCGGGAAGTAGAAGGACGTCGTCGTAAGTTAAACCTTCGGCAACAAATTTAGAGGAGTTTGACTGCATAGCAAATATTTTCTATTTGCCGGACAAAGATAGCATTAAATTTCGAATTCCGGAATTTGGGTTTCGAATTTGGTGGTTTTATGGATTGTTTAATGATTTGTTAATTTAGGATGACAAAAGAATTTATCTCCTTCCCTCTTTTCAGCTTGCGGAAGAGACGGTGGTCGAGCCAAGCGAAGACCGGGTGAGTAAACGGAGCGTGTTGAAGTTTTTTGGCGTTGCCTGCGGCCCGTGCTATCCGCTTATACTGCGCGGGCCTTAGTCACAGGCCGGTATACGCTGCTATCACTAACCCAAGGACCTCACCCTGCCCTCTCCAAAGGAGAGGGTTCTAAAAAGCAATTAGGTAAACTCACTGTATCAAATACCATGTATAACTTTCCGGTTCAATAGTAAATGTTAGATCAGCTGTAAAATCCCTGTTTACCTTTTTAACAGTTCTTACCTTCCCTTTTTCCAAAAACGTTGCGGTTTGTGTGAGGCCCGTATAGTATAACGGCACTTTGATCGTCCGGGTAATTTTGGTTTTAAGTGGGTTATATAACATTATTAACCCTTTTTGCGCCAGTTGCGGGTTTACGTGCATAATGCCATCCCAATCCCTGCCGTCAGCGCGCCGCAAATGAATAATATCCGAATTAAGTATGTCCCTGTATTTTTTATACCAGCTAATTACATCAATAACTGTTTGTTTGGTTGCTTCAGTATCATACAATCGCGGGCCGCGATATGCTGCCTGGACACCAGCGCCATAGTATTGCATCATTAACTGCCGGTAATCTTTCAAATGCTCGCTAAGTGGCTCCAATACGGCGTCAGCCCCTCCACCATGGTACCTGGTAAGTGGAACAAATCCCCAAACCATTGAAGGTATTTCGTTCCATAACCCATCATAAATATTTTGGCGGTTAAGTATGACCTGCTGATCGCGCGGAAGCGAAAAATTCACCTCACGGTAACCGATCCCGATCTTGTTGGTGCCATCTAAAAAATACCAATCGGGGGCATTAACATATACACCGCGTTCATTAAGCCAATGGTATAATTCTTTTTGAATTTCCATTTGCTGCCATTGGCTATCTTCTAAGCCTTTATGCCCCGGATGTGTTGTCGACGCGCAAATATCGCCCGGATAAGGGCCGTCGTTTTCCCATATATCAAACCCGGAGGCTGCATAAAACTTCTTTATTTTATCGCGATAGCCCAAACCCCAATTACTGCCATAGCATGGTGCATTGCCGAAGAACGCGCCACCGGGCTTGCCAGTTTTAGGGTCGATAACATCATCGGCATCATCTATACGCCGCGAACTGAATAAGGAATAGCCACCTATTTTTACATTTTTGCTGTGGGCATAATCGGCGATTTTTTTCCATTGGGCTAAATTGTGGGCGCTGGTATCTTCCTGGTCGAGGTGGCTGCCAAAACTTAATATCAGGGCCTCATACCCGGTTGCAGCGCATTGGTCAATAGCTGTATATACCTGCGCATCGTTATTGCTTACCAAATGCATGTATATAGGGTTAGCGGTAACCCATGGCGCAATGGTTCGGTACATTTTACGTATCATCATACCCCGCCGTTCACGGTCATAACTATCTAATAGTAGTTCATTGGTACGAACTGATGTGAAAGAGCTATTAGGTGGTAATTCCACCCCGATGCCTTGTTCGGGATAGACCTCCAATAAACAGGGCGTTCCAAAATTATAGTTAACCTGCGAAGTGTAGGTGCTATCAGCTTTCCAATGTGTTATTTGATCGCTTAATTTATAACGCATGGAATTATTAAAGGCAAAGTTACTTTCAATATAAATGCCTTGCGGCGGCAGCATTCCGGCGGCTACATTATCATCTTTGTCTGTTGAATAAAGGTTATTATGTGTTGCCGGGTCCACGGCCCCTGTAACCGAACTTTCTTCTTCGGTAGCGCCTATTAATTCGTTAACTACCTGGTTTATCTTAACCGTTTTATTACTTGTATTACTTACGGTTATCCATTTGCTTATTAATGGCAGTCCATCATAAATACTATAATGCACATTTACAGTAATTCCCTTTAACTCATCAGCGTTAGAGCGATATATAAAAGTGATGGCTTTACCTGTTGGCTGCTTTTTATTGGTTGCCCACCATTCATCGCCTTTCCATTTTATAAAAGGTTCAAGATTTGAAACCTGGTATTTTACAAACTGAAAATCGTTATTGTTTGCGGTAAATTTATCAAGCCATTCGGTGAGTAAATAGGCATTTTCTTTTTGGCCATACAAGCCGCCGATATTATATTTCTTTCCATTGACAGTAACCTGTGCTTCCGCCTTTACCGATCGTAATAATTGCTTCCTGTTTTGCAGGTTGATATAATCATAACAGGCTACATTGGGTGTAATGCGGAAACTTCGCCTTATTAAACCGTTGTAAAGTATAATGTTGCGGGCATCAGGCGTAGTGAAAATGCCTGCTTTTTTTATTTCCGGCTTAACCAGCCAATCACCGGTGACATCGTGTTGCAGATTTTCCCGCCAAACAGGTAATTTTTGAGCATATAAAACATTACTAACTATAGTAATAAAAAGTACTGCGAATGCCTTTTTCATACGTTTATTAATGTTTAGTATTTGCCTACAATCACCTTATAAAAATTATCAAAATGCAGGTATTTATTTGCCAGCGCTAACAGGTCATCCGAAGTAATAGTTTTTACGGTATCCGTATAGCGGTCGTAATAATCATAACCCAGCCCACTGAAATAGAGGTTTTTGAATTTGTCTGCGTGTGAGAATACGTTTTCCAAGCTGCCTAGCAGCGAGCCGAGCATATAATTTTTTACCAATGCCAGTTCTTCATCGGGGATTAATTCGGTTTTCAGGATGTTGATCTCTTTTTCTATTTCGCTAACAGCTGCTTTGCACACCTCTGCGCCTACTTCGGTAGCGATAAAGAATGCTCCAGCGTGTTTTAGTGAACTCATGCCCGAGCCAATACCATAGGTATAGCCTTTATCTTCGCGAATATTGGCCATCAGTCGTGAGCCAAAATAGCCGCCCAAAACTGTATTTAGAACCTGGAACGATGGAAAATCAGGGTGCGTACGGTTCATTAGTGGCATGCCCATTCGGATGGCCGATTGCAGCGCGTCGGGTTTTTCGGTAAAGTAAAAATGTTCGCCCGATGAGTGGATAGTTGGTTGCGAGTTATCGGCTTTTTCAGCGGAATTTTCCCAGCTTGCGCCAAAGGTTTCTTTTAACAGGTCGAGCGTTTGTTGTTCAATTTTACCGGCAATAAGAATTGTACAGTTTGAAGGCTGATACATTTGGCTGTAATGCGCCAGTATATCGTCACGGCGCAAGGTTTTATAGTCGTCGGCCGTTGCACCGAAGCCATAAATGGTATCGCCGTAAAGTGCTTTGTTAAAACTGCGACGGGCAGCCACATCATTCTTTTGCAGGCTTACCTGCAACTTTTGTTGCTGATTGCGCACATAAGTTTCCAGTTCTTTTTGCGGAAAGATGGAATTGGTTAAAATATCTTTAATGATAGGCAGCGTGTTGGGCAAATGTTTGTTCAGGCTGAATAATGTTACTTCTGAGTTATCATAGCCATACTCATTTTGCAAAAACGCGCCATAGAAATCAATGGTGTCGGCGATTTGTGCCGCAGTACGGGTTTTGGTACCGTCGGATATCATGGTGTTTACCGCGACGTTCAACAGCGGCTTCGCCGGATCAAAACGCAGGTTACCAAAAACCCATTCTATTCGCACCAGTTCCGCATCGCCCGAGTTAAAACAGTAGATATTGCACCCGTTATCGAGTTTTATGTGCTCCGGATGCAGTAATGTTATATTATCTATCGCCCTGAATTCAGGGGCTTCTTTTCTGTTTATGTTCATTAGTTCACTGGTTCAGCAAGGTAAATAAGTGTCGACGAATTATCTTTTCTGAATAATTTATTCGCCTGTTCTTTTATGTCCGCCGGGGTTACTTCAAGGAATTTTTCGGTTTCGTGGTTTAACAGGTCGGCATCACCTAAAAGTTCGAACCAGGCCAAGTTCATGCCCTTGTCGAGCAGTGACATTTCGGAAAATATCATGGTCGATTCGGTTTTGTTTTTCACCTTGGTCATCTCATCAGCGGGAACATCCGTCGATTTTAAGATTTCCAGTTGCTCCCAAATTGCTGCTTCTGCCTGTTCAATGCTGACGTTTTCTAAGAGCTTACCCTCAAATACGAACATCCCGGTATCAATGCTGCCGCTTATGTAGGCATGCACACCACTGAAGATTTGGTTTTCCTTTACCAAAGCCTTGTACAAACGCGATGAATGGCCGCGCGATAATATGTCGGACATGAGTTCATTAGCATAATAAGCTTTATCCATTCGGCCTTCCATCTGGAACGCGATATACACATCATTCAAAGGCACTTTGGCGGTCACCGTTTCGCGACGAACTTCGTGCTGTAAAGGCTCCTGTGGCAGGTCGCGGTGATATTTCTCCCCTGCGGGTATCGTACCGAACCATTTTTGGGATAGTTCCTTTATCTGTTCTAAAGTTACATCGCCGCCAACTACCATAATGGCATTTTGCGGGTTGTAATGTTTCTTAAAAAATGCTTTTACATCCTCAATTTTAGCATCTTCAATATGCTTTATGCTTTCGCCGATGGTTGCCCAGCGGTAAGGGTGCTTTTTATAAACCAGCGGGCGCAGCTTTAACCAAACATCGCCATAAGGCTGATTAAGATAGCGTTGTTTAAACTCCTCTATCACCACGTTACGCTGCACTTCCAGGCTCTTTTTGCTAAAGGCGAGGCTTAGCATGCGGTCGCTTTCCAACCAAAAGGCAGTTTCGAGGTTAGCCGATGGCAGTGTGATATAATAGTTAGTAATATCATTGCTAGTGAAGGCGTTGTTTTCACCACCTACCCTTTGCAAGGGCTCATCATAGTTGGGTATGTTTACCGAGCCGCCGAACATGAGGTGCTCAAACAAATGGGCAAAGCCGGTTTGCTGCGGGTTTTCATCTCGGGCGCCAACATCGTAAAGTATGTTAACCACCGCCATGGGGGTTGTATGATCTTCGTGAACCAGGACACGCAGTCCGTTATCGAGTGTGAAACGATTAAATTTAACCATGTACATAAACCGTTAAAAAAACGGTTGACAAATGTATCATTTTTTAAATTTGATGGTATGCCGAATTGAAAATTTGAATGTGAAAATACATTTATATTCAGACGGCAAACCGATAGCGACGCAATTTAAAGTTCTCGATTGCTTCTTACCTCAATGACAGGTTTTTATAATTTCCCCGATTCCTTATCCGCAACTGGTTTGTCCTCGCGGTGTAGATGGTCGCTAACCTGTTCGTGGTTTAGCTTGGCATCAATAGCCGAAGAACTGTTATTGGCGTATGTTCCAAAGGCGTTGACCAATATGCCCTTCAGATGGTATTTATCTGATGTAACCGCGTAAACTATGGACATATCCGATGGGTTGCTCGGGCCCTCGAAGCGATAGAATTCGTCGATCACAAAGTCGTCGGCGGTCATGTGTATGTGGTGTTCCTTGTCGTCAACGGTATCGCCTTCAAGGCTTAAATTGGCGATATAACCGCGTTTCATTAAGTCGTTAGTGGCATCCACTAAATTATTATAGGTATTCATGGCGATGTTTTTTAATGGTGATGTATCAATTATACAACCCTTATAAGTGCAAGTTTGTTTTGTTTAAAGTAATAACCGATAATCATTACATTTGAATTGTAGATACCTCAACCATGAAAAAAATCCTATTGCTGTTATTATTTATCAGCGCCTTGACCGCACAGGCGCAACAACAGTACACACTTGAAAAAGACATCCATTATTATCCAGATTCTATCAACAAAAAGGATGCTTACATTGATTCACAGTGTAAGCTTGACCTTTATTACCCGAAAGGAGTAAAAGATTTTTCCACTATTGTGTGGTTCCATGGCGGCAGCTTAATGGCGGGGTCGAAAGATATACCTAAGGCATTGCTTGAAAAGGGCTATGGCATTATCAGTGTAGAGTATCGTTTTTCACCCAAAGTAAAAGCGCCTGCTTATATAAATGATGCGGCGGCGGCCGTAGCATGGGTATTTCAGCACATCGCTCAATATGGCGGCAGTGATAAACTGATATTCCTCTCCGGTCATTCGGCGGGTGGTTATTTGGATATGATGATAACGCTGGATAAGGAATATTTGGCTAAATATAATATTGATGCTAACAGGATTGCCGCGCTTATCCCCTTTAGCGGGCAGGCGATCACGCATTTTACTATTCGGGCGGAACGTGGGATGCAGCCTACTCAACCTGTAATTGATGAATACGCACCCTTGTATTATGTACGTGCCGATGCGCCGCCTATGCTGTTAATTACCGGCGACCCGGAGTTGGAACTATATGGGCGATATGAAGAAAACGCTTATCTGCTACGCATGATGAAACTTGTAGGCAGTAAAACCACCAGATTGTATAAACTTGAGGGATTTGACCATGGCGGTATGCCGGAACCTGCATTCCCTTTATTATTGAAAGAAGTTGCGAGGGTTACTAAGGAGATAAAGGGGAAGTAAAATGACAGTTTACTTTTCGCTTTATTAACCCCTCCCTGCCACTTCACGGTCAGCCGCACCCCTCCCAGGGGAGGGAATTAAAAAAGCCGGCAGTTTCGTGCCGGCTTAGTATAATATATCTTAAAAATTTCTCACGGCCAAACACCTAAGTTTTGGTATGAAACGGCTATTTTGTTGATAGCGCCAACAAAGGCTGCGGTACGCAGGGTATCGATGCCGGGTGTGTTAACGAAGGTTTCGCGTATCTCGTGGTATGAGCGAATCATGGTGTCTTCTAACCCTGAATTTACCAGTTCAAGCTCCGATGCACCTTTGATGATGCTTGAGCGTTGGGCGCTGTTTAGTGAAACGCCTGTTATGCCCTCGACCATGTTTACCAGGTTAAGGTTTGAGTTTTCTTCAAAGCGCCTGTTCATGCGGCCGAATGCTACGTGCGACAGGTTTTTTAACCATTCGAAATATGATACAGTTACACCGCCGGCGTTTGCATACATATCCGGGATAATGATACCACCGTTTTTATAAAAAGCAGCTTCAGCGGCCGGTGTAGTTGGGCCGTTGGCGCCTTCGGCTATAATTTTAGCTTTTATGTTTTTAACATTGTCTATTGTGATTTGATTTTCTAAAGCGGCAGGCACCAATATATCGCATGGCTGCTCCAGGCCTTTCATCGGATTTTTAAATTCTTTTTTTGATCCGGCGTAGCCTAATATCGTTCCGGTTGTTTTGCGGTGCTGGAATACAGCTTCAACATCCAGTCCGTCTTCATTATAAATAGCGCCATCATATTCGCAAAGGCCCACTATGGTGGCTCCAAACTCTGAAAGGAATTTTGCTGAATGATAACCCACATTACCCAAACCCTGTACAATTACTTTTTTGCCCGATATGCCTGTGGTAAGGCCTATTTTCTGCATATCCTCGCCTACGCTCACACATTCGCGTATGGCAATGGCAACACCACGGCCAGTAGCTTCGCGGCGGCCTGCGATACCTTGCAAAGCGATAGGTTTACCTGTTACAGCACCCATAGCATCCAGCTGACCGGGATTCATGGTGGCGTAGGTATCGGCTATCCAACTCATTTCGCGCTCGCCCGATCCATAATCAGGTGCGGGTACGTCAATACTGGGGCCTATGAAGTTTTTCTTTATTAATTCAACTGTATAGCGGCGGGTGATGTTCTCCAATTCGCCGACGGTATAGTTTTTAGGGTTGATCTTTATACCGCCTTTTGCACCACCGAAGGGTACATTTACAATTGCGCATTTATAGGTCATTAACGCGGCAAGCGCCATTACTTCGTCCTCGTTCACCATTTCGCTGTAGCGTATACCGCCTTTTGTTGGCGACTGGTGCTGCGAGTGCTCAACGCGCCAGGCATCTATTACCTCAAAGCCATTGCCTTTACGCATGGGGAAACGGAAACGGAAAACGCTGTTACATGATTTTATCTGGTCGAGCAAACCAGCATCGTGTTTTGTAAAGGTTGCTGCGTGATCGAAGAACTTACATACATCACTAAAAAAGTGATCGGTTCCCACGGCAGCATTAATATTGGTAGCCATAATTTTTGTTATATAATTATTATATTGTTAAAAAACTGCGCAAAGTTGGTACATTTTTTATCAATATTGCAAATTAAAAGCAGATAGAATTACTGATAGTTGTTAACAACCCAACAAATCTGTGTTTAAACAATTTAAACCTATTTTTTGGACTATTTTTCTTTTTCGATTTTTTTCAATCGCCTGTCAATAGTGAACAAATAAATAGCAATACCGGTAAAAATGATGGCTAAAACTGCTACAACAACGTATATTTTACCATTGGCACGCAAGGCATCGTCCATTTGAACCGATGGGTCCTGGGCAAAAACGGCTGTGGTGCTTAAAAGTAAAAGCAATAAAAAAGTTAGTTTTTTCATTATTATAATTTGTTTATTAATGGTAATGAAGCTATCATGAGCTGTTATTTTTGATTTTAAACGGCAGCTCATGATGGTCTTCATATCAGTTTATAGCATTCTTTTTGTTTTCAATTAAACGTATGCGGTAGCGAATAGTTGCTATCCACAAAGCAATAAAAGGCCAGCCGAGCATAGCGGGGTAAAAAGCTATCTTCATACCATTATCCAAATCGTATTTGCCAAAGGCAGGGTTGCCACCGCTTCCGGGGTGTAGTGAGTCGGTCATGCGTGGTAAAACGAATATGAGCACAATCATTATAGGGAAAGCAAAAATGTTGTAGATGGCTGATATTTTGGCGCGCTTCTGTTCCTCATCTATCGAGTTACGCAGCACCAGGTAAGCACAATATAACAGGAACGCGATAGCCGCACTGTTTTGTTTAGGGTCGCCACTCCAGAACTGGCCCCAGGTGTATTTTGCCCATAACATGCCGGTTAATAATCCCAGTGTATAAAACAGTAGCCCCACATTCACACATTCAACAGCGGCAAGGTCATCGTTCTCGTTACCGTAGCGCAAATATCGTATGCTGAAGTAAACCGAAACAATAAATACGGTAAGCATCCCCATCCACATAGGTACGTGGAAGTACAGGTTGCGTATGGTTTCGTGCAGTATGGGCAATGTTGGTACTGGAAGTAAGATGCCGGTAAAAAGAGTGGAAAATACCAGTAAAACGGCAATCACTTTCCACCACGTTTGATAAATAAACTTCATAGTATTTTATGCCGACAAATGTAATGATTTAAATAGACACGAATTTCACGAATTGATACAAATTCAACTGGGTTAGATAAATATGGACACGAATTTATTTAACGTGAGTTCGATATAATTTTTAGTTTTTTAAAAATGTCCTATAAGGACTGCCCCTTTGTAGAAAAAGATAAAGAAAAGAATATTGCTCCGTCAGGAGCTACCCAAATTCGCAAAGGGTAGCCTCTGACGAGGCAAAAATTATCATTTTGTTTTTTTCTACAAAGGGTTGACCCTACGGGTCATTGTTATTCTTATACCGAACTCACGTTATTTATCGTCAGGAGCGTAATCCACTGGGAGCAGGTCGGATAGTTTTGATTTTGACCAGGTGCCTTCATATAGCGGTGCTGAATCACCAAAAACAACACCGTTGGTATCAAAAAAGTAAGGTTTGGCGATGGTGGCTACCGTGGTTTCATAATTTGGCATATCCAATGGCCGGTAAAGATTTTTAAAATCGGTCTCCTCCATCTTTTTTGTGTAGATGATATACAGGCAATCGGTAAAATCGACAGCAAAAATTCCCGGTTTTTCCGTTTTGTATAGTACGGCGTTTATCGGCAAAGGATCTCTGTACAAGTGTTCCCTGAAATACTTCGACATATTTTCCTGCCCTATCCAGTAATTTATGGAATCGCGGTGGCGGCCATCATTAAAGAATTTTATTTTTTGCTGTATCTCACCCTCCTGCGCCCGGTTTGGGTTAAGCATACGGGTTAGTTTCATCATCTGGAAACCTTCGGAGTCGAGTTTATTTGCATAAAGCGATCGGTAAAAGTGCATAGCCGAGCCGTAATAGGCCGCCTCGCGTTTTTTGTGCCATTCTGCCTTTTGCTTTTTACTACCGGGCAGTTCCTGGAAAAGCCGCTGACCGCTGTAGGAAATAATGTCGGTAAGCTTGCTGCTGGTAAATTCGTTTATTAAAAATTTAACCTTATAGCCCAGTGCCAGGTTATCAACCACTAAAAAAGTATTGGTGTAAGCCTCGAGCATTTGCTGCGATTTGTGGTATTCGAGGTTTACTTCGTGCGGGTTTTCAACAAAGCATTGTTTGGCGTTCTCATCCGTGCCGATAAAATCGCGTACAAACTGGTCGTAGTTCTTTTTCCAATTGGCCGGAGTGGTGATAACCACATCGCGCAGCTCAATAGTTTTGGGCGATAGTTCAATATCCAGCTTAATGGGTTCGCTGCCAACCAGTACCGTTTTGGTGTAGCCTTCATAACCAATGATACTAACTACGAGGGTATATTCTCCCGGTTTTAAATGGGCTAAGGTAAAGGTACCGTCATCGGCTGTTGCCGAGCCTGCGGTGGTATTACTTAAAAATACGTTGGCTTGGCCTATCGGGGCCTTAGTATCGGTGCGGGTAACCTTGCCGGTAATGATGCCGTTTTGTGCAAGTGTAACAAAGGGGAATAGTAAACACAGGATTAACCAAAAAGCGCGCATTAAATAAAAATACTATATTATTTTTTGAAGATGCTAATAAAAGAAATACAAATGAATAAATGATGAAAATTAGGTTAGAAATCAGAGATTAGTTAATTAGAGATTAGTAAGGGGTAGCTACTAATCTCTAATCTCCAGTCACTAATTAACTAACTATAGCGACTGTAGAAATTTCAATACCGCCGCCCTATCGGTTGATGACAGGTTACTGAAATTAGTTTTTGATTTTTCAGCTTCGCCGCCGTGCCACATGATGGCTTCGGTAATGGTGCGGGCGCGGCCGTCGTGCAGAAAATAGCCAGGGCTGTTTACCATAGTGTATAATCCCAGTCCCCATAACGGTGCTGTGCGCCATTCGGTGCCGCTTGCCAGGAAATCAGGGCGGTTATCGGCAAGGCCTGGGCCCATATCATGTACAAGCATATCGGTGTATGGGTGTATAACCTGGTTTGAAAGGTATGGCCGTGCCACGTCGACACCTGTAGTAAAGGTTTGCTTATGGCAGTTAACACATTTCATCGATATAAATAAGGTCTCGCCCCTTTTCACGGTTGCATCGGTGGTATTTCTGCGGGCAGGTACGGCTAATGTTTGCGCGTAAAACTTCACAGAATTTAACAGGCTGTCGGGTAGTTCAGGGTCATCGGTCAACCCATCATACTGTGATTGACCGAAGCTGTTCTCAACCGGCAATACGCTTGAGGTAATGCCCATATCCTGGTTAAAAGCGGTGGCTACCTGTGTAAGGATGCTGGCTGTGTTAGCTTTCCAACCAAACCTGCCCAACTGCCGTGTTTGTGTTACGGCATCCCATACGTAATTGGCGTGACCTTTTATACCATCGCCATTAGCATCGTTAGGGTCGGCACCAGCGACTATTTCACTTTCGGGTATCGCTTCCAGTAAGCCCAGCCCAATCATCGGCGGAGCTAAGCGCGGGGATAGTAAATACCCGGCGGGCATGGCGGTATATAAATTACTTAACGTGTAGGTAGGTGCGCGCAGTTCGTATTGTTCGCCATCGGCAAATGCTAAAACCTGGGTTATATAGGTAATGTTCACCTTGCATTCGGGCAGTTTTCCGAAAACGGCTTTGTCCTGTAATTGTAAACCGTAACCCGGTACAGCAACAGGGCCGCCGTGTGCATCTTCGCCCGGCAGGCTTATCCGCAGTAACAATGATGATTGTGAATCGCCTGCTGTGGGCAAGCCAATACCGTCGTTATGGTGGCAATTGGTGCATGCCGTATTATTGAAAATGGGCCCTAACCCGCTATGGATGATTGCCGGGGCGGTTACAAATGATTGATTAAAGGTGAGATCGCCCAGGGTATGTACGTGTACATCATATCCTGTTAATTCAGGAAACATATTACCGAAAGCCTGTGAAGTGGCATCGAAAACTGTTTCACTGCCGCCGGAAAGCTGATCATTATACTCATTATTAGGGAATACGGCCGATTTTTGGCATTTAACCAATAACAATACTGCAATGGTCAACAGCCCTATTACTTTTAATTTCTTCACTTTGTAATTAGTCCTTAATGTTTGTTACTACAAAATCTTTCAGGTCGCCTTCGAGCGAGGCTTTCAGGGTGTTTATTGTAGCCTGTACTTTTGTAATGGTGCTGCGTTGGGTATATATAGCCTGTTCGAAACTAACGTTTAGTGAACTGAAGGCGTTGAATGATGCTATTGCTGCGTTCATTTGCGACAACAGCGTATTGTTTAACGATGCATTTTTTGAGGCCACCAGTTCGCTTAAGCTGTGGTTACCATTTGCACCGGTGTAACTGCTGAGGTAAGCATTTTTTATACCTGCTATGTTATGGGTAAAATCGTTTATTGAGTTGTGCGAGAACGAAGATTCAGAAAGCGTTGAGTCTTTGGCGGCAAACGGTGTTTGCATTTTTTCGTTGGCGACTTCATTACAAATATCGGCCATTGAACCTACGAGCGCCAAAAACACCGCCTGCCTGCTGGTGAAAGCCGAACTGCCTTTACCTGCATTGATAACCTGCGCGGTATAGTTGCCCTGTGTGGGGTCCCAGCTGTTGCGCAGGTCGGTGGTTGTGCCATACAGGCTTTGCGCTAGCGAAACCAGGTATGTTTTTTGGCGGTCTGTAACCTGGGCTGCTTTACGTGTGCTGCCAACGCCGAATATAATGTACTCAATAGCGTGGAAACCTTTTAAGGTGGTTTGCAGTGGTGTAATATCAGTAACAGTTAAAGGGTTTGGGCTTGCTAATAATGAGTCCAGATCGATCTTATTAACCGGCCAGTCGTCCATATCGGGGTCGTAACTATCATCTTCAACCGGGCCGAATAAAAAGCCTTCGCATGATTCCCATGCTGCACGGGTGTTTTTCCAGGCAAGCTGTGTAGCAGCTAAGTTCTGATCGGTGCTGTTGGCTACAAAAGCGTTTACAGCATCATTCATAATACTGGCTTTTGCTTGTATATCCTGGTAGTTAGTGTTAACCAGGTTGTTCGAAAAATCGGTCAGCACCTGGCCTTCCAATGTTGTTTGGTTTGTAGTAGAATTATTTACAGGACTTTTAGAGCACCCGGCAAATCCAGTGGCAATTGCGCCAATAACTAATACAGAATAGAGCAAATTTTTCATTTCTAACTTAAGTTGATGATGATTTGATTTGAGATGATTTGTGTGGGGTATTTTTTAAGATCACGTTCGGCGGGGCCGTGTGTAACGTGTCCTTCCTTATCAAACTGGCTGCCATGCAAATTGCAGGTGAAGCCATTATTGCCTGCCGGGGATAACTGGTTATCGGCGTGCGTACACCTCAATAATAACGCAGTATAGGTGCCATCATCCTCTTTTCTGAGGCCGATGTTATAGTACATACCCTGCGGCTGTATCAGTTGAAAATTGCTTTGGGCAAACAAGGCGGTTGGTACGCTTACCTGTTTGTTGGCTACAGCGGTTTTATAAACCGGCAATGTGGCGCATGATGATAGTGAACCGATAACCATACCCGCGCTAACCGCCAGGCATACAGTACATGATTGCTTTACGAATTTTCTCCTGTCCATATTTTTTTGATTTAGAATGAAAACCCTATGCCCAGATCAATCAAATTATTGTTTACCTGGTATGGTGCTGCGGCCGGGTTTGGGTTGGCTATAAGATCGGGGTTTTGCTTGCCGGTTGTAATAAACCTCACATCGGCCTTGATTATCACGTTTTTGTTTGGCAGGTAACTAAACCCTGCTACTATGTGGTTTTGATCGAGCGTACCATCGTATATTCCATTCGCGGGTATCTGGTAGTTCATGTCGAACCTTTCGTCGCGGGCAAAAACAATCAACTGCTGTTCGTGCGGGCGTTTGTTAAGGAATAAAAGGTCGTACGCTAATTCAAGGTAAGCACCGTATTCTTTCTGCGGAGTGTTGCTAGCAAAAGCACGGTTGATATTGGATGCATCGGGTATTGAAACTATGGTAGCCAATGCCTTTGCGGAAAAGCCACCTTTTGCATATTGCACATCACCCTCGCCAAGTGCTACCGGTGTACCAAATATGCCCGAGTTTAAACCAAGACTATCAGCTTTACGTTTGCTCTCGCCTACCGTACCACCATAATAGCCGGAAAGCTGGGCCTTAAAATTGCCCTGGTAGTATTGCAATGAAGCGGTAACCGCCAGGTTGTTTGCGGTGGCATTTTTGCCTTCAAACTTACCACTTTCTAAACCCTCGCCGTGTTCAAAACCACTTCCGTTTAAGCCATTCATTAAGCCAACCGAGTAATTTAGCGGTAACCCATTTACAGTACCAAATAAGCCAACGCCTAACTCTCGCCAGGTTGTAGGAATAATAAAGGTTTCAACATAGTTGCGCTCATTACCATTAAAGGTATTGGGCAGGTGGTTATCGTTTAATATACCTATATGTGGTATAATTAAACCTGCAACTATGTATTGGTTGGGGCTCAAGTTGAATTTAAGGTAGGCTTGTTCTACCGAAACCTCGCCACCGCTTTCGCCGCCGGATACTTTGGCATCTTCAACTTCCAATTCAGAGAAAAACGAAACTTTGTCATTGAATTTATGCCCGGTAAAAAGTACAAAACGCTCGAGGTTGACCTTTGAGGTACCAAGGTTATTGTTGCGCTGGTAAAAAACATCGCCGTAGCCGCCAATTGTGGTTGAGCTTTTTGAAAGATTATTATTGTTTAATGAATCTTCGGAAGTTTGCTGGGCAAATAATGAACCAGAAACGAATAAGAAGGAAATTAATAGAGTAAGAGTTTTTGTTTGCATCGTGTGTGTTTTTATATCGACGCAAAATAAAGGCTTATTTAGACTTAATCCAAATAAATATACAAAAAGATTAGAAT
>CAIWRU010000072.1 GCA_903915155.1 uncultured Mucilaginibacter sp.
AAGCAGTTCCTGGTTACTTTCATCAAACTGGTCACCCACATTGGCTGACACGCATGATTTGATACCTCCCGCACCAACTGCTACCAAAATAAGGCCCGCAGTAAAACCCGTTAAATTCGTATCGAACATGGCCAAAAACAAATGGCCCATACAATAAACAAGGGAGATGTAAAGTATGATCTTGTATTTTCCTGTAAACCAATCGGCTACTATACCGCCAACAAATGGCATGGCATAAGCCAATGTTACAAAAAAGTGAGTACTCGCATTGGCATGTGCTTCGGCGGTTGCTTTTAAAGCGGGATTATTTAAAGGGTTATAAAACTGGGCTACCAGGAAGGTAACCAGTATGGAGCGCATGCCATAGAAGCTGAAACGTTCGGCGGCTTCGTTACCTATAATAAAAGGTACGGCTCTTGGGTACTTCGGTTTTTGCGGAATAGCGTCAGCTACGGGTGTATATTCACTCATAAAGTCAGTTAAAGTGCGACTAAAATACTATTATTCTATTAATTCAAAATTTTATATCGAAAGTATTACGCAATATATAGCTAATGTTTTGATTATAAGGATGTAAAAGCAATTCAATTTTATTGTTGATCACTCGCACGGTCGATTGCGGCCTGTTTTTTGGGGTCGGTGTAATCCTTGTCCTTGTCGTCAGGAACATTGCGCATATCAAGGTTATCAACGTGCTCCCAGCGGCCTTCTTTTAATCTGTATCCATCATAGGTCATATCAGGTCCATAGGTTTCCGTTAACTTTTTTGATTTCTCATCAGGCGCCGAAAGATGATCGAAGACGATCAAATGCTCATCGGGCACATACTTTAACAGCATGGACGCCTGGCGCGTGTATTCAAAAATTATTCTTTTTTTATTGCGGCTGTTATCAAAAACCGGCATGCCAAAAACCGGCTTATCATTTTTGAAGGAAAGCACTTCAATTACTTTTTTGGTTGATTTGGCGGTGTTCCCTTTCCAACCCAGCATAACATAGTAAGGCTTGTCGCCACCCACTTTAATCACTTTATAGTATTGGCAGCCGTACCATTTGGTATTGTCAACAACAGAATCCTCGGGGGCTTTAAGTAATGGCGAATAATCATTAAGCGGGAACAGTTTCAACTGCCCACCAGTATTTATTTGTATAGCACCATAAAAACGGTAGCTGCCATCATCGTTCATCACATGCCAGGTTAATAACCTGAAACGGTTATCGGGGGCGTTTACAATGGTTACGCTTTTAACCGAATCGAAAGGGTAGAGGAATGAGTTTGGAATTTTAAGCGCGGTAACCAATGTTTTAATAAATTGGTAGTTAGCGTCTTTACGTGCAAGGTCAACATCGGCATTTATGAAGGTTTTACCAAGGTCAGCCAGGCTATCCTCATACATCCTGAGCTCGTTTTGGTATTTGGTATCATCAGAATGCTGCGCAAACACCGATAGGGCCAGCAGGGGGATTATTAAGCAGGTGAGTAGTAGTCGTTTCATCAACACAATTAACGAAAATTTTCGATAACAATTGCACTTGCGCCGCCGCCGCCATTACAAATTCCTGCTACACCATATTTTCCTTTATTTTGTTGTAATACCGATAGTAAAGTAACCACTATCCTTGCACCCGAAGCGCCCAGCGGATGCCCCAGTGAAACTGCGCCACCATTAACGTTTACCTTTTCAGCATCAAGGTTTAAAGCCTGGTTGTTGGCTAATGATACTACCGAGAACGCCTCATTTATCTCGAAATAATCAATTTCTTCAGTTGATAAACCTGCCCTATGTAGTGCCAACGGGATAGCTTTTGACGGCGCAGTAGTAAACCATTCTGGGGCCTGCTGAGCATCGGCATAGGCAATTATTTTAGCTATTGGTTTTATGCCCAGTTCATCGGCCTTTTGTTTACTCATTAAAATAACAACAGCCGCGCCATCATTCAGGGTGGAGGCGTTTGCTGCCGTAACCGTACCATCTTTTTTAAATACTGGTTTTAACAACGGTATCTTATCAAATTTTACCGCCGCAGGTTCTTCATCGTCGGCAAACAGGGCGATGTCGCCTTTTTTATCTTTTAATTCAACAGGGGTTATTTCGTTTTTGAATTTCCCTTCGCTTTGCGCCTTTTGAGCTCTTTTGTATGATTCAATGGCATAAGTGTCCTGGTCTTCGCGGCTTATATTGCATTCTGTGGCACAAAGTTCAGCAGCTGAACCCATGTGGTAATCATTATAAACGTCCCACAGGCCATCTTTAACAAGTCCGTCTATTATTTGTCCGTTACCTAAACGATAACCATTGCGGGCCTTATCTAAGTAATAGGGCACATTGCTCATGCTTTCCATACCACCTGCCAGTACAATATCATTTTGACCCGTAGCTATACTTTGAGCGCCCAGCATAATTGCTTTCATGCCCGATGCACAAACCTTGTTAACGGTAGTCGCGGGCAAATAGGGCAGCCCCGCGAATATAGCCGCTTGAGTTGCCGGTGCCTGGCCAACATTGGCCGACAGCACGTTACCCATAAAAACTTCCTGTATATGCTCAGGTTTTAGGCCTGATTTTTCAATAGCCGATTTTATAACTATGCTCCCCAGCTGCGTGGCGCTTAATGGGGATAAACTACCGCCAAAACTGCCTATCGGGGTGCGCGTTGCTGCTACTATTACTACTTCGTTCATGCTGAAATTATTAATTGGTGGTGCAAATTTATACTTTTTAATTAATGAAAATACTATGCACGCATAATATTATAACTTCTTTTTTTAAAGATTTTCTTCTGTTCACATTTAACTGTATATCAACAAAATACCATAACCCAAACACAACCTAAACGCACCTAAACAGAGCCCAAACAGTACCTAAACGCCCCATAAACAGAACCTAAACAAGCCCAAACACACCGAAACAAACAAAAATGCTACACATACACCCCCAAACACCTAGTAAGCTAACTATCAGCACATTAATATTTTCCGGCGTTCACGGGAGATGAACAATTTTGAACACTGTCTCGTCCTGAAATTGGTTGACACAAAAAAGGTCAACAAAATGGAAGAAAACCCGCAACTTTTTTCAGGTACTCCAAGGTACTCACATTAAAACAATCGGCAATTTTACCCTGTTTCCGCCGCAGGCGAAGAGAGGGTCGACCACCCCGATGGCTATCGGGGGCAGTCGGGGTGAGTTAAATAAAGCGCCATTACCGCCAATGCTTAACAACAATTCACTAATTCACTCATTCGCTAATTCACTCAATAATTCAGTAAATCAATAATTAAATCTTAATTTTGATAGCTTTAACTAAATAAATGGCTAATCTGTCTTCTTCGCGCCAAAAGGCTATACTGCGCAAATATGCCCGCAATCTTAAGTTTTTAATGATGGCGGTGAGTATCTGTTTAATTGTATGGACACTGCCAAAACAAGCCAAATTTAGGTATGAGATTCAAAAAGGCCGTATTTGGACACAGCCCG